>CAYVMP010000007.1:0-35345 GCA_964452635.1 uncultured Candidatus Saccharibacteria bacterium | reverse complement strand
TGCTATACTATATGTATGAAAAAAACATACATCGTGCTGTTCGTGTGTCTCATTGTGGGTATTGGAATAGTTGCATTGCTGTCTAGGCAAAAGCCCATCACCCCTACCCCGCAGATGAGCGACCCAAAAAATACAACATATACTATTGATGGGTCATCGGTGACATTAGTAAATGGGATTTCACAGGTTCCTATTGCATCCGGTTCTGCTGAGAGCATCACTACTCGGTACTTTGGCAACGATGCACAGGTAGATCTTGATGGTGATGGACGCATGGATACAGTATTTCTCCTCACTCAAAGTAGAGGTGGAAGTGGTACATTCTATTATATTGTTGGTGCGCTCAATACACCACAGGGATATGTCGGTTCACATGGACTCCTTATCGGTGACCGGATTGCTCCACAGACCACAGAAATATCAAAAAATGAATTCGATAAAACCATTGTTACGGTAAACTACGCGGATAGAAAACCCGGTGAGAGCTTTGCAATACAACCATCACTTGGCAAAAGTCTCCGACTCATATTCGACCCAACCACCTCACAGTTTGGTGAAGTTGTTTCAAATTTTGAGGGAGAGGCTGACCCTGCACGGATGAAGCTCAATATGAAAACATGGAATTGGCAGAGTACACAATACAATAATGACACAAAAATTACACCGAAAGTACCTCAGAAATTTACACTGACATTTAAATCAAAAGACACTTTTGGAGCAACGACTGATTGTAACGGTGTTGGTGGAGAGTATTCCATCACTCAGAATAAAATTGCATTCAAAAATATCGTATCAACACTCATGTATTGTGAAGGGTCACAGGAGCAGGATTTTACAAAAATGCTCAATCAAATATCTAGCTACCATTTTACATCTAAAGGTGAACTTGTATTTGATCTCGCTTTTGATAGTGGAGTAATGGTGTTTAAATAAGCTACACACATGACGATACCACACGAACACAAAAATCCCATACCCGTGTACACATGGATACTACTCTCAGTTCTTGTGATACTCCTCGGTGTCATTGGCTATGGAACATATAGGTATCGCACTGTGACTGCTTCCCTATACGCGACAGAGACGGAACTTGCGAGCACCACAGAGGCACTCCGTGTGCAGACAGAAGTTGTGCTAAACGCCGAGCACACCAACTCCGATCTGACTTTGAAACTGAACTCAGAAGTAGAGAAAAATAATGCGATTGATGCACAGATTCAAACAATCACATCGACAGTAAACACTCTCGATAAACTGAGCAAAACTGACAGAGAATTACTCCAGAAATACTCAAATGTATACTTCTTGAGTGAGAACTATATCCCCTCTGCACTGAATGATATTGATAGTACATATTTGTACAGAAAAGAAAAACCTGAGAAAATTCACACAAACGTAAAACCTTTCTTGGAAAATATGCTCCGAGCAGCACAGGCAGATACCGTAACCATCGACATCCTATCTGCATATCGATCATTTGGCACACAGGCAAACCTCAAAGCAAGTTACAAGGTAACATATGGAGCAGGCACTGCAAATAAATTCTCAGCGGATCAGGGGTATTCTGAACATCAACTTGGTAGTACTGTGGATTTTACAGCAACATCTACCGGTGAAAACCTAAATGGTTTTGAAAAAACTCCCGCATACACATGGCTTCTCGCAAATGCACACAGATTTGGCTTCATAATTTCATATCCCAAATCAAATAAATTCTTTCAGTACGAACCGTGGCACTGGAGATTCGTCGGTGTCGAACTCGCAACAAAACTACACACTGAGGGAAAATATTTTTATGATCTCGATCAACGCGACATGAACACATATTTAGCAAAGATTTTTGATTAACAATACAACCGCATAATGCGGTTGTATTGTTATCTATTTTCGACCTCTCTACGCCTAGTTTAAGACCCTCTCACCTCTGATGATACGAATAATGACCACAATAAGGGCAATCACAAGTAGCACATGGATAAACCCCCCGAGTGTATACGATGTCACTATACCGAGTAACCAAAGTATGATGAGAACAATTGCAATTGTTGTAAGCATAGACGTTAGTTAGATGTATGGAACGTAGATGGCCATGTTACACTGACATTTCCATCTTGATCCGTTGTGTAGACCAAGTAGTAATATGTTGTATTTGGCTGCAAATTCTGGATAGACACTGACTGTGATGTTCGGTTATTTGAGTCTGTCATTGCAGTCTGTCCACTTACATTAACTGAATTTACATTTTCGTATGTAACGAGAGGGCTTGTACTGTAGTACACTAACCCCTGTGCATACTCATTTGTATTCCAACTCACAACAGTGTTGTTACTTCCTGAATTCGTATTTACACTGGTAATCATCGGCGCTTGCCCACCAGTTGTTACGACACCTCCTGCCATTTGCATATTAAGTACTGGAAGTGTTGCTGGTCCAACACGACCCACTGAGGCAATACCATTTCGAGTCTGGAAATTCGACACTGCTGCTTTCGTGAGAAATCCAAAATATCCTGTGACCAACCCCTGTGGATAGAGAGTAATATCTCGTGCGAGAAATGTCTGGAGTGACGATACATCTGCGCCCGACATACCTAGTTCTAGCTGTCGTGTAAGAACATCAGCATGTGATATTGCGGGAATAGCAACTGCTAAAAATAATGCCGTCATGAGGCTAAATTTTTTAATAGTATTCATATATATGTATTTAGTGAATAATGGGCAGAACAATATCTTGGCAAAGATATGTATGTGTACTTGCAAAGTTAGTGATAGTGCAATCGACCTATATACATAAGAGAAATATCGATGATGTGATATATCTGCGACAGTAATATTATATAATATAGTTTGACAAATTTCAACTTAAATTGTTTTATGACACAGTAACGTGATATGTCCTAATCGGAGTAATCGTATAAAAATAAAGCGACCCGGGTGAGGGGTCGCTGGTACTTGCTATTCAGGATTGAAAAACCTTTGTTCAGCAGTGGAAACCTGCTGAACAACAGACTCCCGCGATTGGGAAGCATCGATTGCGATTACTTGTTGTTGCTTCTTTGAAAACACACCAAGAACTCGTGGCAACTGCTCATCATAATCATCCAACCGACTGGCTACCTTTTCCGGATCAATGTCATCAGGGCGAACAGAAAACCCATTTGCTTGCATGTAACCAACTCTAAGTTTAATACGCTCAACACAAAGTGGACGTGGACACTCAAGCACGAGAGTGAGAATCTTGTAATCCAAATTAAGAAGCTTGTACAACATATCATTGGCTTGATATTGACTTCTCACAAAACCATCAAAAGCAAAATTTCTACCATGACGGAAACGCTCAAAGTGAGCGTCCGTAATACCTCTAATCACACGATCTGGATAACGTTTTCCATTGTCCAGATAGTAGTCACGAGGAAAATCTTTTTCGAAATCTGAATCAACCTGATACCGGTGTTTAATGAGATCACTCATAACACTCGGTTCGTATCCAGTCCTTGTTAGGGTACTAAGTACTGTTGTTTTCCCAGATCCTTGGGAACCAATAATAATGACTGCACGATAAAACGATGGAAATATGTACACAATTTTCCTTTCTTTCCACTGTAAAGAACGGTCCGAGAGAAAATATACAGGAAAACAGGCCGTGGGTCAAACCCCACGAAAGAGTGCGGGTCAATACTACACTACCAAATCACTACCACTCATTACCTCAGGTTTTGGAATATCAAAAAGTGAAAGAATCGTTGGTGTAATATCAGCCAATGTTCCCTCTCTCAAAGTGAGACCTATTTGTGTGAGTATTGCGGGTACAGGGTTTATTGTATGAGATGTGTGTTTATCTCCAGTTATAGGATCGACATTTACCTCTGCATTTCCATGATCTGCGGTAACAAAGGCAACACCACCTGCCCGCTCAAGTGCATCAATGACCCGTCCAAGCTGTGTGTCTGTCTCCTCTATCGCCTCTATGATTGCTGGTACATTTGCAGTGTGTCCAACCATATCTGGATTAGCGAAGTTTATGAAAATGAAATTCGTTCCGCGCTCAATCTGTTCGATTGCTTTATCCGCAATTCCCTCTGCACGCATTTTTGGTGCCATATCGTGTGTCAATACATCCTTGCGACTATCAAGCATAATGTGCTCTTCACCTAGATGAGGTTCTTCTACCCCACCGTTAAGAAAGTAGGTTGCGTGTGGAAATTTTTCAGTTTCTGCAATATGTGCTTGAGTCAATCCTGCCTGTGATATTTCTTTTGCAAGAGTCGTCTCAATTTCGACTTTTGGAAACACCACTTCTGATGTATATGACGAATCATACTCCGTCAGTGTCGCAAACTTCAAATCATGCTCATCTATTTTCTCAAGTATTTTCTGAGAGAGCATGCGTGCTCGATCTGCACGGAAATTGAAAAAGAAAACCGCATCTCCTTTTTCTATTTTCGACACTTTCCCGTCTATTTCACATACAATAGGTTCGATATGCTCATCGAGACTCGCTTTACCATTGTTTTCTTTGTAGAGATTTTCAAGATATTGTGATGGAGGAATAGAACAATTTTTACCAATTCCACTGAACAAAACTTCTTCTGTTTTTGCCAATCGATCCCAGTTATTGTCACGATCCATAGCATAGAATCGTCCAGACACCGAAGCAATGTGACCAACTCCAACCTCTGCAAGTACTCGTTCGAGTTCTCTCATGTACCCTCCCGCACTCTGTGGTGGTGTATCACGCCCATCAGTAAATACATGGATTGCAACACGACTAATACCCTTGTCCTTTGCAACACGAAGAATACCAAATAAATGATCCATGTGACTGTGCACCCCTCCATCGGAGAGTAGACCCATTACATGAAGCGTGGAATTATTTTTCTTAACATGGTCAAACACAACGTTAAGAGCCTTATTGTCGGCAAATTCACCTGAGTCAATTGACTGTTTAATGCGCACTAAGTCTTGATAGATTACGGTACCCGCACCAATCGTAGTATGACCAACTTCACTATTACCCATTTGACCCTCAGGAAGTCCTACAGCTAGCCCACTTGCTTCCAAAAGCGTATGAGGATACTGTGCCCACAATCTATCAAATATCGGTGTTTTAGAAGCCAACACAGCATTGTGCTGAGCATCCTCTCTGTATCCCCACCCATCGAGAATGAGGAGAGCAATTTGTTTAGTTTTATTTTTCATTGTATGACATATCTTAAAACATAAAACTCTTTCTCTCCAACACCTTTCTGTCACTAGATAAGGGAGCGGAGCGAACACTTATATCCAATGTAATCATTGGATGGTTTCTTCACGCTCACGTCTTCATGCGTGCCCAATGAGTACATTGTGCATAAGTGTACCCTTAGATGTGCCAGAAATGTATTGGCTCGACGAGTTTTATGTTTTACTTATTAAACACTTTCTTGCCTAGAAACACTGCCTTTGATCCAAGTGACTCCTCAATTCGAAGAAGTTGGTTGTACTTTGCAGTGCGCTCACTTCGGCAGAGTGATCCAGTTTTAATCTGTCCAGTACCCAAACCAACTACGAAATCAGAGATTGTTGTGTCCTCCGTCTCTCCAGATCGGTGTGATACAACAGCAGTGAATCCAGCTTCGTGTGCCATGTGTATAGCTTCGATAGTTTCTGTGACAGTGCCGATTTGATTGAGTTTAATGAGAATTGAGTTTCCTGATTTCTCTTCGATACCTCGTTTAAGTCGTGCAATATTTGTAACAAACAAATCATCTCCAACAATCTGAACTTTCTTGCCAAGTTGCTTGGTCATGTTTGCATACCCAGCCCAGTCATCCTCAGCCAATCCATCCTCAATAGAGACGATTGGAAACTTTTTGACCCATTCAGAGTAAAACGCCACCATTTCCTCACTCGAAAGAACCTTCCCTTCAGTCTCTAAATGATACTTACCATCTCTATATATTTCACTTGCTGCTCCATCAATCGCAATACTAATATCTTTACCCGGAACATATCCTGCATTTTTAATTGCTTCGAGAATAATCTCGATTGCAGATTCATTTGATGGGAGTGATGGTGCATATCCACCCTCATCACCAACTGATGTATTTAATTTTCGAGCTTTCAAAATCTTCTTAAGCTCATGAAAAACTTCAGTTCCCCACTGGAGTGCCTGTGCAAATGATTTTGCACCTGTTGGCATAATCATAAACTCCTGAAGATCTGTTGAATTTTCAGCGTGTTTACCACCATTTAAAATATTCATCATCGGCACAGGAAGATAAACTTCTTTTGTTTTTGAAATATCTTTAAAGTATTTCCAAAGTGGTTTTTTCTGAGAGAGAGCGACGGCCTTTGCAAATGCAAGTGAAATTCCGAGAATTGCATTGGCACCAAACTTACCCTTATTTTCAGTACCGTCGAGTGCAATCATCGCTCGATCAAGTGTTGACTGATTCCATACTTTACCTTTAAGCATTTTCTGTAGTGATTCATTTACATGTGACACCGCTTTCTGTACACCCTTTCCACCGTATCTTTTTTTGTCACCATCACGAAGCTCAACTGCCTCATGACTACCTGTCGATGCACCAGAGGGTACACCAGCACGTCCGAGTGACCCATCTGCAAGGAGAACATCTACCTCAACAGTTGGATTACCACGCGAATCTAGAATTTCTCGTCCAATGATTTTACTAATCTTAAAACCCGATACAGATGCTTGTGGTGCTTTCTTGTGACCCATCATCCCTTTTGTCGCAGTTGTTTTTTTCGTAGCCATAATAGTTGTAATATGAATAAATTAAAATAACTGCTGAATTGTATCATGTCTCATCTCTCTCTTCAAATGTGATAACCACAATCTCCGCATGCGTTCCAACTCGAAGTGGTGGGCCCCACGTACCCACACCACTTGATGTAAATACATGTGTATTGTTTAGTTTTCGTAAACCAGAATCAAACCCTTTAAACACTATTTTAGGAATATGCGACAGTGGCCAGACTTGAGCACGATGTGTGTGTCCCGAAATTTGAAATGAAATATCTGCCTGAGCGGTCACATCAACATGTGTAGGAACATGTTTGATGAGAATAGAAGGTTTTGATGCATCTATATTCATACCATCAAGAATCTGTTTAAAATTTTCTCTGAGGACAGACGTTCGATAATCAACACCAAGAATCTGGAGGTTGTCTATTTCAATGTATGTATTATTGAGGACATTAATACCAGCATTGCGTATCGCATCTTCGAACTTTGTGTCCGATGTAAACTGTTCATGATTACCAGTTACAAAATGAATACCAAGTGGTGGATTTATTTCAACCAAAGGAGTAAGTGGTTCGTGTATACTAGTCGCTGTGCCGTCATATACATCACCACCAAGAAATACGATGTCAGGAGTGTGCTTACGTATTTCATCTCTGATTCTTTCAGTAAAGGGTGTACTGTGAATCTGTCCTATGTGAATATCACTTACAAAGACCGCCACTCGACTTTTCCACGCATCATGAAGACGAGGAAGAGAGATCTGTATTCGAGTGGTTTTAATATCCTCTGCATGAAATAGACCGTACAGAGTGACACAAATAGCACCACATACAAGGCCAATTCCTCCGTAATAGAATGTAAAGTCTGGATAAACCAAACTTCCGAGAAATCGAATAATGCTGTAGACGGACACAGCAATAAAAAGATAAAAAAAGAATCCCATCCATACAGAAGACAGAAGGTATACAACCCGTGTAAATGAATTATAAAACCGTCCACTTATGATAATCGAGAAGATAAATAGGAAGGTAAACAGAAACATAACCACACGAACAATATCCAAGAAATGATTTTGCTCTGAAGGGAAAATAATTGAGAGAGCATAGTATACAATGGCTATACCGCCATAGAGAAAGAGGAAAGAGGAAAGTGTGATAAATATACTCAGAATTTTCTTCATAGAATAATTTTATTTCTCTGGTTCTAAATCCAAACAAACTGAATTAAGACAATATCGTTTATGAGTTTCGGTTGGGCCATCTAGAAACACGTGTCCGAGGTGAGAGTGACACCGAGAGCAGAGAATTTCTGTTCGATGCATACCGAGTTCAGTATCATCCTTTTCGATAACACTCCCAGAGATTGCTTGATCAAAACTCGGCCACCCAGTACCCGAATCAAACTTTGCATCAGACATAAACAGTCCCTGTCCACAGACTTTACATGTATACATACCACTCCGATCATCGTGGAGTAATTTCCCCGAAAAAGGTACTTCTGTTCCCCGTTCACGCAATACACGATATTCCTCAGGAGTTAGTTTTGATTTGATTTCTTCTTCTGTTGGTATACTGTGATCATTCATATATTTATGTATTTTTCTTTAGTAATTCTGCAAATTGTTTTTGAACTTTCTGTAATTTTGGATTAATAACTATCTCACAATATTGATTCTCTGGATGTAACGCATAGTAGTCCTTGTGATAATTTTCGGCAGGATAGAACTCTGCAAGTGGAACGATTTCAGTAACAATCGATGATCCTTCCCTACTAGACGCATTGAGCTCTGCAATAAAATCATATGCTTCCTTTTTTTGATGTTCAGATGTATAGAGAATGATTGATCTGTACTGTGTCCCAACGTCTGCTCCTTGGCGATTTACAGTAGTTGGGTCATGTGACGCGAAGAAAACGGTAAGTAAATCTCTAAAATGAATGAGTGTGGGATCATAGGTGATACTGATTACTTCCGCATGTCCTGTCGTTCCAGAGGAAACAGTGTCATACGTTGGATGTGTTGTTGTCCCACCTGCATATCCCGGTTCAATAGAGATGACACCTCTAAGCATTTTAAAGACAGCTTCTGTGCACCAAAAACATCCTCCTCCTAAAATAGCAACTTCTGTTTTTGTGGTATGTTCCATGCACACAAGTATATCACAAAAGAAAAACACTACGTATGTGTAGTGTTTTTCTTTTGTGATATAAAAAACAACACGTATTACATTGTTGTTCCCATTCCACTCTTAACTGAGCAATTATTGCAGTTTGACTTGTGAGTCAATACTTCATAAATAGCTGAGAGACCAACGAGAATGTAGATGATGCGTGGAATCGTTTCTGCCTGACCTCCAAACAATGAACCTACGTCCCACATAAAAATTCCAACCAAAAGCCAGTTCAATCCTCCCACTACGAGAAGAATGAAAGCGATCATGTGTAGTGATTTCATATATGAAATTTCATAGTATATATTAATCGACCTTTACCACTAAAGTATATCGCATGTGAACACATCTCGTCTACTTAATTTCCACCATATCGGCTGATATTTTTCTTGTGTTGTTCGTATGTTTTTGCATAGTACATAGTCCCGTCTCGACTCGAAAAGAAAAAAAGATTTTCAGTATCGACAGGAGTAACGGTAGCACGAATCGAATCAATTCCCGGGTTATTAATCGGAGTCGGAGGTAATCCTCTATATATGTATGTATTGTAGGGTGAGTTAATTTTCAAATCACTTGCAGTGAGTTCGTATGTATTTTTGCCATTTATATACATAAATGTTGAGTCGACTTGGAGTGGCATCCCCTCTGATAACCGTTTCCACAGAATTCCAGCAACAATCCGCCGGTCTGCAGTGGTCTGTGCTTCGGCTTCAACAAGTGACGCCATTGTGATGATGTCATTTTTTGATGCACGGAATGTGTTGATTTCTGGTACTGTGAGAAGAGACGCGGTAAACATCGACGACATTTGCTGTGCCACACCCTCTGGAGTTACATGCGGTGAGAAAAAGTATGTATTTGGAAACAGATATCCTTCTAATTTCTTTTCTTTTGTTATTTTTAGAAATGCATCGACATCAAACGTAGGTATTTGTTTTTTAATATATCGAGCAATCTGAAATGTATTCCATCCTTCAGGAATCGTTATTTTAATAGGATTAAGTTCAAACAAACCATGTAAAAACCGATATGCAATATGTGGTGAGGTATCACGTGTATCGAACAAATAATCTCCCGCGATTACACGTTTTTCACCTCCAAGCACAATCACCGCGCTCTGAAATAAAACCTGTGATCGAATAATTTTTTTATCATGCAACTGACGAGTCACTTGTGTCAGAGAACTTCCGGGTGTGATTGTGAACACTGAATTGACTGGAAATTCTTTCGGCGGAGTAGACATAAAAACATACATACATAGGATGACGTACGTGCCGAGAAAATAGAGTTCAGTTTTGTATTTTTTGATGTTCATCTATATATAGGAAATACCCATTTACAAAGGTAGGTTTGGTGGAGCTTCTGCTTTCTTTGAACCAATACGTGTAAATGTTGGTGTTGCAGACACACCACCAGGGAAATGATAAATCGTTGCAAGCTCTTCTGTGTTTAATACGAAATATGGGTGCGCATGTTCGTTGTAGAAATATGCACGTTTCTTATACGCATCGAGCAAATCTTCCTTTTCTTCAATTATATCCTTTTTATTAAAATATTCTTTCTGCCACCAATAGTTGTATTTTCCACCGGCAGTCCGTGCAGGCTTAAACCCATTTAAATGATTTGAATTATAGTTTCGAAACCCACCCACAACACCTGCAATGTTATCTGGACTAAAAATATCCTTTGGTGCAAAGAGTATCGTGCGAATACCAACATCAAATGGAATCTTGGCAACACTTCGTTCAATAGCCTTTATTATTTCCTTTTCCATATCGGTTTCTCTACGACCTGGTTTTTCCTTGCCTTCCGCATCCTTTTCACCTTTTGTTTTATCTAGTATTTTTTTCACTTCTGCTTCGGCGGCCTTTGCCCATTTGAGATCGACTAACTTTCCTGAACCAGCAGGATCCTTATCCTCGGCCTTGTGTGCTCGTATTATAATCTGTATCCACGCCTGATGACCTCGTCCAAGTGATCCTAAAAATTCAATAAGTGGCGTCATTGGGTCGATTTTATATTCTTCTTTTGGATCCTTGTCCATACCATAGTCAACATACGTTTTGATTGGAAGTGGATCAGGCTTAGTGAGTTCAAATTCACTCGCCCACATACCTATTTTTGTAGGATCAAATGTAACCGGAAGTGTATAGTCAGCCGACTCGTATATCTCGATTCCTGGGAATTGGGAATACAGTGTTGATTCGATGACATTTCGCATCCCCTTTCGAGTCCATATAAAAAAATGTATACCACCATCAATCGACACAAGCTCGAGAGAAAACCATGGGCGTGTCTGCCCACTCCAGTACACGTCGTACCACGTCCCCTCTCCTCCAGTTTGGTACAAACTATTAAAGAAAAGTTCCATCGAGAGTGGTGATTTGAAAATCTCCTTTGGTAGTTTAATTTCAAGTAACACATATTTCTGTTTAGCGAAAAATAACGTGCGTCTGTACGTCAACCACACATTCCACAGAACGATGACAAGTATCGCAGGTATCCAAATAAATGCCGTATTGTAGAGAAATGAAAACACAAGTCCAATGTGTAAATCACGATACATCTGTATGAGCGAATCAAACATATGTATTAAGTATATCGAATGCACAATAAAAAAACCATCCCGATAGGTTCGGGATGGTTTTTTTATTGATTATGCAATAGCGTATCGTCCGTCTTTCATTCGTTTAAACAATTTTGGATTTTGGAGATTGACCATGATTGTGTTCTCTTTGACGTATCTCTCCTTGAGAACCTTCTCTACAATCTTGTCTTTAGTCATCGGACCGTTCTTTTCAATAACCCCTCTGATCACATCCTTTACAACACCTGACATGTATCCCCACTCCTTGAGTGCATAGAGACCACGTCCGACGAGTACAAATCGAGAGTCTTTGATGAGCTCATTGTGTGTAGTCGCTACATGAGCTTTTTTCTTAAATAGTTCAGTGATGAGCTTTGCAACTTCTCGGAAGTGAATCGGTGAACCGTGTCGGCGAATAACGAGAAAGGCGTAGTCTCGCATGCCCTTTGCATGAATGTTTGATGATGCAGACTTACCCCATTCACCAAGTGGATTTTTATTGATGAGTTTTGAGAGAGCCAACCATCGCTTAGCTATTTCTTCATTTTTGTATTTATCAGAAACATCTTTCACATGTTCGAGAAATCGTTTGACCATATCACCTTCGAAAAGTATTTCCTCATCCGAAAGAGTACTGTAGAGGTGACGAAGAGACTCATCAATTTTCTTTGATGTATCCTTATCAACATGCCATCGGTGATTAAACTCTGAATCTTCTTTTTCCTTAGTGAAATCTTCACCAATAACAAGGAGAAAATGGATGTGGTTTTGAATTGATTTGTCCTTTGAGAAGTGTTCGAGGAGTTCTGTTTCGGATACAACAACACCAAGGTTTGTCATGATGGTTTTTATCTCATCGAATACAGGTTTATCCTTCGCATATTCCTTTGACTTTCGAATATTAATAATCGAGTAGTTTTCTATCTGTCGAACACGTTCGCGAGTAATTTTGTATTTTTTGCCTATCGCTTCGAGCGTCTGGCGTTTTGTATCAGTACCAAGACCAAATCGTCCAACGAGAACGTCTTGAGCTCGGGTACCAAGTACAGAAAGCAGGTGCTTTGTCACCTGTTTTGGTTTGAATGTTATTATTGCTTTGCTGGTCATATCCCTTATTTGTATCATTGTTATCAATTTGAGTCAAGACCTCTGTCAATATGGCAAAATATGAGTGGTTTTTAGCATATCTGTGGATATCTTTTTGCATAAAAACAAAGACCTCGCGCCATTCCACAGGAACGCAAGGTCTGAACAGTGATCACGGATTATGTCTTACCCAATCCAACAATCTTTCTCAGTCTGGAGACAATCCTCCATCTGAAACAAAATGGCCAGAAACTAACAAGTGACCTCTCCATAGATTGAATAAGGCTTAGTAAGGCCATATCTTGAGTAAGCAAACCTCGAATTCTCTCTTCTTGGTGTTGTAATTTTAAGTTTAAATCAATCAAAATCTGACCCTGACTAAAAAACTTACGTTTGACATCAAGCAACTGTACCTCTAGTCCCAAATGTTCATCTTTCAGCTCACCATTTTCTGTGGTAACTTTTTTTAGAGCATCATATTTCTCTTGGAGATCTTTCTCCAAATCAGCACACTTTTGTTTCAAACGAGAGATTTCCTCGTCTTTGTCTTCCAAAATTTCCTCTTGCATAGCAAGAGTACACCCCACCACTTGAGGAAGGGTGTCTTCGTCATGAGTCATTTTAGACTCCTTTCTACAAACAATAAAAGCACAGTTATGTGTATCCTGCAATCTTACAGAACAATATTGAGTAATTTATCCTGAATGTAAAAGACTTTGCTTATCTGTTTACCAAGAAGCCATTTTGCGATGCTTTCCAATCCCTTTGCAGTACGGAGAGCTTCTGACTCAGTAATACCGGGTTCGGCAATAAACTGTCCTCGGACTTTTCCATCTATCTGCACAATAATCCTCACTTCAGATGCGGTCATCTTTGCAGGATCGGCCTTTGGCCATTCCTCCTGCACGATGAGTGTTTTATGACCAAACCAGTGCCATAATTCCTCAGCAATATGTGGTGCAAACGGAGACAAAAGCTTCAAAAAAACTTCGAAATCATTTTTTGAAACCTCACCATTTCGCTCCATTTCATTTATGAGAATCATGAGCGCAGAGACAGATGTATTAAACGAAAACGTCTCGATGTCATCAGTAATTTTCTTGATTGTTTTGTGTAATAAAATCTCAAATTTCTTATCAACTACTACACCAGAAACGACAACTTTGTATGCCATTCGCCACACCCGTTCAACAAACCGTCGTGAACCGATTATGTTATCTGTACTCCACGGCAGAGACGCGTCGAACGGCCCCATAAACATTTCGTAGAGACGAAGTGTATCTGCACCATACGTATGAACAACCTCATCAGGATTTATGACATTGCCCCATCGTTTGCTCATTTTACGATTATCAGAACCAAGTATCATGCCCTGCTGTCGCCACATTTGAAACGGCTCATCCACCATAACGAGACCGTAGTCATACAGGAATTTATGCCAAAAACGCGCATACAGAACGTGTCCGGTCGCGTGTTCTTGTCCACCAACATACACATCTACATTTTTCCAATATTTTAAAGCTGTTTTGTCTGCAAATGCTTTTTTATTTCGTGGATCCATGTACCGCAAGAAATACCACGATGATCCCGCCCATCCGGGCATCGTATTCGTCTCTAGCCCCTTTTTCATCCACGAAGATACACTCGCGAGCGGAGACTCTCCTGTACCTGTTGGTTTATACGACTTTACTCGTGGGAGCGTAAGTGGTAGCGCACGCGGAGGAAGCGGGTGTATAACCCCATCTGCATCATGTGTGAGTGGAATCGGCTCACCCCAGTATCGCTGTCGAGCAAACACTGCGTCACGCATTTTGTATTTCATCACAATCTTTCCACGCACAAACTTTGTGATTGCTTTTCGAGCTTTGAGTGAATCCATTCCGGTAAACTCTCCGGACTCAATCACTGTTCCCTCTCCTATATATGGCAATACAGTACCCGAAAGCGCGTGAGAAGAAACCGGTGTAATAACCTGTCGCATCGGAAGATTATATTTCTGTGCAAATTCAAAATCTCGCTCATCGTGAGCAGGAACAGACATAACCGCTCCTGTTCCGTATGATGAGATTACATAGTCAGCAACATACACTGGAATTTTTTCTTTATTTGCAGGATTTATAGCACTGACTCCCACCAATCGCACTCCTGTTTTCTCATTTGTTTCCTGTAGAGTATCTGGTTTACTCTTTGCCTCCTCAACATACACACGAACTTCATCGGAATTAGTTATTGTGTGTGAATGAGTATCACTCGTGACTAGTGATACGAGAGGATGATCAGGAGCAAGTACGAGAGCCGTCACACCAAACAATGTATCTGGTCGTGTAGTAAACACATGAACGACACCAGATTTCTGTCCGTTCTCAAATTCAACAGTAAATGCTATCTCTGAACCCTCACTCTTTCCTATCCAATTCCGCTGAATATCCTTTATATGTTCTGACCACGGGAGTGTGTCGAGCCCCGCAAGGAGTCTCTCAGCATACGCTGTAATGCGCATGAACCATTGTCGCATTAACTTCTTCTCCACCGGATACCCACCTCGCTCTGATACGGGACCATTTGGACCGTCTACAATCTCATCGTTTGCAAGTACTGTTCCCAATGCAGGACACCAATTCACCTCACTCCGTCCCTCGTAGGCAAGACGATACTTCATGAGTTCGGCCTGCTGTTGACTGTCAGTCATCGCCTTCCATTCTTTTGCTGAAAATGTCTGACGAGAATCAGTCACCGCCGAAACTGACTTATTTCCGGAAGTTTCGAAAATACGTACGAGATTTTCAATCGGCTCTGCCTTATTTGTTTTTTTGTTATACCACGAATCAAAAATTTTGAGGAAAATCCACTGTGTCCATCGATAGTACTCTGGATCAGTTGTGTTGATTTTTCGATCCCAATCATATGAGAGACCGATGATGGAGAGTTGCTTTTCAAATGTCTTAATATTTTCTAATACTGCCTGTCGAGGCTCTACATCATGCTCTAATGCATACTGCTCAGCAGGCAAGCCAAATGCATCATATCCCATAGGGTGAAGCACGTTGAAACCCTGCATACGCTTCATACGAGCATACACATCTGAACCGATGTAACCTTTTGGATGGCCGACATGCAGACCTTTACCAGACGGGTATGGAAACATGTCGAGCACATAGCATTTCTTTTTCTTTGATTTATTTTCTGCTTTGTATGCTTTTTTCTTCGTCCACTCTGTTTGCCATTTCTTCTCTATTTTTAAATGGTCATATTCCCGCTTTTCTTGAGGTTTTTTCATATATTCATACTACAGAAAAATATAAGTTTTAGCAAAAAATGGTAAATTTAAAATTTCCAAAATCTCTTTCTCAACACATACTATATTTGGAAACAGAATAATTTTCTGCTGAAAATTTTCTTCACGCTCGTCGTTCAAGAAAACAATATGCGGATCTCGTGTTCCAATCACTCGCCCGCAGTTGTTTTCTAAACAACTGCGCAATGTTCCAAAATAGTATGTGTATTCGACAAGATTTTAGGAATTTTAAATTTGAAAAACTGAAAAAAAGAATACGCTCATTGTGTAGCTACATCGGCAACTTCACATCCACCACAGATACACTCTGAGGGAAGCAATATTTTCCTACTGGATGTGTCCACGAGACATTTCCATACATTACTGGTCTACCTGTTAGATCTGAGCCTGTTTGTGATGTGTTGAACACCGCACAGATAGAATAAGTCGTGTTGCTTGTTTTTTGATATTCATACGGAATAGCTGTTTGTGGATCATTCATACCAACGTAGTACTGCACAGCAGAAAGTTCAGAGAGCGTTACTGGAAGTGCTTTCTTGAGTTGATAGTAACTCTGAATTTCACTATTTAAACTCTGCAAATCAGAGATTTTCTGCTCATCATACTTTACGAGACGCTGAGTACGAGGTGAACCAAGCACTGCAAAACCCCATGAGATTGAACCAACTATCACCACGAGTGCGACAACTGTCCACACCGTTCGAGATGATGCAGTAAGTCTGTCGCGAATATCGGAAATGTAATACATGAAAATTCCAGAGATAACAATAAACAAAGAGAGAACTTTGAGTAGAAATCCAGTAGTTAACTCCTGTCCATCAATGAAATAGTAGAGGATAGTGACTAAATCCCCTGCCAAAATGAGCCCAGCAACAAACAATGTTAGAAATGTAAGCCATCGGCGAATATTGAGGTGTCTTTTTTCTGGCTCAGATGTATAACTTTTCTCCAAAACCCACATGAGTAGAACGTAGATTGGGAAAAAGATAATGAGTGTTGCTACTGGAAATGAAATCGACTGACTCACCCCATAGTAATAATTATTTGTAATCTGTGGATAGGCACTATTTATAACAGTAAACAAAAGACTAATGAGATTTCCTACAATGGTATACAGTGCAACGATTGCACCAAGATTGAGGACGAAATCCTTCGCACTCGTTTTTGGCTTCATTTGATTTGGTTCCATAGTAATGTGTTAGTTAATAAGCTTTCTTATTATACCATTTCAAATCAAATACCGTAACATTGACATACAATACACTGCGTGTTAATTTATAGTCGGAGGTAAGTATGACACAATCGTTATTTGATGAATTGTCGGGTACAAATGTACCCCCAGAAATAATCATTGGGGAGGTGAGCAGAGCAGAAAACCGACTCTTGGGGAAATTGGTTAGAGACTTCAGTCTGACAAAAGAAGAAGCAGGGATGATCATCCTTGCACTCTACAGGTTCAAGAAAACGTATAGAGAGTACGTAAGACTATTGGAAGAGACAAATCACACTCTTACCATAAACCAAAGACAAACAGCGAGGATTTTCTTTCTAAATACAAAAGAATACATTGATTGCGATTCTCGCAGATGTTTCAGTAACAATAATTTATTTGGGAAAATCAGATGCTTGTTGCATACATGTCATAAGATGGGTATGACTCCAAGCTTACGTATGATTCATCTCAAACGAGTTTGTAACTTTCGAGTTATAGTTGCAAATTCAATCAAACAATTAATGGAGGATCCTTGTTGGCCGACATGTTTACCACATGTCTACGTATACCAATGTTCTGGACTCTTAACAAAATGTCTTAAAAGAAAAATGTCCAGAAAACAGATTTTGACCGAGTTCAGACGATTTATACGGGAGCAAAATGTGAGCAGTGCTCACACACGGTGGTTCAACAGAAGATTCGCCGGATCCTATGGATCCCGACAATAAAAACATAGAACGGCTACCTGAAACTGTGTCAGATAGCCGTCTTTTTTCTTTTCGTCAGCTATAATAAAAATTATACCTCAACTTAATTTACTTATGGGCTTGAGGCTTACCCACTCTATACATCAATACTCGCACAGATCATCCAGTTCGCTCCAACCCTCTCTTAATTGGCAAACCGAGGAGGCAAAAGCTGATGGATTTTTCCTTACATAATATAGCGATAAATAAAAAATCCGTCAAGTAGGTAACCTACTCCTCAATCTCTGGACGAGAAACGGTGATCGGATCGATCCCAACTGCTTCATTTGTAATTCGAGTCACGTCTTTATCAATCAACTTGAGCTCTTTGTGTGCACTGTTGTAGTGGTTGACGGTTGTCGAGAGGCTTTTACCGAGACTATGCATGTATTTTTCATATTCAGCGAGATGTCGTCCGAGAAGCTCAACTTTTTTGATAATATCCTTTGCACTTTCTTCTATTTTAAACGCTCGAAACCCATACAACACAGACTGTAAGTATGCAGCGAAAGTTGTCGGACTGACAATAATCACATGTTTGTCATTGTATGCGTAGTCAATGAGTGATCGGTCGGCTACTTGGTTTACGAGCAAATCATAGTAGATACCCTCTGCCGGAATGAACATAAATGCAAACGGGAGTGTCCCTTCACTTGGTTTAATATACTTTGCAGTTTCGTTGATGCGTTTCTTCAAATCCGCAGTGAATTCCTTGCGAAGGTCACCTTTGCGTGTCTCATCAGTCTCAGTCTGTATGCGGTTGTAATTATCGAGAGAAAACTTGGCATCAATCGCAATGAGTCCGTCTTTCGTCTTAATCACTGCATCTGCTTTCTCCCCATCAGAAAATAAATATTGGAGACTATACGCAGTCGGAGGAAGAATATTTGAGAGAATGAGCTCGAGCGATGCTTCACCGAGAGCACCGCGTTGTTTCTGGTGTGTGAGAACTTTCTCTAGATTTTTCAACCCATCTGCAATACTCATTACCTGTTTACTTGCTTCCTGTGAGGCGGTCATACCCTGTGCGACGTTCGTCAATTCACGAGTCATCTGCTCATTGATTGTTTGTATGAGTTTCTGGGATTCTGAGAATTGATTCTGTACAGACTGACTCATATGACGATGAGACTCAGACATTTTCTGATCCATCATTCGTGCGAGCTCATTGACTTGATCAAGCACGAGACGAAATGAGCTATCCTGTGTCTGTTGTTTTGGACGAAAAATGTACGCGAGTACAGCTCCAACGCCAAATGCCACGAGTATTGCAATGAAGGTTCCTGTTTCCATCCCTACATTTTAGCAAAAAAATTACAAATGTGATACTATGTATGCAAACATTAGCGTTTAAACGAGTAATTTATCTTACATACCATGTCACTACAACAAAACATTCGCGATCAGATTAAAGATGCAATGAAAGCCAAGGATGAGGTTCGACTTCGTGTGCTTCGAGGACTTGTTTCCGCGTTTACAAATGAACTCGTTGCCCAGAAACGTACACCACAGGAAGAGCTTTCTGATGAGGACGTGCTCACTGTCGTTCGACGAGCGGTCAAACAGAGAAAGGACTCAATCGACCAGTTCATACAGGGTGGTCGTCCAGAACTCGCAGAGGACGAGCAGGCAGAACTCACAATATTACAGACATACCTTCCTGCTCAAATGTCACGCGAAGATGTGCTCGCATTTGCGCAAATGAAAATGGCTGAACTCGCCGTCACAGATAAATCAAAAGCAGGTATGTTCATGGGCACTCTCATGAAAGAACTCAAAGGCAAAGTGGACGGTGATGTGGTAAAGTCTGTAGTAGACGAAATCTTAAAATAAGATTATCCACAGGCGTGCTTTGTGTCGTTTGACTATTTTGCTTAAAAGTAGTATAATTGTTAACAGGAGGTGGCAAATGTCCACAGCAGTAGGTGCGTGTCTCCTGCTCATATCGACAGGAGTTGCGGGCGTGGTGTTTGGGTTGTATTTCTACGGAAATATACTTATGAGTATATTTCACGGAGTGATGCACTAGTGTCACCCCGTCAGATCCCGGAAGCCGTGCGACAGGCACAACTTTCGGGAGACACCGAAACACTCTCTCTCCTCGGTAGGAAGGGTGCCGAGGCAAAAAAGTTCCCGAGACCACGGTATGTCCCGGGATACCGGAGAGAAAAAAGAGAGATCTTCCAGCGCGCTGTCGCGGAGGAACTCAAAGCCCAGTGATCGCTGGGCTTTTTCACTACCTTTTTTTCGAACGACACATCTTACTTTTTATATTTCTTCAGAATATGTGCTTCAATCTCAGACCTGTCCCCACCGTATGTCAGATACGAGAGCTGTTTGAGTGACTCGATAGTTTCTGGTTTTCCAACTGGAGGTGGAAGTGTTCGAATATTAAATGCTTTCGCAGGGCGACCACTCACGAGCATTTTTACGATTGCGTTTCTATTGTCGATGTTCATAATATCCTTTGCACTAAACTCTGGGGAGAATTGTTTCTCAAGATATTCCGCATCCTCTGCACCAACACGAAAACTTGCAAGCGAGCCGACGTTTCCAAACACGGCATCTCGAATCCCCTCTTCAAGCTGTGCAATGAATTGATGAGCAATGTTGAGCGATAGTTTGTATTTTCTTGCCTCGGAGAGAATCGTCGAGATTGAGTTCGTGGTGATATTCTGAAACTCATCAATATAGAGATAGAATGGTGGGAAGTTGGTACCGACCACATCGGCGCGAGAGAGTGCAGCCATGAGAATTTTGCCGACTAATATAAGTCCAATGAGGTTAGCATTGATATCTCCGAGACGACCCTTAGCAAGATTGACTAGGAGTATTTTTTTATTATCCATTATGTCCCTAAAATCAAAAGATGATTTTTCCTGTGCAACGATCGGTCGCATGATGTCGTTTGCAAGGAACACGTCGAATTTGGATGTGATGTATGGAACAATGTTCGCAAGCGACGCTTCCCCACCAGCCTTCTCTGCCACTTCCGTCCAGAACTGAACAACGACGGGATTTTTGCAATTAGCGAGCTTGAGTTGTCTGTATTCTTTATTGGACATGACACGTGATACATCGAGCAATGTGCATCCACTGTCAGGATCTTCGATGACGAGCATTGTTGCGTTACGAAAATACTGTTCGAACATCGGC
Organism: uncultured Candidatus Saccharibacteria bacterium; assembly: GCA_964452635.1. Taxonomy (GTDB): domain Bacteria; phylum Patescibacteriota; class Minisyncoccia; order Phycocordibacterales; family DATDWN01; genus CAYVMP01. The sequence continues at coordinate 14,344 of CAYVMP010000007.1, read as the reverse complement.
CCCATACTCTCTGGAACAGCACCGTATAATTTCTGAAAAATACTAAAGAGTTCATTGACCACAAATGTTTTCTGCTCCGGTTTTGATCTATCGTACTCAAGCATGTTGAGTGCCATCGGTCGGTCAACATAGCTTGGGTCGAAATACACTACATCCTTAAACCGATGTTCTGGCACGTTTGCGAGAATATCCAAAATATCAATTCCATGTGGATCAATCATACAAACACCGTCGCCTGCCATGATATCCTGAATAATCATATTTTTGAGAAGTGTTGATTTACCTGTACCTGTCTGACCGATGGTATAGAAATGTCTCAAACGGTCATCTGTGCTCATGCGTATATCGGTATCTACATTTCTGTATGAATTCACACCGAGCAACGTGCCCTCGGAAGATAGATCCGAAGGTGCTGGAGCAGTGACCGACTGAGTCTGTTTGAGTTGTGGAGTCGGTGCGAGGAGTGTCGTGTGGAAATGAATGAGTGTTGTAAGCTCATGAATGTTGAGCGGAAGCAGATGATCAGACGAATATGCTCGAAACGAGAAATCTCTAAACATTTTCATCGCCTCCCGACCGTCTAGATGTGTAAACCGAAGGCCGTTTGAAGTAGTATCAGTGAATTGGTTAAAACTTGATTCAATTCCACGGAGGATATTCTCTGCGTGCGGACGAGACTCTGCAGAAACCACTACTCGAATATTTGTAGCAACAAGAGGGCTTGAAAGTTTTCGTTTTATTCTCTGTACCGCCTCTGCATCAATTGGTTTCTTCTCTTCACCCTCCTTTGGAGCAGATGCAAAGAGGCCAGTGAGTGCCTTACCGAAACTTCCTACAATAGTCTCTGGAAGATTGATAGCTTCCTTGACAGGAACACCCTTTTCTATTTGTTCGATTGCATATTCGTATTTCTTTTTAAAGTAATCACCCTGAGGAGTAAACACTATTTGTATTGCCGCACCCTCTCCATTTTTGTTTATTTTAGAAAAACTATTCAATACACTGTTGAGTGGATCATGATCAAACTGCTCGTACGTTTTAAATGGATAGATAGGGTTTTCAGACGCAGTAACAATGGATCCGAGGGACACACCACTTTCATTGAAAATATTGTAGTCATCTACCACTTCAGTGAGACGTGCTGTATGAAATACAGAAATGATTTGTTTTTCAAATAAATCTCGAAAAAGAGTGGGTACAGCGACATAGAAAACAAACTGATCACTTCCATTTGGGTTGGCGATTTCTAGTGTCATGTAGTTACCCTCATTTCCCTTCGATGATAGCGAAAGCATTCCCGCAAAAAACTGCTCCATACCAGAGATGAGGTCTTTGAGTGCCTTGTGTGTCCCCGATGATTCATTTTCCCTGTCCTCTGGCAATACAACCTCGTAGAGTGTCATTCCAACACCTCGAAACTGTCGCTCGGATACGAGTGTGTCAGTGGTATGACCGGCACGAACATACTGAACGAGGAATTTATGAAAATCATCTTCAAGATGTGGATCCTTAAACTGTTCGAGTATTGAAAGAACATTTTTGATTCCTTTTGTTTTAATGAGAGCGAGCAATTCCTCAACTTTTTTATTATGTTCTTCCGGAGCGAGATTGAGTGTGATCGCATCTATATCGTGCGAAGCAATAGCGTATGTCTCATCGAGTACTTCGTCTGGAAGAGTACCGCGATATTTTGAAATCTGTTCTCGCACGACAGTATCTGTATCGACTGGATATTTTTTCTCGTGCAACTCATGCTCACGTTCAGCGATCTGTGTACGCAAAAAAGCAATTTCATCTTCTGGTGTTTTAAACTTTGATACAAATTCATTCGAATACGAACTACCGATAGTGTGTTTTTCCATACATATAGTATATATGATGTTTTTCAAATACGAAAATAGCAACAAATAACACCTCCAAGTCACTTATCCCCATAGGCACACTTTTGGTGTTGTACTCTGGCAGACAATAGTCCATAATTATTGGTATATACTTATATCATAATCATGAATACTCATATTTTTTTACACAAAAAAGGTTTTACATTGATTGAATTACTTGTTGTTATCGCCATCATCGCTCTCCTTGCCACCGTTGTACTAGCAAATCTTGGAAATGCGAAGTCAAGAAGCGGAGACACAGGTGTCAAAGCAAACTTAGTTGGTCTCCGTGGTGCAGCAGAACTCTACAATAACAACTCGGGAACAAATGTATACACTGGAGCATGTGCAGATACATCATCACTTGGACTTAAAAAGGGACATGACGCAGCAGTAGCCGCCGGAGGAAATGGTGGTGCATGCTACGACGGAACTACATACTGGGTTGCATGGGCAGGATTAAAAACAAACAGCGCAAATGCATGGTGTGTAGACAACACTGGAAACTCAAAACAAATTGTGAAGCCTGTCGGAGCGATCACTGTCTGTCCATAGTCTATTCTAAACAGGCTCTAGGTAAGGTTCAACTAGTTAAACGAAATCTGTATATAATCATGTATCGCGGCGTAAACTCGTTCTGCAATTTTCTTGTACCCAGCATCATTTGGATGTACAACATCTGACATGTATCGGCTATCGCCGTAAATACCATTGAGCACATCTGGAACATAGAGCACACCCATTTCTTTGGCAAGAGAATCGAACTCTGATTTATAATTATCTCGAAAGATTCCCCCTCGCACACCAAGCAATATAACGAAAATTCCTTGTGACTGGAGATCTGTGATTATTGTCTGTAAATTATCAAACGTTTCCTGCTCTGGAATATTACGAAGGTAGTCATTGCCCCCAAGGAGAAGTATGACGGTGCCGGGACTGTGTATGAAGACTTCATTAATACGTGCCAAACCTTCTCCGGTAGTATTACCCGCCACACCGAGATTTATGATTGGATTATCGAGTTTCCGTGACAAGAGAGATACGAGGTCGTTTCCCGTCGTTGCTCCCCTGCCCTCTATCAAACTGTCACCAAATGCAACGACGATAGTATTCCGTGGAGGATAATTTTTAATTGGTGAGTATAACCCATGGAAAAAATAAAAAATAACAGAGAGTGAAAGTGCTACAACAATGAGAATATGTATCTTCTTCATTGCTTTAGTATAGCAAATATAGTGAGTATAAAACAAAAGCCCGCTGTGTTTTAACAGCGAGCGGTGAACATTATTTTGTTGCTATTATTTCAAGTTGATTTCGACCGGCTTCAGTAATCGCGAATCGTGGCTGACCCGCCACATCCTTCTTCTCCTCAACCAATCCGGCGTTTCTCAACTCGCCAAGCAAGTATTCGGTTCGTGTAAGATCTATCCCTGAAATAGCCAACTGTAGAACTTGTGCTCTACACTCTCCGTTCGATGAGAGCTCTAAAAGTATTCTTACGACTCCGTTCAAATTCATCACGGGATGAACTTCGTATCGTTTTTGCAGAACACCCGACCCAATAGAAATGTGCTTGATTGTCTCTTTCAATTGACCACGGAAAGTGTCAACGCAAATCTTCTCAATTGCAATCAAATGTTCAACAATGACATGGAAAGCATCGACCTTACCATCGCAAGCCACGCTCCAACACAATTCCTCAGCACGAGATAGCAATGCTTCCAATACAATGACTTTTCCGTCCACATCAATTCTGGTCTCTATGTACCCGACCGTGGACATGAATTCAGTGAAATCTCTTATGAGATCTCCTATAATATCAGGCAAACGATCGGACAATCCGTCTTGTTTTTTCACAAAAATCTCCTTCTGTGAAGAACAGTAGCATATTTGGTTTTTGTATAGCAAGGAATCGAATAGGTAATATTGAATAGTAAAGTTTGTTAGAGGTTGAGATAATCATGGGTTAACATATGCTAACTCATGTATCCACAGCCCATGTATTGCTGATTAGGTTAACATATGTTAACCTATAAATATGAATGAAAATAAGACCAAAAAGGAATATCTTTCTACGGCAGAACTAGCTCACCTATTAGGTGTGAGTAGAATTGCTGTATTTAAAAAAATTAAAAGCGGAAAAATAAAAGCTTTCAAAATTGGTCGTAATTATGTAATACTCATCGAAGAATTTTTTAGTGCAATCGGAACTTTTATTTCTCCTGAAAAGAAAAAAGAAATGGACGAAGTTGTCAAAAGAGCAGTAAGAGAATATGGGGATGCCTTAAGAAAACTTGGTGCTGAATAACCTTTATGGCACGATTTACAATTAAAAAAATCAATATTGCAGAAATAGAATATATTGCCCATCGACTTGCCCAAGAATTGATGGAATATGGCGAGCCAATTCCTCCCTTCGATACACGATATCCAGATAAACTTGAGAGTTGTTTAAAAACTCCATTTCAGACTTTTGATAGAAAAAGTTTATATAAAAGTTTTGAAACCAAAGCAGCAATGTTATTTTATCTGATGATCAAAAATCATCCTTTTCAAAATGGAAATAAAAGAGTAGCAGTTCTTGCTTTAATCTATTTTATGTATGGAAATAAACGCAGATTAAAGGTAAGTAACGGTGAATTGTATGAATTTTCGAAAAAAGTAGCTTCAAGCGAAGCGAAAGACAAAGATATCATTGTTGCAGAAATCAGAAATTTTATTGTTCAATTTTCAGAGAAAAGAGAAGAAAATTTGTGACCCAAAAGACGTGGAATTGGAACCTTTTGCATATGAATATTAAGAAGTTTTTGGTACTCAGGTAAAAGAAAACCCACCGATACAGCTGGTGAATTTTCACCAATCCCATAAAAGTGGGTTTTTACCTCCTGCCGAAAATATCTCCGAATGCCCTTAAATCCTTAAAAGGATCTGGGTCGGGAAAAAGTGGTGAAGAAGGTTTTTTTGATCCATCAACGATTTTCTCCGGAATTGCAACACGATTTTTTGTCTTGCAATCCGGACAACCAACTGTGACAGTTTTCCCCAGGATTTCAGTAGTTACTGAGATCCTAATTGTTTTATCGCATTTTTCTCCAAAACACTTTACATGAACATGATTTATCATACCTACCTCCATGTTTAAATTAACATATATTTTAATAATTTGTCAACGTTGGTGACCTTACGGGGAATCACGAGTACGCTTTCGATTTAAAAATGAAAAGACCCACTCTTTCGAATGGGTCGTCACTTCTTGAAATGGGCATTAAAGGGGTCAGGTACCTTTATTGTGAAATGTGACCTTACGGGGTAATCTTTTTGAATTTCAATTCGTCGTCACTCATTGAAATTCAAAACGGTAATTCGCGACAAGCACTGGTGTACTTGTAAACCGCGAATTCCTTCGATTCCCCCGACGCAAATCTTTGATTTGCTTAAGGTCACAAAAATCCCCTCTTGGGGATTATTTTGTGACCTTACGGGGAATCGAACCCCGATTTAAGCCTTGAGAAGGCTCCGTCCTAACCGTTAGACGATAAGGCCAATAATTATCTTAACACTGCAAACCCGATTTCCTCCTTACAGGAGCAGTACACCTTTTGGATAAAATCTCGCTACACTCGATTCTATCTCAAAAGGTCTTGCGAGCCGATACCCATCGGCTCTCACCTCTCGAAGGTTTCGTCCTGACCGTTAGACGATAAGGCCAATAATTGACTTAACACCACAAACCCGATTTCCTCCTTACAGGAGCACTGCAGGAAACCATACAGAAACTGTACCATATTATTTAAAAAATGGAATCACTTTTTATGTGTGTATTTTCTGTACATACGGTATCCAATAAAAAACACTGCGCAGATACAGATACCAATCAACACAGCATTTTCAACAGATGCTATTTTCTGAGCATACACAGAATACACACTCCCCACTTTATACCCGATGAGTCCAAGAATAAATGCTTTAATGAGTGAACCAACAAATGTGAGCAAAATATATTTTTTAATATCCATACGTGTCACACCTCCGTAGACTGCAATCACCACACTCGGTACGAGCGGAACAATACGCGCAGAAAGAAAAAGATACTCATCGAATGCAGAACCCTTCATCTTCTCTTCAAACTTTACAATCTCACTCCATGTGATTCCAAAAAATGAACCGTATGCATCTATGAAAATTTTTCCTCCGTAATAAAAAATATAATATACAAACAACGATCCAAGAGTAAGACCCAATGCACCCGGAATAACGACGACAAAAATAAGTTTTGTGAGGAGTGCAAATGAAAATGCCCCCTTGAGAAACACAAACCCAGCAGTCAGCAAAACAAGTGCCGATGGAATCGGAGCAACAATCTCTTCGATAATTTCCGCGAGAAATACACCAAAGGCACCCATCGGAAGCACTGCGTGTTCTATTGATTGTATCAGTGTAAAGATGGTCATGTTATTTTATTCCCGATATTTCCATCCTACATCCTGTCGAACAAGTATCTTCTTCGCATCCTGTGGATGCTTCATGAGAGCCTCAACCACCCGCTCCATTCTCATTGACTGTGAACCTTTCACAAGTATCACATCTCCAGATTGTATGTTATTTTTTACTATCTCCCCCACCTCACTCGATGAGTCACACATGATTACCTGTGATTCATCAAATCCATATGACACAAGTGCCTCAGCAATATACCGAGCACGTATACCCACACAGACACAGAGAGAAACTACGGAGACTAGACTTTTGCCGACTTCACGATGCGCATCAGTAGAAAATTTACCAAGCTCTAACATATCACCGACAATAGCAATCTTGCGTCCATAAGCACGTATTTCCTTGAGCATTTCAATTGATTGATCGTAGGCAATCGGCGATGCGTTGTACGTATCATCAATAATAATAGAGTTAGTAATGCCCGAAACAATATTCATTCTGCCCGGAAGAGCTTTGCATCGTGAGAGGATTGGAAGTATCTCATCTGATGAAAAACCATACTGTTGAGCAACTGCATATGAAAGCAACCCCGCATACACATATGATATACCAAGTGATCCAAGGAGTGTGACTGTTCCTCCAGATGTAATGGTGTACGTTATACCAACAGGAAATTCATACTCACCAGATGTTCCATACACAATATCAGGTGCGCCAGCAGATATGTCTGTATCTGGGGCAAGTCCACAAGAAATGAGTCTCGCACTCGCACGAGTAACGACATGGGCGCTCTGCACATCGTCACAGTTATACACAATACACCCCTCTCGATTGACTGATTCTACGAGCGTGTAGTACTCAGCGAGGAAAATATCAAGTGTACCAAAGAGTTCAATATGTGATGGCACTGAACCAATAGCAGTCAGTACGAGCACATCTGGTGTGAGCCATGCGCATGTACGCTCTATATCACCCGGTTTATCACAATCAATCTCAAGAATGAGAATATCTGGATATCGAACTTTCCACACCAAAAGACGAAGTGCTAAAAATATATTCTCGAAAAAATGAGAGATGGAGTTTGTTATCTGTGAACACCCAATAATCGTGTGGGAGAGACCGAACTCAGCAGTAAAGCTTTTTTCACTTTTCCTGACGAAATATTTCTTTGAAAGAATCGTGTACAAGGTGTCACGAGTTGATGTCTTTCCAACTGAACCTGCGACGAAAATAATACGAGGTGTGTACTTCCGTATGATGCGCTCTGCGCACCATTGAAAAATCGTCTGTAAAATATATTTAATCGTACTCATGGTTATCTGTCTGGTGGAATTTCGTAGTAATTTATCAAAAACTTAACAATATTCATAAAGGGTGCTGATAGAGATTCTGATCCATATTTCACACCCTTTGGATCAAATGTGTAGAGGAAAATAAAAAATTGTGGATTATACGCAGGGAAAAATCCTACAAAGGAGTGTAGAATCTGTGTGTCACTATATCCGCCTCCCCCGCTTTTTGCAACCTGTGCTGTACCTGTCTTTACCGCAACACTATAGTTCGGTAGTTTATATGATCCATTTTGTAATGTGTTGTCGACGCTATATACCATCATTCGAGCAACTTCAGAAGCGGTTTCTGGTTTAATCACCTGTACACCCGGATTAAGTGGCACATCCTGCGAATACCCGATCTTATAATTTATTTTCTTTACCACGTGCGGATCTACACGAACACCATTGTTTGCAAGCACAGATAGTGCTCGTACGGTACTGATAGGAGTGAGTGCGATTCCTTGACCGAAGGACGCTGTTGCGTGTTCGATATCCCGTGGACTCTTCAAGTTATCGACAAGATTTCTACCCTCGTTTGGTAAATCAATATTCGTTTTTTCATTTAAACCAAATTTGTAAAAATATTCAGTCAGACGCTCGTTGCCAAGAAGTGAGGCGACGTGTGCCGCACCAACATTGAGTGACTGCGATAGGATTTCCTGAATATCTACTACCCCACGATCCTTACCATCGAAGTTTGATATTTTCTTTCCATTAATCATTACGAATCCCGGATCATAGTAGGTGGATTTCGCAGTAATCACACCGGCATCAATACCCGATGCAATCGTCAGTGGTTTTATAATCGATCCCATCTCATACACATTTTCGACGAGTGGATTGGAGAAAATGGCTACATTTTTTTCTTGGGAAGAATTGTTTGGATCGAATGTTGGATATACATCAAGTGCATATACCTCCCCAGTCTTTGGATTCATAATGATTCCACCAGTGTAGTCTGAATTCCATTTATCAGTGGTTGATGCGATCTCGTGTTGCAACTCATTCTGAACAGTTGGTTCAATCGTAGTGACAATATCACCTTCATACTGTGATTCAGAGGATGTCACTTTCTTAAGATTTGCAAATATCTCTGCAAAAAAATTTACATACGCACCGTCTGTGCGACTGAGCACTTTTTCGTATTGGCGTTCTAGCCCATATCGACCAGCATACTCATCCCCTTTGTATCCCAAAATCCCTAACGTTTGTGACGCAGTGGACCCACCGGGATACAATCTCCATCGTTCTTTGTATACAGAGACTCCGCGTATATTGAGTGCATTTATTTTTTCTCCAATGCTTGTTTCAACATGAGTTGCTATCTCTTCATATGGATCTGTTTTCTTTGACGCTTTAGATATAAATGTATCGTGATCAATCGGGATAAGTGTGCGTATACGTGCATATGCATCTTCTGGGTTTGTGAGAATCTCGGGGTTAATCGCCACAATAAATCCAGACTGAAGTGTTGCAGCGGATACAATAGATCCGTCTTTGTTCTGAAAGAAAATGTTTCCTCGATTAAATATATTGCTATTTGAAGACTGGTACTGTCTGTCGGCTTTCTGTATGTACACGTCATGGTCGACAATCTGTAATATGTACAGTTTACCAATAAGAATAACTGCAAACAAAAAAATAGATATCGAAATAATTCGTATCCGTGTAAGATAGTTGAACTTCATAATATACTACTAGTATACAAGATTCAGAGAAATATGTAACGAAAAAATGCTACTGTTTTGAAACGTATGAGACAAACCCTTTGCTATTGCGAGTCATAAATGTTTTCTCTCCTGCATCTGAAAAGCCAAGAGAGTATGCACGTGCGAGAGTGATGTTATTGCGCATACCGATATAGTTGAACTCCTCAGTTCCAATAGCAAGCATGACACGTGTTGCTTCACTCTCATATCCTTCTCTCGCAACTACATTGTGAATTGTCATATTGATAAGGTACATGTAAAAACCAGCGCAAAGAATAATAAAAGCGACAGATGTCCAAAATATGTTTTTTTGAATGTGCGTATGTAATATATTTTCTGTCATATTTTTTCTATTATTCTTAGTTTTGCGCTTCGTGAACGTGGGTTTTCTAAAATTTCATCTTCTGTTGGAACAAGTGGTCGTTTTGTTATCCTGACACCCTCATCCACTTCCTCCTTTTCTTTAAAAAATTGTTTGACGATTCTGTCTTCAAGACTGTGGAACGAGATCACTGCGAGACGTCCGCCGGAGTGAAGAATCGAGAAACTTTTGGTGATTCCCGTCCGTAAATTCTCTATTTCATTATTAACCGTGATACGGAGTGCTTGAAATGTTTTAGTTGCGGGATGGATTTTGCGGTGGTGATAGAATACTGGAGTCGCAGAACGCACAATCTCAACCAAATCAAATGTTGTTTCAATTGGTTTGATAGCGCGTGACGCAACAATCGCTTTTGCAATCCTCCATGCAAACTGTTCTTCACCATAGCCTTCGAGAATCGCTTGGATATTTTCCTCATCCCATGTGTTTACAATCTCTCGAGCAGTTAAATCTTCATCCGTGATGTCTTTCTTAAATGACATGATGAGTGGTTCATTTTTTTGGAATGAAAACCCTCTGCCAGAGTCCTCGAATTGATTGGATGAGAGTCCGATATCGAGAAGAATTTTGTGTGGATTGCCAAGTGCGAGTGTATCAAAAACCTTATCTATGTTTTTGAAATTGTCACAAACATAGTGGATGGTGACTGCTCCGAGCTGTGAAAGTCTGTTCTCTGCTCGAGCAAGAGCCTCTGCATCGGCATCAATCCCGACAATACTGACAGTGTTACCATATCTTTTAAACACCTCCTCAGTATGCCCCCCACCACCAAGTGTCCCATCAACAAATATCTCACCTGAGTGAATATCCAAACCGTCTATTGCTTCATGTAAAAGAACTGTTTTGTGGATCATATCGTTGAGTTTCGGAATAGTGAGATGGGAACGGGTGTGAATTACAAAACTCCAACCTGTCCCAACTTCTCTGCGAGTGTATCTGCCTGTTTCTCTACCACTTTTTTATACTCACTCCATGTCTTCTCATTCCATATTTCAACTCGTGACGAAACACCAATCACAACTACCTTACTTTTGAGATTGGCTCGATCACGAAGGAAATCCGGTATGAGAATGCGACCAATGGAATCTACTTCTGCCTCAACCGCTCCAGCAAACATGAATCGGTTAAAACTTCGGTTGTCGGCTTGCAAGAGGGATGATTGGTTCAGCTTTTCTTCGATCTTCTGCCATTCTTTTTGTGTAAAAACGAATAGACATTGATCGAGGCCTGGAGTTACCACGATTTTCTTCCCCATCTCCGCTCGAAACTTCGCTGGCAGCGAGAGACGATTTTTGTCGTCGATGGTGTGTGTGTATTCTCCTATGAGCATAGCTGTATATTATTTTATTTCCCACAATATCCCACTTGATTAGTATTATATACCACTCTATCCCACTTACAAACATATTTATCCACTTTTACCTACTGGAAAACATCTGTATCTCTCTGGCAATACTTCACTGTACAAACCCTTTGTACTATTGCATTTAAATATACAGGTTCGACAAAAACCACTTTTGCGGTAGTATGGTGAGTGGAGGTGTAGCATGACGTTTAAGGAAAAGTTGGTAGAGTTTTCTGCAAAAAACATTTGGTTCCCCGGAGAATACTGGTGGGGGTTGATTGGATTTGGTTTCGTAGTGAACTCAATTTTATTTGTTATAAGTGCCGTGTTAAAATTTTTAGCACTTGTAATTGGTATTGTTGTGTTTATGTTGGTGAATGTAGTCAGTCTCCCTGCCGGAAGATACGTAAAATGGGTTCCGGAAGATTATAGTTTCGATAGTCATTCTACTCGGCTTGAATCGTGGCCGAGAATTCTTGGGCACAATATTTGGTTATGGACAGCCGTTCCGCCCGCATGGGTGGCTCATGAGTATTTCCACTACTCATGGATTACATCAATTTTGGTTGGAATCATATGTGTGCCGGCAATACCAATTGTCTGGCACATAATGACATACAAAGTAACAGTTACAGAAAAACCCGAGCAGTAAACTCGGGTCTTCTTTTTATAAATATAGTAGTGTGTACTAGTACAACTTCACACCGATTGCCTCACGCACCAGCTCCATTTTTCGTTCAGCACGCTGTTTGGCACGTTTACCACCCTCTCGAAGAACATCGAGCACATAGTCTGTATCATGCTCAAGCTGAGCACGTTTGTCTCGGAGAGGTGCGATGAACGATTCTATTTTATCAATGAGTATTTCTTTTGCCTCTTTATACCCTATTCCATCTGTGCCACTTGTATTTTCGTATCTATTGCGCAATGACGCCAACTCATCACTCTCTGCAAATAGTGTGTAGAGTTTAAACACGGTATCCTCGTCAGGATTTTTTGGATCCGCAATGGCCTTAGAGTCTGTAGGTATAGACATCACAGCCTTTTTGATTTCCTCAGAGTGTGCAAAGAGTGGAATGGTATTTCCATAACTTTTACTCATTTTCCGACCATCTGTTCCGGGAACTACTGCTACGTCAGGAAGAATCTTAACATCAGGGAGTTTAAACACATCATTTATTGGGTCTCTAAAATCAGAAATATTTGTTCCTGCAATTGTTTTACAAAAAATATTGTTAAACTTCTGAGCCGTATCGCGAGCATATTCAACATGCTGTTTCTGATCCTGTCCGACAGGAACAATATCCGTATCGTAGAGCAAAATATCTGCAGCCATGAGCATTGGGTAGTTAAATGCCCCGACACTAATTTCTTTATTCTTCGCCTCAGCATCTTTGTATGCATGTGCGCGCATGAGATATGGCATCGTCGTAATCGTATCAAATATCCATGCGAGCTCAGCATGTTCCGCAACATCTGACTGTTTGAAAATCAATGATTTCTGTGGATCGAGACCGAGGGCTAGGTAATCAAGCGTTAAATCAATAATATTCTGAGACATTTCAGATTTATTCTGAATGAAATTCAGCGCATGATAGTCGACAATCATATACAGTGCATTGTAGTCATCCTGCATATCCACAAACTGCTTCATGGCTCCGAAATAGTTACCAATATGTGGTCGCCCTGTAGGTTTTACTCCCGAAAGGAGTGTTTTTTTATTCATATAAACTATAGTATACCAAATTCACTCAATTCGAGCCAACAGAGGATGCGGTTTTCAAGGTATTGTGATATGGCCACTTTTTATGGTATAAATCCAGTGGAGGTGAGTATGCAACTTCATGAACTGTGGTTACTGACCGAAAATCCCAAAACTATTAAGGATTTCGTCGGATTTGCAAATCAAAATCTATCATTTTTTGTATTACAAGAAATATGGCTCAGAAAAATTTTTAATGCAGAAACATTAAGTTTTATTGATTTTTTGTTCGTATTGGAAGAACAAATGAAAAAATATCCTCCGAATTGGGTAGTGATTGAACTCACTAATTCCACTGACGGTAGAATGAGTAGGTCGTTTGCACAAGCTTTATACACACCACCGAGTTACAGAGACAATGTTGTGATTCTATTCCAAAAACCATTGAGTGAGAAGACAAAAAAAGATTATGAAAATTTAGGGATCAATAAATTTTTTGATCTGCAAACTGGAGGGGATATCATGACACTTCTGGAGTAGCGGTCATATACCCCACCCAGAAGTTTCGCTTGTAGCTACGACCGTTCATTCGTGAATAGGTCGTTTTCTTTTCTAAATATATAATAGTAAAATATTTTTCATACGTACGAATGAAATCCTCTCTCGTCCATACACGCTCAACGACCCCAACATCAGGAAGAACGTATGTATCCGCCTCACTTCCGGAGTGATGTTTGATGAGAAATTTTGCATGTTCATCACCGTCTTTACACAGTGCCTTTATGAAAAAATATCCATGTGGTTTTAGCACCCGCTTTGTTTCCTTCATATACACCTCTCGCTCACTCTCTGTAAGAGAGTTCGATGATGTCACATCAAGAATAATATCGATACTGTGATCGGCACATGGAAATACATTCCCCATACTCTGTTTGTGATACTCAATGTGTAATCCTGCTTTACGTGCATTCTCTCGAGCTATGTCTATTGCGGTTTGTGATATTTCCAAACCAACACACTCTGCACCAAGTTCTGTAAAATAAAAACTATTGCGTCCTGTGCCTGAACCAAGATCGAGTACAGAGATACCATCAAAATTCTTGAGCCCATCTCCCCTTTCCCTATTCTTTTTAAATTCTTTTTTGAGAAATTTTACAAAGGAAACCACATCGCTCTGTGGTTTATTGTCCTTAGTGAGCAGTTTTGAATTTTTGTACTCTTTCTCCCATGCAATTTCCTGTGTCATAGAGAGTATACTACCTGTATATTATGAAGTGGCAATAGGCAACTCAACAAAAAATGTAGACCCTTTGCCTTCTCCAAGAGATTCAGCCCAAATACGACCGTGGTGACTGTCTACTATTTTCTTTGCAATATAGAGGCCGTATCCCGTACTATCTACATTTACTTTTCGTGAATTTTTACCATTACCTCCTTCTGTAAATAGTCGTGCAAAATCCTCGCTGTTTATACCCACACCAGTGTCGGCAACAGAGAAAAGAAGATTCTCTCCTGTCTGTGTGACAGAAATAGTTATCGTGCCTTCGAGAGTATA
>CAYVMP010000006.1:0-37599 GCA_964452635.1 uncultured Candidatus Saccharibacteria bacterium | reverse complement strand
AACTAAATTTTCTCTTAATCTCCCCTGCTTTTACATTTTTATCTGCATATGTCACCGTATCTCCAAGTATCTTTGCGTGAAGACGATAAAATCGATGACTAATTGAAAAATTTTTAGTGACAAGAGAGACAAGAGTGCCGACGGTTTTCTCTTTGTTTTCATAACCCAGTATTGTGGCACTATATGGTTGTGCATATCCCCGACGCTCATCCATTATTTTCTTATACGTATATATGGCATTAATTTCAGAGTCCGCAAAATCAGCGCATGTTTTGAAAGTATCAATAATTTTTTTATACACTTCTCGTCTCTCCGATGTTGGCAAATCCGAAAAGAGTGACACTGCCTTTGCGATTGGCAACTCCTCCCCATTGTGGAAAATTATTTTCTGGTTGAGAATTCGACTCTGACCTTCCTCCCACATCGTATAGCTTGTCTGAGAGAGCAGACCTGCTAATTGTTCCTCTCCTTCTGATAGGTTGTGCTGAGCGTGTCTAAAAATCTTTTCGAGCATGTATCGAAATGGAATAAGTTTCGGATATGACAAAAATTTTGCATGATCTTTCTTAGGTATATGTGCTATCGCAAGCTCGAAAAAAGTTATTCTATTTGTCGCATGAGTAATCCGCTGTTCGTATATTGTCGATGTAGCATTTGCACGGTTACTACGAGAATCCAGTTTCTGAAGTAGGGCGAAGTACCACCATGGTTTACTGCCATTTATTGTTTCGCTCAGAGATTCGTAGTCCGTAAGTCCTTTGTGTAGCGATTGCGGAGTATCAATAAAATTTTTGTTTTTATATTTTTTCTCAAACTGAATACACACTGATTCAATATTTTTCAAATCTTTCTCAATCTGTGGATCTGCATCATTTTTATACAACAAACTCAAATTCCATTTGTATGTATTTGTTTTTTTATTTTTCATATCAGTCTACACTACTACATTTCCAACATTTCACCAATTTTCTCCAACACAACTTCCCCACCGTGGCGAAACTCATCAACAGTAATGTCAGTAATTGGTGTGTTAATCGAAATAATCTCCTCTGGGGAAAGTGGTTGACCAATGCGTATCACTACCTTCCTCTGAAATGTAAGAAAATCCCACAGTGATAGGTGGAAGAAGGTGTCGATGGCAACAGGAACAACATGTGCCCGTGTTGCATGCACCAAATATGCCAACCCACCACGGGCTGGATTTATATTACCATCCCGAGTACGTTTCCCCTCAGGAAAAATACACACTGTGTGTCCCTGTCTCAACAGTTCAATATGATCAGTAAGTGCAATCCCGTAGTCAGTATACCCAGAATGTGATGCATATCCACCAAGCATGTTAAAGAAAACTCCACCGTAGATATAGCTTCTCCAGCCAAATGTTTTATACTTCTCAGTTTTATTTGATACAAAGTATATTGGGAAAAAAGTAGAAAAAAACGGCAACACGAGAGGTATTGCCGTCACATCTAGTTCACTTGTATGATTTGTTGCGATAATAATGGGACCAGTCACATGCATAATATGTTCCCGTCCAACCACCTCAATCCGAACAAACACACGGTATACAAAATAAAAAATAATATAACCGATTTTTTGTAACAATATGGGAGTATAGTAATAAAATTTACGCATGAATCGGGGTAGTATCTGATGTCTTGAGTACAACCTGTGCCTCACATTCAGGATTACAGAAACGAGTATTTTCAGTGCACTGTTCACACGATATGAAATGTTTATTACATCGCGGATTCCTACAGTTCACATACCTCTCTGATGGAATTCCACAAAGTGCACACACTCCAACGACAACATGTTTGTCTTTAGGGTCAAAGTCCATCGTCACTCGTCGGTCAAACACGTACAGTGTGCCTTTAAACTCTTGTGCCGGAAATTGTTCCATATAACTCACTATTCCGCCATCAAGCTGATATACATCTTGAAAACCTTTCTTGATTAAATATCCAGATGCTTTCTCACATCGCACACCACCAGTACACACAGGAACCACTGGTTTATCTTTATATTGTTCAAGATCACTCATCACCTGAGGTATATCTCGGAAATTTGAGAGTGGAGGAAGTATTGAACCTTCAAAATGTCCAACTGCATGTTCATAATCATTGCGCATATCAATGATGTAAAAATCCTCACCCACTTTTTTATTTTTAAACCATTCTTTGAGTTCTTGAGGAGAGAGTCGTTTACCTGTCACCTCCGTTGGACTAAAATCCTCATCACCGAGGTGCAGAGAAACGATTTCCTTTCTTACTTTCACAGATAACTTTGGAAATGCATCACCTGTACCCACACTCCTTTTTATATGTGTGTCGGAAAACCGAGGATCAGCAAGGTATACGTTTAGATATTTTTCAATGTTTTCATTGGTACCTTCATATGTTGCGTTGATACCCTCATGTGCAACAATCACTCTGCCCGTGAGTCCGAGAGATGACGCAAGTTGAACCTGTTCAGCTTTTAACTGTTCTGGATTTTCGATATGAATGTATTTATAAAACAAAATAATAGTATAGTCTCGGTTCATGATAGTCGTTCGGTATTATACATTTTTTACGGAAAATTAAAAGTTAATTCTTCGGTCTCATCAGAGGAAACAGCTGTAATTCTCGAAGTGGTTTATCGGCAAGAAATGCAAACAGTCGATCACCGTATGCAAACCCAAATGTCGGTGGCATTCCGTACTCAAGCATCTCAACAAACTCCATATCAGGCATCATTGCTTCCTTGTCACCAGCATCAATCAGTTTCTGCTGACCTTCAAATCTTTCCTTTTGATCAATCGGGTCGTTGAGTTCAGAAAAACCATTTGAACATTCAGCACCGAGAAGAATGAGCTGAACTCTTTCTGTGATATTTGGATTTTCCACTTTTGATTTAGAGAGTGGTGATACTATTTTAGGAACATCAATGAGCCACGCTGGACCAACTATTTGTTTGCGACAATACTTCCAGAGTGTATCTGTAAGACGTTCTGCGTTTGTCCCCTCGTATTTCACACCAAGCTCTGTAAGTTTGTGTTCCATCTCGAGAGGAGTTGCTGTGAGAATATCAATACCTGTTTTCTCTTTAATCACCTCTGTGTACGAAATTTTAGGCCACTGTCCTTCAAGTGTAAATTTCTCTCCCCGACTCTCGAACGAGAGAGTACCAAACGTCTCCTGTGCAACGTATTTAATGAGTCGCTCAGTGAAATCAATCCCTTCGATATAATCCATAAACGATGCATAGAATTCAAGATTGGTAAATTCCTGTGTATGATCTGGACTTGAACCTTCATTTCGGTACACACGTCCTATTTCAAATGTACGAGAAAACCCTCCAGCCATGAGACGTTTCTGCCAAAGCTCTCCAACCGAAATACGCAAATACACATCTAGATCGTAGTCATTGTGATGTGTTTTAAATGGCTCTGCTTCTGCACCACCTGTAGTTACTTCAAGGGTTGGTGTCTCGACTTCAATAAAATGATTCTCTTTTAGAAACATTCGAGTAGCATCCCAAAACTTTGACTTTTTCACTACTAATTCTCTCAACTCGGCGTTCATCAGAAAATCCAAATATCGTTTTCGATATCTCTCATCAATATCCTGCAACCCATGCCATTTTTCTGGAAGCGGTAGAAGTGATTTTCCTGCCATTATCCACTGTGATACGAGTACACTTGGCTCACCACGATCAGAGGTCATCGGCACACCCGTCACCGAAATAAAATCTCCCATATCTACTGTATCTGTAAACAGAGAAAAAACTTCTTCCAATAATACATCTTTTTTTATAATTGCTTGGATTTTTTCTGTACCATCAAAGAGGACTGCGAAGAGAATCGCGCCCTGTCCACGAATAACCATGATTCGTCCAGCAACCGAGATAGGCTGTGCCTTCTGTGAATATGTTTCAAAATTAGATTTAAGCTCTGTGATAGGAAAATCTCTTGGTACACGAGCAGGATACGGATTAATTCCTTTTGATTTAAGTAGTTCCAACTTCGCCAAACGTGCGGATTTTATCTCTTCGAGTGAAGCCATGAGATGAATAGTAACATTTTTACACAAACAAGTAAACAAAAAATACCTTTTTCAAGGTATTTTTTGTTTTTTATTTAATATCCATTACTTGATATGTCAGCTCACCGTTTGGAGCTTTGTAGGAAAATGTATCACCTTTTTTCTTACCGAGAATAGCCTGACCAAAAGGAGATCGGATTGAGATTTTATTATTCAACACATCTGATTCCTCTGAGCCAACGATTGTGTAAACAAATGTTTTGTCATCCTTTTTTACAGTAACAACCGATCCGATGTTTGCTGATGATCCAGTGTGCTGAGAAGATACGATTGATGCTGTTTTGAGTAGAGACTCTAGATATGCGATACGATCCTCGACAGTTGCCTGCAAATCTCGTGCTTCATGGTACTCAGCGTTTTCTGACAAATCTCCGAGTGCTTTTGCATACTCGAGGTTTTCTGCAACCTCCTTTCGGCGTGTACCCTTGAGTTCTGCCAGTTCTGCTTTAAATTCATCAAACTTTTCTTGAGTCAAATATTCCTTTTGATCCATAGGTTTTCAGTTAAAATAATTGTAAAATGAGTATTGCTATCATATCCCAAAAATACCAGCAGGTCAATGGATTGAAGTTTTGCAATAAAAACAAAAGGTCTGGCGTTACATCGCAAGACCTTCGACAGAAACTTATGTGTTAAAAAAAAGTGGCCGAGTCATCTTGACCTTTTCCGGTGTGACATCAAATTCGGCCAAAAGATTCTTATAATCCTCAAGCGTCACCATCAAGCCATATAACAAATTTACACAGTTCATCACCGGTAGACTCTCTGGTAAGAATTTTCTTGTCTCACCAATAACTATCATTGAGGTATTAGAAAATCTCATGTCTTCCGGTAAAACGTCCCCGGAAGTCATTACACTCCTCATGCGTTCCTTGAGAATATCGAACTTATCGAACAATTCAAGTTCCCGACGAAAATAATCTTCTAAAAGATACACCAATCCCCACATAATATGCTCAGGATCAATTTCCGAGGCATTTGATTTCGCAACACTTTCAGCGATTTGTAGTGCCATCTCACACTCTCTACTGAGACGACCTTCTATCCTTTTCATGCACGCACCTCCGTTACCCACACTACCACAAAAATATATTATTTCAAGTACTCTGGGGCATACACCCCCATCCAATCCAAAAGTCCTTTCATTACTAAGGTCGAGCTAAACTGATTGTTTTTTGAACCACGCTCCATCACGATTGCAAAGGCATATCGTGGATGTTCATACGGCCAAAATCCCACAACCCACGAGTTCACTTCATCTTTAGTAACACCAAGCTGTGCAGTACCAGTCTTCGCTGCAACCTCAACAAATGGCACATGAAGTGGTTGAGATGTTCCCTCGGTCACACCAAGTCGCATTCCCTCTTTCACGATTGTGTAGTAGGACGGACTCAGTGACACTTTCCCTGAAACTGTAGTGGGTGATCCTTTGATAAAAGTCGGTACGAGAAGCGTTCCCCCATTTGCAATCGCACTAACCGAACGCACAACTTGAATTGGTGTCACTTGAAAACCATACTGACCGATTGCGGTGTTATACGTATCTCCCAGTCGCCACGGTTCACCATCAAACGTTGCTGATTTCCATTCTGGATCAGGAATGATTCCCTTCTTCTCTCCGGGGAAATTAATTCCCGTGGTCGTCCCGAACCCAAACATACGCACGTATTTTTCTATATTATAAATCCCAATACCCTTTTGGCCTTTGTACCCGCCAGTAACCTCATAGAAATACACGTTTGATGATACAGCCAATGCTCGTCGCAAATCCACAAGACCATGTGCTTTCCAATCCATAAAAATAGATGGTTTATCTGGAGCATATGGGTTTGGTACAGATATAGAACCCGTCGAAAGGATCTGAGTTCGTGGATCAATCACTCCCTGATCAAGTACACCCATTGCGACAAACGGCTTAACAATGGAACCCGGCGTATAGAGTCCATCAACCACCCGATTCATAAACGGATTATTTTTACTTTTAATCCACGTATTTATTTTATCCCTATCAGTACCATCAGTGAGAACACCGGATTCATATTCAGGAAAATTCGCACTCGCAAGTATTTCACCTGTAGTGACATCCATGATTACTCCCGCTCCACCTTTGTACCCCGCACGTCCGGCAATATCAAGCATTGACTCATAGAGTCTTTTTTGAACTCTACTATCTATACTCAGTACCACATTTTCTCCAGACTGTGGTGGTTCAATCACACTTTCAGAAATAATATTTCCTTTCACATCAACTTCTTCGATTTTTCTGCCTGTGGATCCATGCAATACATCATTATATATTTTTTCCAGCCCATCTTTGGGATCAAATGTATCTTGATAATAAAATCCAGAGGAGTCTTTGGATGGATACTTAATGTATCCGAGAGTTGTAGAAAATCCTGTCGATGTCGCATACGCACGAAGAGAAAAGTCAGTAGTCGTTCCTGTATTTAATTCATTCCATGCGAGTGGAATATTATTTCTATCTACAATCAATCCTCGATCTGCAAATATTCTTGTCATATGGAGACTATTATTCTGACTTCTCTGTGTGTATGTCTCTCCATCAACAATCTGCAGATGCCATATTTTCCACGTAAATATAGATGCGATTAACAACATGCAGAGAGCAACCCCCCCAAATACCTGAGAGGATATTGGTTTTTCCAATCTTCCTTCAAATTGATGTACATTAAAATCTGGTAGATTTTTTGAATCGAGAAAAATCTCATCCGGATCAATCGGAGAGTATTTTTGCCGAGTACTTCTTCTGAAAAATTGAGTGATTTTTTGCAACATAGTTATCTTCGAATAAATGTTTTTGCGTATATCGTGAGTATCAAAAATACTGTTACAAGTATACCGTTTCTACTGTACAGAGAAAAATATGGTGAATAGAGTGCGTCGTAGAGAAGTGCACATACAATAGCTTCGATATACACAGGAAATATGAATATAGAGACACCTACAATAAGAACAGAAATCCACCACGGTAATACACAGACCGAAAGGAACACGCATATACTATATATAAAACGAAAAAGAGGTTTTCCCATATTGGTACAATAGTATCACAAACTCTGTGTGACTTATTTCATTTCTCTATTTTTCAATCATAACCCACTTTGAAGAGAACACATTCTGTGGCATTCGTATGTAGACAGTTTTAAATGATCCTTGCGATGTCTCATCAATATAGAAAACACTTCCGATAGTACTCGCATATTTCCCTGAATACATGAAGACATCTCCCCATACGATATCAGTATCCTTAGGAACAGTAAGTGTCATATTTGCACCACCAGAACCAGACAGCTCGTACATCATTCCTGTTCGTGACAATTCGGTACGAACTTTTTGACTGTTAGAAGAAAATAGAGTAACAAGTGATGTGTGCGATGTCACATCTGTAACGAGACCGATAAGTACAGTGTCGGATACATACACTCGCGCACCGACAACAAGTCCTTCACCGGATCCAGCATCAAGCACAAAGGTATCGAACGGAGAGTACGGAGGTTTTGAAATAACTCGCGCACTGATTCTGTGCGATGATAGTGTCGATGTTGCACCGCCACCATACAATGATTTTAATTCTTGGTTTTCCTTGGCTAAAGTATCGTAATCCTGAACCTTAAGTTCGAGTGCTGTTATTGTATCAGTCAATTCAGTATTTTTCTTAATCAGTGTACCTTTAAATACAAAATAATTACCGACAGAAATGACATGTGAGACAACTGAATCACGCACATACCACAGTGGACGAGCAACTCCTCTTATCACACTCTGCATTGATGAAGAGAAAAAGAAAACAACAACACTCAAACATACAAAAAACACTCCAACGAGAAGCATTTTCTTTGTTGTGTCTGATGTGCGTTTATTTTTTTGGGGGAAGTTCATTTTCATGTGCAATTAAAACATCACGATATACATCCATATGTTCCAAAATAATACCTGTACCTCGACAGACAGCAGTAAGTGGTTCAAGTGCTATGTGTACAGCGATTTTTGTATAATCCGCAATAATCTCTGAGAGACCACGAATGAGTGCTCCACCGCCAACTAAATATATTCCTCGATTCATAACATCGGCGAGTACTTCTGGTGGAGTCGTTTCCAAAACCTCTTTGACTGACTCGACGAGTGTGTGTATTGATTGAGAAATAGCTTCTCTAATATCAGAGTCTGTAACCACAACCTCACGAGGCAAGCCCGATATTAAATCTCGTCCCTTAACTCTCTCCTCAAGAGGTTCCTGATCGAGATGCAGAGACCCTATGGATATTTTAATACGTTCTGCTGTTTTTTCACCAATGAGAATTTTGAATTCACTTCGCATGTACGCAATGATGTCATTGTTCAGTTTATCACCCGCAATATGAAGATTTTTTGACCGTACCACACCACCAAGAGAAATTACCGCAATGTCAGTCGTCCCTCCACCAATATCAATCACCATACTTCCCACAGGATCCATAATCGGCAGACGAATCCCGATTGCCGCAGCGATGGGCTCTTCGACAATGTGAACTTCACTCGCTCCAGCATTTCGAGTTGCATCTCGTACCGCACGTGTTTCTACATTAGTAATACCAGATGGTACACCAACCACAACTCGTGGACCAAGTAGCTTTTTATTATCTTTTTGAGCCTTATTGAGAAGATACGTGATCATCTCTTCGGTCACTTCGAAGTCAGAAATAACACCATCCACAAGAGGACGTATCGCAACGATGTGTGACGGAGTGCGACCGAGCATTTGTTTTGCATCATTGCCAACCGCGACCACTTGACCTGTTTTCTGATTAACCGCAACCACAGATGGTTCGTTGAGCACAATACCGCGTCCAGCAACATACACGAGTGTGTTTGCAGTACCAAGATCGATACCGATATCGTGAGAGAGAAGGCGTTTGAATTGTTCAAAAGATTTTATCATTATTTGATATATTAACACACACTACAAAACCGTATTACAGATCCTCCATCACAGTGTTATTTTCAGAGCACGCATATTCGTGTGGTCACGAATTGCTCTTCCTCGGTAATCAAGGAAACAATCGTCCTCACTCCAGAGCGCTTTCGCAAACTCCTCGTCGAGTACGACTTCGTCAAACAGTGCTTCGCGCTTCTTCTCGTTCGTCGTTGTTTCCTAATTACCTCCGGGGTCTCTGAAAATTCCACTGTGGTGGAGGATTTTAGAAATTAATTTATTACCACCTTCATCACCTCCTCTACACTCACCAACTCGGACTCGGTACTCGATCGGTATTTCATCTCGACTTTATTCTGTGCGACTGTTTTGTCAGACACAACGAGACGAATCGGGATACCGATGAGATCCGCGTCAGCAAACTTTTCCCCTGGTCGCATATCACGATCGTCATAGAGCACTTCAATTGATTGTTTACGGAGACTCGCATACAGTGCATCCGCCTCAGCGAGTGTCTCCGGTGAATTTCCAAGACGAACAAGATGCACAGCGAATGGAGCGACCTCTGTTGGCCACATCAACCCCTTTTCATCCGAACACACTTCTGCAATCACTCCCATGAGACGAGTGACACCAATACCATAGGAGCCCAGAAATACTGGGGTTTTCTCACCCGCCTCATTTGTATAGTAGAGATCAAGCTCCTGACACTTTTTCGTTCCAAATGTAAAAATATTTCCAACTTCAGCCGCTTTCTTCATTTCAAAATCAGATTTCTGCATTCCCATTTTTGAGAGAGTTTCATCATTAAAAATTTCCTCGTTAAGAGCAATCACACCGTCTGTGTGTACATATATATTGTCTTCACCAGCCTCGCAGAGCGTCTGAAATTCGTGACTAAATTTATCAGTAAACACTCCACCCGATGCAGATGTTACAAATGTAATATCTCCAAGACCGACACGTTTGAACACCGTGAGATATGCCTGAGTGGCTTTTGTATAGAAATCCATGTGCTGTGCTTCATCCTGTGAGTAGGAGTACATATCCTTCATGACAAACTCTCGACATCGCATGATGCCACTCTTCGCACGTGTTTCGTTGCGAAGTTTGTTTTGGAATTGATGCACGACACGTGGAAGGTCGTGGTAGCTTGCAATGTGTGATGTCATCATCGAGGTAATCGGCTCCTCATGCGACCATCCGAAACCAACTTCGGTGTCATTTTTCAATTTCGATTTAAACCACACATCCACTTTATCATCACTCCATCGATCGGTTTTCTCCCACACTTCCTTACTCTGAAGTGTAGACATGATAATCTCCTGAGAGCCGAGTGCTTCCATTTCATCAGCAATGATTTTTTTAATTTTTTGGACTACTGTGAACCCAAGTGGTAGAAGAGAATACACTCCTGCCATTTCTTTATGTATAAAGCCTGCCTTGATGAGAAGTTGAGCATTTTTACTTGACTCATCTGCAGGCACTTCCTTGCGTGTTTTTGTAAATAGATGGGATTGTCGCATACCCACATGATATAGGAAAAATGATGGTCGGTCAAAAATTGATATGAAAAAGGGCCGGGCAGTTTTCGAGATTTACTCGATACTTACCCGACCCCGTGGGTCACTGACGCCATTTGGGCGCCCCGTTTTGGACGCAACCCACTTGTCCCAAGCTCATTATTATTACCGACATTTATATGCCCCAAAAGAAGACTTGGAATTCCTTCAGGATCAGCCGGCAAACCTGCTTTTGTTTGTTCTTCAGTACCAATGGCAGGACATTGGTACCGTCCCCTGCAGAGGCTCACTGGAAATAATGATAGCACACCCAGTATTTTCTGTCAACTAATTTTCAGGGAAAAATCAAAATCATCAGAATGAATTTCAAAAAGCCTTTATTTTTCAACATTTTTTAGAATTCTCAAAAAAATGAGTTGTTTATGAGTATTTGAAAAATCTACTTTATCTTACCTCGAAGACGAGAATGGAAACCAATCGCAAACCGATGCGCCTCTGCATTTGAAAGGAGGATGTCTTTCTCATATGCGAGCCACACAGTATCACCCTGAATCTCTCGTGCCCGATGTCGCTCATCCTTGACCACAGAAACTACGGGAATACTCGTCCCCTTTCCATCCGGAGTGTCGGCAAAATGTTCTCGCAGTACTTTATTCACTGCATTACGCTGTGCCGTACTTCCATCAACGACAATGAGTGTCGGCAGTGGCCATTCAGTATGCCCGAGCCGTCGTGTGAGCACTTCTCGAAGTGCCCGTGTATCGTTGACCCCCGGGTTATCTTTGATTTTGAATTTTCGGTAGTCACTCCTTTTGACCTCACCATCCTCAACTACAGTCATCACTCCGACCACATTCTGCCCGGACATGTGAGCGATGTCATAGCTCTCAATACGCATTACCCTGCCCGAAATACCTCGACCAGCGAGATGATTTTTATTTTCCTTGATAAGCGACACATCCTGTATGTGCCCAAGTGCAAATATCTGTCGTTTAATTTCACCTGCGCGTTCAAACTGACGATCACTCGCAAAACGCTTCATCTCTTTTTCCAAATCTCTCACGAGTTGTTTTTTATTCCCCTCAAAAAAGAGTACGATATTTTTGATTTGCTGTGCGTACTCCTGTGCAGATATTTCGCCTGTGCACACACCCGGACAGAGTCCAATCTGACGATTGAAACAGGCTTTTGGTTTTTGATCTTTCTTTATCTTCTGCTCTCTTGCAGGAACACACTTTTCATCCCGATATGGAAAAACCTTTCGCACTATTTTGAGTGCTTCCTTGAGTTGTATACCATTTGGAAATGGTCCAAATGAATACGCAATCTCGTAGCCAAGTTTATCCTCCTGTTTCTGTGAGAGGTGTGAGACTAGGAGTTCACGTCCACGCACAATGAGCACCCGCGGAAATTCCTCCTTCGTAATGACAACGAAGTTGAAACTTTTGTCATCCTTCTCCATCACATTTGCAGGAGGTTGGTGTTTTTTGATGAGATGAGCTTCGAGAATAAGAGCTTCGAGCACGGAGTCTGTCTCTGTATACTCGATTCTACCAAACTCACTGAGCATTTTGGTAATGAGTGGACCACGAACCTCACCAATGTCTTTGGAGAAATAACTGCGCACCCGATCACGGAGAGATGTAGCCTTTCCAATATACAAAATCTCACTACCCGAGCCCTCCCCACGTTTAAAGAAATACACCCCCGGTGCATCTGGAAATTTCTTAATGAGTTGTAGAACATCTTGACGTTTCATCCCAAATATGATATCAAATTGGAAGGAGAAAAACAATGACACACAAAGAAAAGGTTGAGGAAATGGCTGCGTACACTGGCGCAGTCTTGAATGCTTGGGATGGAGAAAAAATCTATATGTCCAAAAATCACCATAGCCGGACAGATGGCGCACAGAGATCAACCCAAGAAATTCATCCGGAAGCAGTAATACTATTAAACAAATGGTTGGATACTATTGACAGAACAGATATCCCATCATCACCAAAACTTTTATTTCAAAAAATATCTGATGTTAACAAATTTTTAGAACTACTTGCTTAAGAATATTAGATTAGGAATTCCAAAGGTGTCCGAGAAACCGGCACCTTTTTATTTTACAAACTCAAGTAATTTTATAATTTCGTCGAACCATCTATTTTTGCAAGACTTCGCAGTCATTTTAGAAAATGTTAGTGGTATTCCACTTTACATTTTCTTATGAATGACGAGGCAAGCGACTCGCTCCCGGGCGAGGACGCGGTCTGGAGAAAATAGATGGTGAGAAAGAAATTACTGTAATTTTTTTACTACCGAGGAAGAGCTAAGTGTTCCCTTATACGTGCTCGGAAATGTACCGTATCAGAATCTAGGATTTCCTATACGCCCTATACTGCTTCAACGCCTTCTTCAAATACTTCCCTGTGTGACTCTTCTCACTATTTGCAACCTCCTCCGGAGTTCCCTTTGCTACAAGCTGTCCCCCGCCCTCACCACCTTCTGGACCAATGTCGAGTAGATAGTCAGCAGATTTAATGACATCCATGTTGTGTTCAATAATGAGCACTGTGTTTCCCTTGTCTACTAATTTCTGAACAATCTCAATTAGTTTCTTCACATCTTCGTAGTGCAAACCGATTGTCGGTTCGTCGAGCAGATACATTGTTTTCTGTAAATGTGGTCGGTACAACTCGGATGAAATCTTTACACGCTGTGCCTCACCACCGGAGAGCGTCGTTGCAGACTGTCCGAGTTCGAGGTAGCCAAGCCCAACCTCATCAAGTGTTTTGAGTCTGTCGTAGATTGTAGGAATATCATTGAAAAATGTAAGTGCCTCCTCAACAGTCATTTTCAAAATATCGTAGATATTTTTCTTTTTGTACTGTACTTCGAGTGTCTCTTTCATAAACCGCTTGCCCTTACACACATCACACGGTACATATACTGTCGGAAGGAAATGCATTTCCACCTCAATCATGCCGTTACCTTGACACGTCTCGCATCGTCCCCCCTTCACATTGAAAGAAAATCTATTTGCCTTCCATCCGCGAGCACGTGCTTCTGATGTCTCTGCAAAGAGATCCCGTATGAACGACCAACTACCAGTGTATGTCGCAGGGTTACTTCGTGGAGTACGTCCAATAGGACTCTGATCAATCAAAATAGAGCGACCAAGATATTCCGTACCAGTAAAGCTTTTGCAGTTGTATATTTCTGCACTCCGATACTTGCGCTCAAACCGAGCCTGCAAATTTTTATTTAAAATCTCATACACAAAGGATGATTTGCCTGAACCGGACACTCCCGTCACCACAATGAGTCGTCCAAGTGGAATATCAACGTTCATATTTTTAATATTAAAAATATTTCCACCACGAATCTGCAACTCACCTTTTGGTGTATCACGTCTTTTCTCAGGAAGTTCTACTATTTTATCCCCTCGCAAATAGTCGAGTGTCAGCGAACCCGATGTGTTTTTCTTTGCAGTCAAAAGTTCATCGAGGTATCCAGACACGACAACATCCCCACCGTGCCGACCAGCACCCGGACCAATATCAACAATATAGTCAGATGCAAAAATAGTATCCTCATCGTGTTCGACAACGATAATAGTGTTACCAAGATTTTTCAAATCAATGAGTGTCTGAATGAGACGATCATTGTCTCGTGAGTGCAGTCCAATCGTCGGTTCATCGAGTACATAGAGTGCACCAACCAGTCCTGATCCGAGCTGGCTTGCAAGTCGAATACGCTGTGCCTCACCACCAGAGAGCGTGTGTGCACGTCGCGAGAGTGAGAGGTACTCAATACCGACATTTATCATAAAGAGAAGTCGAGATTCAATTTCTCGCATGACAACTTTGGAAATATTTTTCTCACGGTCTGTTAGTTTGAGTGTATCGAAAAATGTATGTGCATCCTTGATAGATGATGCAGTAAGATCAACGATATTCTTCCCCCCGATGAGCACATGGAGGGCCTCCTCACGAAGTCGTGCACCCTTACATTTAGGACAGACTTCATTGCCAAAGAAATGCCGTGTTCCTAAACCATTACACTCTGAACACGCTCCGTATGGAGAGTTAAATGAAAATAACCGTGGCTCAACCTCTGGATATGAGTACCCATCGTGCGGACATGAAAGTTTTGAAGACATGAAAAATTCTTCTGGTTTGTATTCTTTTTCAGATTCACGTCCAATATCTCGAAATAGTATTTTCACCTGACCATCTGACTCATTGAGTGCTTTTTCGAGACTTTCCGCCAAACGCTCCTCAGCACTTTTCATATCAGTTGTAAAATCAGAAAGCGAGAGACTGTCCACGAGCACATCTATTGTGTGTCGTTTCGTCTTTGAAAGTTCAACTCTCTCTCGAAGAGATTTTCGCTCACCATCAATGAGAACATGTGTGTATCCCTTGCCGAGTAAATCATAGAGGAGTTGATAGTACTCACCCTTGCGACCACGGACAACAGGAGCAAACAGTTCAACATACATTGGAAATGGGATTTTCTTTTCTGATTTCTTCATGAGCTTGGTCTGCTCACTGATTTTCCCGAGAATAAAGTTTTTAATTTCTTCGTTTGAAAGTTTAGTGATTTCTCTCCCACACACGAGACAGTGTGGATGACCGATACGTGCGTAGAGAATACGGAGGTAGTCGTAGATTTCTGTAATCGTCGCCACAGTCGAACGTGGGTTGTTCGAACGAGATTTCTGATCAATAGAGATAGCTGGTGAGAGTCCGACGATTTCATCTACATCCGGCTTTTGCATCTGTCGGAGAAATTGTCGCGCATAGGACGAAAGTGACTCCACGTATCGACGCTGACCTTCTGCAAATATCGTATCGAATGCAAGTGATGATTTGCCGGAACCCGAGAGACCAGTAAAGACAATCATTTTATTGCGAGGCATTTCAACCGTAATGTTTTTAAGGTTGTGTGTTCGTGCTCCTTTGACGATAATGAGTTCGTTTTGTTTTGGGTTGGGTTTCATAAAAATTGGATAGTTTTCAAAATTTGTCTCGACACTTACTGTTCTGTCACCGGAATAATTTCTTGCTAGAAATTTTCCTCACGCTCGCCAATCAAGAAAACAAGATGCGGATCTCGTGTTCCCATCACTCGCCCACAGTTGTTTTCTAATTGACTGCGCAATGTGCCAGAACAGTAAGTGCACTCGACGAATTTTGAAAACTGTCTACATAACGTACACATACACAAACAGACCCGCGGACGGGCGTACTGCATATATAGTGAGCATTATGATACCACAGATACCCTTTTTGTAAAAGGAAAAAATTGTAAATTTATATATGGAAAAGGGCAGGATTTCTCCTGCCCTCTTTGTCTCTACAAGACTCGGGATCCGCTGCCAGCATGGCGATTCGGGCCATGTTGGCGATCTCGAGCTTGCGCGAGACAAGTTGCTAGTTTAAGCCCCTAGTGGGCCCCGGTCAGGTGACCGGGTAAGCCTGTGCGTGGCGTAGTTCGTACGCCGAACGAAAAATTTTGAAAGATCATTATGGGTATATAGTAGCACCCTTTCAATTTTTTGTCAAGCAAATTTATATGAAAATCAAAATACTTTTTTAGAATTATATAATATGGCTCAGTATAGCTCTTTTACAAGACAGTAGGTAAAATGTGTCCAATCTGTTATACTAATCTCACATGAAAGGCAAACGATTCACTGGAGCGATTAGTATCAATTCCAAAGGAGTTGGTTTTTTTGATCTCGATCCAGAAAATAAAAAGAAAACTGATAGTATCGAGATTCAACCCGAGTATGTAAACCGTGCATTTCACGGAGACATTGTTGAAATCGAGGCAACAGGAGAGAAAATCAAAAACCGAGACCAAGGAAAGGTGGTGCGTGTAGTCACTCGTACTAAAAATGAGTATGTCGGCACTGTAGTACACGGTGATGCTGGAACGTATGTAGTCCCAGATGACAAACGCATGTATGCAGATATTTTCCTACCTACCGACGAGGAAGCAAAGATCCCAGAAGGCACAAAAGTTCTCGTCGAAATAGATTGGGAGGCAAGTACAACTCGACTCATGGGTACCGTCGCCAAAATCATTGGCGCATCCGGAGAAAACAATACAGAAATGGAAGCGATTGTTCTCGAAAAGGGTTTTCGAGTTGAATTCCCTCTCACCGTCGAAGCAGAAGCTGAACTCCTCAAACAGAAATACCCGACTACATTTGAAACTGAAATCAAAAACCGCCGTGACATGCGCTCTACTACCACAATGACCATTGACCCAGCAGATGCCAAGGATTTTGATGATGCGATTTCATTTGTTGACCTTGGTGATGACACGTACGAAATCGGCGTGCACATTGCAGATGTGTCATATTTCGTTACCCCCGGTACCGAGCTTGATCGTGAGGCAGAAAAACGCGGGCTCTCCGTATATCTCGTCGACCGCACCATCCCAATGCTCCCAGAAGTTCTCTCAAACGACCTCTGTTCACTCAACCCAAACGAAGACAAATACACATTCTCTGCAGTATTTAAAATAGATACACACGGCACAATTATCGATCAAT
Source organism: uncultured Candidatus Saccharibacteria bacterium (assembly GCA_964452635.1). Classification (GTDB taxonomy): domain Bacteria; phylum Patescibacteriota; class Minisyncoccia; order Phycocordibacterales; family DATDWN01; genus CAYVMP01. Next base: position 20,499 of record CAYVMP010000006.1, on the reverse strand, counting down.
GGTTTGGGCGAACAATCATCCACAGTGATCGCAGATTTACATACGAAGATGCACAGAAAGTGATTGATGGTGAGCTCGACGGACCATTCCAAACAGAACTCCGAACACTCCATCGAATTGCAAAAATATTTGAAAAGAAAAAATTCGAAAATGGTGCGATCAATTTCGAAACAGATGAAGTGAAGTTCGTCCTCGATGAGAAAGGCAAACCAATACGTGTGTATCGAAAACAGAGACTTGATACTCATAAACTTGTTGAGGAATACATGCTCCTTGCCAACCGTGCTGTTGCTGAGTTTGTATTCAAATCTCAAAAGGAAAATATTTCTAAAAAGGGTGCACAGTCAGTGTACCGAATACATAATACTCCCGATACAGAACGCATCGAAAACCTTGCGGTATTTCTCAAAGCACTTGGGTTTGATTTGCACAATAAAGAGGGCAAAGTTACCTCTCGAGATATCAACGAACTACTCAAGGATGTCGAAGGAAGTAGCAACGAAGAACTTATCAAAACGGCAACGATCCGGAGTATGGCAAAGGCCGTCTACTCAACGAAAAATATCGGACACTTCGGGCTTGCGTTCACATACTACACACACTTTACATCTCCAATTCGTCGATACCCCGATCTTCTCGTACACCGTTTCCTCGAACGAGAACTCAAGGGTGGCAAAATCGAACCAAATGAATTTGAAAAATACGAACGAATCTGTCTCGAATCAAGTGAAAATGAAAAACGAGCATCGGATGCAGAACGCTCGTCTATTAAATACAAACAAGTTGAGTACATGCAGGAACATGTCGGAGAAACATTTGATGGAACTATCACGGGTGTAACTGAATGGGGCATCTACATCGAAGAGAAAGAAACTAAATGTGAGGGAATGATAAAGCTCCGTGATCTTGGAGATGATTTCTTCACACTCGATGAAAAAAACTACACTCTCAAAGGTGAAAAAAGTGGCAAGAAATTCACACTCGGTGACACACTCAGATTCAAGGTTATCTCTGCAGATATGGAACGTCGTGTTCTCGACTACGGATTGGTGTAAAAAAACAAATCCCCCGGCGTGTACCGGAGGATATCTACTCTACTCTGATTTTTCTGATGGTTTTTCCCACGAGGCGAGGAAATATCTTCTTCTGCCTTCAGAACGAACACTTTCAACCGACAGAAACCGAGTAGGATTGCGTGGGTGGTGCCACACCTTAAAAATAAACCCTGGGTGAGCACATTTTGAAACCGCATCGAGACAACCACAGATTATTTTCATGCTATCCATCGAATTCTCATTGGTAAAATGTGATGGAGGGGAAGTCGTCCATTCCCTACCCTCCAAAGAATGGTTTAGTCTTTCTATGTATCTGGGGGAAAAAATACAGAGATAAATCACAACTATCATAAAAATGCTTTTTAGTATGTTCTGGGTAGTGAATCCTCGTTCTCCAGTAAAGGCTATGACAGTTGTAAACAGAAACAATAAGCCAACAAGAAGGATAAAGGAAGCATACGCGAACTCACTCATTCCAACAAAATACTTCTGGAAAGGATGTTTTTCACAAAACTCCTCTCGGTTTGCAAGTGCATCATAATCCTTACCGTACACCATATACAGAACCACTTGAGATGGCTCTTCAGATACCACTACGCTACGACTATGGAGACGGTGTTCCAACTCCAACGCTGGGTACTCGAAGGGCTTAAACGTACCCGTAAACTTATCTGACATTTCACGTACCTCCACCCATATTTCTACACTTTTTTACAAAATAATCAAGGTAGAAAGATTTTTGATGAAATTCTCGCTACGGATTGATATAAAACAAATCCCCCGGCGTGTACCGGAGGATATCTACTCTACTCTGATTTTTCTGATGGTTTTTCCCACGAAGCGAGGAAGTACACTCTCGCAGGACCAGTATCTGGTCCCTTAACAGACAGGAATCGAGTAGGATTTCTTGGGTGGTGCGACACCAAGAAATTAAATGGTGAGTGAGTACAGTCATCTGTAGAACACCCGCAGATTTGCTTGATAACATCCATTGGATGCTCATGGGCAAACAGTGCTGGGTTAGATTCCGACCATCCTCTCCCACGCAAAGTATACTGCAACTTCTTTATGTAACTAGGGGAGAAAATGAACACAGCTAATATAATCATCTCGATAATGGACAAAGCGACATTCTGAGGAATACTGGGTTTCCCTATTGTAGACGCGGGTATTACCAAAAAAAGCACAAACAGAACTCCTTGAATACAGGTCAGCACAAATTCACTCATGCTAACCAAGTATTTTTTAGAAGGATGTTTTTTACAAAACTCCTCCAAATTCTCTTGTCCATCATCGTCAGTGGCGTACACCATATATAACCCGATAGACATCGAATCATCCCATAATGTAGGGATTTTATGTTCACACAATCTTTCCTCCAACAGTGGGAGTTTAAAGGGTTTAGGCACCCCCAGAAACTTATTGGACATTTTCGCTTACCTCCACACATATTTCTACACTTTTTTACAAAATAATCAAGGAGCTATTTTGCAACCGAAACAGCTTCGTCAAAGGCAACGGACAGCAACTTCGATCCCCCACCCATACCCATCGTTACTCCGTAGAGGATTCCTGCGCGGGACATGGTCTCTCTATTGTGTGTAATCACAATGAGTTGAGAGTATTTTGATAAGTTTTCAATCATGTCCGCATATTTCTTTGAATTGGCTTCATCGAGTGCTGCGTCAGTCTCATCGAGAATAATAAACGGTGGAGGATTAACCTGAGAAATAGCAAAGAGGAGTGCGATGGATGTCAGTGCCCTCTCACCACCTGAGAGCATCATGAGTCCCTTCACCTTTTTCTTTGGAAGACTCACCTCGATATCAATCCCTGCTTCGCTCTGCGCTTCACTTGAGCTACGCAGGGCATGCCCTCCATCGTCTAACAAATCATGAGAATCACCCCCAAACAAATCATCTGCACCAGTATCACTTTTCCTGCGTTTTTGTTCCACAATAACCGAAAGAGACGCCTCCCCTCCACCAAACATGAGAGCAAAGTATTCCTTAAATTGTCGATTGATTTTCTCTACTCCTGTTTTAAACTCTGTTGAAAGTCTCGTATCCAAATCCGCAATGAGTCCAGTCAGTGACAAGGCTGAGGCCTCCAAATCAGAAAGCTCCTTCGTGAGAAACGTGTCTCGCTCAGTAGCCTCTGTGTATTCCTTTAGCACATCATCACTACCCGACGCACCCATTTCTTCCAAACGAATCTTGATTTTCTCAACCATTCTTCTCCTCTCTTCCTGAGCAGTACGAGGTTCGGTATAGTCAAACGTATACGCCGAAAACTGCAATACATCACGCCCAAGTAGTACCGCAAGTTCTGTGATTTCTCGCTTGAAATCTTCAGAGACTACTTTCAAAAGATTCTCATCACTCTCGAGGGAGTGCAGTTTTGATCGTACTTCCTGCTGTTCTGCCATAATACGAAATACTGCCTTTTCTGCATCACGATTAGAATCTTTTTCCCTTTCAATGTTTTCCTTGAGCACAGTATACTGTTCACTCACGCGTATTTCCTTTTGCTTTATATCTTGAAGTCTGCTTTCAATATCATTTTTGGACTGTTTCAAATGTTCAATATCTCTTTGAGCATCAGAGAGGAGTGACATATCCACTTTATCTTTATTGTCATCAACAAATTCAGTAACAAGTCGTACAATCTCGTCACACGTCTGTAGAGCAAGAGTGATGTCGCCATCCGTCACACACCCCCGTACTGTGTGGACTTTTGACTCAATATTTTGTGACAATGATTCGACAGATACAAGTGGTACAGTTTTATGTTCGTATGATTGCGCAACCTCCTCCTGTTTTTTTACCATACGCACGAGCGATGTCATTTCACCATCGATGCGTCCAAACTCACGATAGAGGTTGTCTTTCTCATCTCGAATTGCATGTAAACTTTTTTCAAGTTGAATGAGGTCTTCGGATTTTTGATCCTTGTGTTCGCGGGCATTAAGAATCGATTTAGCTTCCTGCAACTCTTCTTCGAGCGCACGAAGTGTCGACTCAAGTGGTAAACGCGTCTCATGTAAGTGGGCTGTAGTTCGTGTGATGTATTCCTGTTCACGATTACAATACTCAATCGCACGTTCTCGTAATTCACCTTTCAGCTCAATTCCCTTCTCGACTTTCTCAACCTGTTTCTTGAGAAATTTAATATGCGGAAGAATCTCTCGCCGGAGGGATTCTACCTGTACAATATTTTCTCGGGTCTTTTCGAGTTTACGTTCGCTTTCTTGTTTTTTATATTGATACATCTTGAGACCGAGAGCATCTTCAATCATTGATTTACGTTCTTTGACACTTGCATTTAAAATACGATCAGCCTCTCCCTGCGAAATGATATGGTGTCCAGATGCTCCGATGTGTGCAGCAGCGAGAAGTTCAATCACATCCTTGAGACGAACCTGTGAGCCATTTATGAGGTATTCATTGACTGAGTCTCGATGGACGACTCGCTCGATAGTCACCTCTTGAAAATCAACTGGTAGAAATTTACTACTATTGTCGAACACGACTTTCACTGATGCACGGTTTGATCGTGGCAAATCCCCTGCACCGTTGAATATGAGGTCCTCACCCTTTTTCCCACGGAGTGATTTGATGGACTGTTCACCGAGTACAAACCGGAATGCCTCCGCAATGTTCGACTTTCCCGATCCGTTTGGTCCAACGATAGCAGAAATTGACGAGTTGAAAAGCAACTCGCTTTTCTTTGCGAATGATTTGAATCCAGAAAGTTCGATTGATTTGAGATACATAGTTTTCAGTGTGTAAAATAAATTTTTTCTCACCAATATGTTTTTGGCACCGGAATAAATCGTTGCTACGATTTTTCCTTAACCTCACGTCTTCACGCGTTGCGGCATATGCCAAAAACATATTGGTTCAACAAATTTATTTTTAACAAACTTCATTATACATTTTGGGAACATAAAACAAAAGGGTGGCCCTATGGCGCACCCTCTTCAATCTCCTGTTGACATCTATTCAGCTCATCTTCGAGTGTACGAAGTGTATCCTCCGCACTCGATAAATACCTTTCATCAACTCCATTTCTCAGAAGTGACGAAAATATTCTTTCGCATTCCCTCGCTATACTTCTAAAGCGAGCAATGCGACTGATATCATCCATTAACGACAATTCATTTCGCTCAGGAACATCCTGAAGCTCTTCAGATGGTTGAGAGGCTTCTACTATATCCCCTTTACCTTGGCAATGTTGCCAATTAATATCGGGGAAAAAATCTGGAATTTCTTCTTCAGGAAAATTTCTAAAAGCTCCCATAGCACACCTCCTAGATATAAGTGTACCACACCAACATGTTGACAGGAAATGAAAAATAAAATAGTGTTACTCCTAGACACGAATAAAACAAAAAGCCTTCGGGCGGTGATTCCCTTGAATGAAGTTAGGTTTTAGAGTCATGCTCTAGCCTATCCAAACAAGACACTTGGGTCGAAGAAGTAGTGTTTTGGCAGAACACTACTAAAGCTTCTGGACTGATCATCACGATCGGTCTCTTAAAGGGAAAAATCCAAAACCATCTTTTGGGTGGGGTGACAGGAGAAATTGTGGGCCCGCAATTCTCCTTTGAAATTGGGTGCTCGGGGGATTTGAACCCCTCATCCTGGATAAACGTGTGACCGTGCTCCCTGAACCAAGACAGGGAGCTTTTATTTTGCAAAATTTTTAAAAATTATTCCCATCCACGAACCTCAAGTGCCTTACGAGCTGCGGATTGTTCCGCATCCTGCTTAGAGAGACCATCACCAGTTGCCACTAATTCCTTTCCAATATAGACACCGACAGTAAATTGCTTACCATGATCCGGACCAACTTCTTTGATTGTTCGGTACGATGGAGTTACACTCTCAAACTCTTGTGCCTTTTCCTGAAAGAGTGATTTTGCATCAATAAAACTTCGTGCAGAAATAATAGAATCAATTCGTGGTACGAAATGCGCCTCAATGAAAACCTTTGCGCTATCATACCCACGATCCAAATAGATTGCACCAATGATAGCTTCGAGTGCGTTTGCGAGTATGTACTGTCGAGCACGACCCATATCCTTGCTCTCACCTTTTGAGAGAAGGAGAAAATCATTAACAGCAAGTGATGTTGCGATACCTGCACATGTATCCGCATTTACAAGAGCAGATCGAAATGCCGTCAATTCACCCTCAGGCTTCGCTGGATATTCTCTATAGAGGAAATCTGTGATCACGAGCTCAAGCACCGCATCACCGAGAAATTCAAGTCGTTCATTGTGTTCAAGTTTTGAACCCTTATTTTCATTTATATATGAACGATGAACAAAGGCTTGTTTGAGCAACCCCTTGTCTTTAAAATCCAAACCTGTATTTTTTTCGAACTCAGAGAAGTCATGCATAGACAGAGTAGTTAGTATTGTCGACTGTTATTATTTCTTTAACAGTATATTAATCGCCTTAGTAACTAGCGGTAGAATATCATTATAAAAATTAAGGTCAAGTATATCACCCATCTTGAACCATCGAGCATCGTCAAGCCCACCAGAGTTTACAAGCTTCACATCAACATAGGGAGATTCAACGAGATAATATGTTACGTTCTTTTTTATTTTGCCTTTTTCTGGATGGTACGTGACATATTCATTACTTCCAAGTTTATCCTGCACAGTAACGTCCAAAGAAATCTCATCTTTTATAATGCGTTTGATTTCTTCGATTGGATCCTTTTCACCGTCAATATGACCTTTTGAAAGAGTCCATCGTCCGAATACATCATGAACAAGTGCGAGATATACATCCTCACCGTCACGTGCATATACCACTGCGCCACCGAGGTACTCCGTAGGAGCGACAACGTTTGCAGGATTGCCGTTTTTCTTATCGCGAGATGTTTCTTCCTTGCCCGGTTCACCAAGTTCTTTATATACAGCACCGAGTACACCGTTTACGAATTTGCCGGATGTCTCACCTCCGAATGTCTTAGAAAGCTCGATTGCTTCATTAATAGCAACCTTTGGTGGTACCTGAGAACGATCAGCAAAAAGGAGTTCAAAGAGACCGATACGAATAATGTTTCTATCCATCACGCTGATTTTATCAATTGGCCAGTCTGGAGCTGCTTTCTCGATAATTACATCGATGTCTTTTTGTTTATCGAGCACACCAGTGAATAGATTTTCCATAAAAGAAAAATCGCCCTGCCCAGGAGCAAACTCCTCTGCATTACGGACGAAAATTTCCTTTGCCTTTTCGGCAGACGTATGATTGAAATCCCATTCAAATAGGGATTGGAGAACTATTGATCTTGAAAGGTGCCTGTTTGCCATACAACTGTATTTAATACCAGTATACAATCATATTTAAAATAAAACAAAAGAAAATATAAATAAAAAGTGGATAATTATCTTCCCTCTTTCTTTGCCTCCTGTGCCTTCTTTGCTTTGCGGTCGAGTTTTGCTTGAACATCAATCACTGTTCTGCCTTTGTATTGACCAGTCTGGAGAGATGCTCGGTGTCGCAAGTGAGGAACCTGTGTCTGTGCATCAACTGTAACTGCAGGATTAAAGAGCGCGTGGTGTGAACGCGTATTTCCTCTCTGACTTCGTGTATGTCGCATTCGTACTACCATAATGTGACTATACTATCACACCTCGTATAAAAAACAAGGGGTTATTGTGGAACCACACGTCCCACCCTTTCATACCAAACTCCTGCAAAAAGTTTTGCGGTGAATGTGACTTAAACCATGAGTACGGATTGCCTCCCTGTGTTTAGAAGTGCCGTATCCTTTATGAATCTCAAATCCGTATTGAGGAAACTTTTTCCCTGCTTGCACCATCACCCTGTCCCGAGAAACCTTTGCGAGAATTGACGCCCACGCAATAATTTTTTCTTTTTCATCACCTTTTATGATTGTTTTCTGGTGTGTGAATTCACGTGGTGCTCGAAGTCCCCCATCAAGTCGTAGGTCGCACTCCCGTGGATTGAAGCCAACCCTTTTCTGTATTTTCTTCAAACCATCAGCCATTGCCTTTCTAATAGCAAAGGAAATTCCTCTGCTGTCTACTACAGTATTCGAAATATGAATGATTGAGAAATAAATCGCTTCCTCCTCGGCAAGTAACTGTAATATTTTTGAATATTTTTCTCGATCAGCCACTGATAGTTTCTTGCTGTCTTTGCCCACCAAGGGCAATTGCCTGAGTTTCTTGAGTTTCGTATACACATTCGCTTTACACGCCACGACCCCAACAGTCACCGGCCCTGCCAAAGGCCCCCGCCCCACCTCATCTATACCGATAATGTATTTCATGAATTAATTTTAACACACTCAATAATTTTTTGACTAAAATTAAATAATACGTTATAAAACTCATCAGAATGATTATTAAACTCGAAACAAAAAAGGCAAACAAGAGACTAACGATTGATTTTCCGACTAAACTTTTTGCCGATTTGGAATCAATCAAAAAAGAAATGGATGCTCCGAGTCTAGGAGCATCGGTGCGAAATGGGTGCCAGATACTCATTTTGCTCTGGGAACTGCATCGGCAAGGACATGAGTTCGCAATCAAAAAAGATGGGCGATACGAAGAAATAGATATCTTTGAAGATATCCCTGTCTAAATCAACATCAATAATCAGAAACCTGTCTAGCACCGGGTTTCTTTTTTTTATAAAACACCCCCCTCACCACAACTTTGGATGACATGGTACAATATGATAGTTTTAAAAAATAATTTCGTTGAATCACTTCATTTTGAGAGACTTCGCATAAAATTTAGAAAACAAGGACGAGACCGTGAATGGTACACGGTCGAGGACATTGTTTTCTTAGATTTTCGAGGCAACCGATCGGCGAGCACGCCGAGACGGGGTCTCTCAAAATGAAGTGGTGAGAAAGAAATTATTTTTTAAAATCCAACCACCATGTCATCCAAATTTATCCATCTTCATACCCACTCCCACTACTCCCTGCTTAACGCACTACCTAAAATTCCCGACCTCGTCGCAGAAGCAAAGAAAAATGACATGTCTGCTATTGCACTGACAGACAACTGTAACCTATACGGAGCAATCGAGTTCTACCAAGCATGCAAGAAAAAAGAAATTAAACCAATCATCGGTATTGATGCGTACGTTGCATACAGAAGCCGACACGACAAACAGCAAATCGACAAAGAGCGGTATCGTCTTGTGCTCCTTGCAGTCAACGACACTGGATACAAAAACCTCATCAAACTTGTTACGCTTGCCCACATGGAGGGGTTCTACTACAAACCTCGCATTGACCGTGAACTTCTCGAAACATACCACGAAGGACTTATCGCGATTTCACCATCATTTACGGGAGACATTGTACAATCGGTCAAACTCTCTCACACAGAACAAGCACTCGAACGAGTGGCATGGTACAAAAAAGTATTCGGTGTAGATGCAAATGGTGAACCAAACTTCTACATTGAAATTACTCATCACCCAGAAATTAAAGGTCACGAGGAAACGATGCAAAAACTCATCACGTTTGCACGAGAAACACAAACCCCAATCGTTGCATCACACGACGTCTACTATCTTGAACCCGAGGACAGAGTTGCTCGACAGACACTCATGTCCATCCAATCACAAACAGATGAGAAAATAGAAGTGACAGATGAGGATTTTTCATTCATTACTGAAAAACAAGCAGAGAAATACTTTAAGAACATTCCAGATGCACTCGAAAACACAGTCAAAATCGCAGATCGATGCAACTTAGAGATTTCAATCGGCAAATGGTCACTTCCGAACTACATCGTGCCGAGTGGACGCTCATATGACGACGAGCTTAGGTTTATTACAGAAAATGGTATCGCCACACGAGGACTCGAAAGAACACCCGAGCTCCTTGAACGTATGGAATATGAACTCTCTATTATCAAAGACAAAGGATATGCGCCATACTTTCTCGTCGTATCAGACCTACTGAACTTCGCACACGAAAACGGAATTCTCACTACTATTCGAGGATCAGTGGCAGGATCACTTGTAACATATCTCTCACATATTACAAACGTAAACCCACTTGAGTACAACCTCCCCTTCGAACGATTCCTAAACCCATCACGACCATCTGCACCGGATATCGACATGGACTACGCCGATAATCGTCGAGACGAAGTTATCGAATACGCTCGACAGAAATATGGAATTGATAAAGTTGCTCAGATCGGTACATTCGGTACCATGGCTGCTCGTGGTGCTGTACGCGACGTTACGCGAGCACTTGGATTCCCATATGGTGTCGGAGATACGATTGCCAAACTCATACCAATGGGTGCACAGGGATTCCCAATGACCATTGAACGAGCACTCAAAGAGGTGCCGGAACTCAAACAAATGTACACAACCGAACCGGACACAAAGACCATCATCGATATGGCACAGAAAATCGAAGGTTCCGCTCGACACATTTCTGTGCACGCAGCAGGTGTCGTTATCTCTCCAACACCACTTACGGATTTCACGCCACTCCAGTACGATACAAAAGGTGATCAGAAAGTTATCACCCAGTACGATATGCACTCAGTCGGTGAAGACGGTGTTGGCCTCCTCAAATTCGATTTTCTTGGAATTCGAAACCTCGCGATCCTTGCAGATGCTGTGAAGATTGTAGAGAAAATCGAACACACGCACATTGATATTGAAAATGTACCCGTCGATGATAAAAAAACTTTTGAGATGCTCGCTCGTGGAGAAACTATTGGTCTCTTCCAACTCAATGGCGATGGCATGACACGATGGCTCAAAGAACTTCGCCCAACCACAATCCACGATATCAACGTGATGGTTGCTCTGTATCGTCCGGGACCGATGGACAACATCAATGAATATGTTGCTCGAAAACACGGCAAAAAACCAATCACATACATGCATCCAAAGATGAAAAACTTTCTCGATCGTACATTTGGTGTGCTCGTGTACCAAGACGACCTTCTCATGACCGCTATCGAAGTGGCTGGATACACATGGGGCGAAGTAGACAAATTCCGAAAAGCAGTCGGTAAGAAAATCCGAGAAGAAATGGCAAAACAACACATTAAATTCGTGGAGGGTTGCCAAACACATGGCGGAATGACAGCCGAAAAAGCAGAACAAATATGGGATCTGTTTGAACCATTCCAAGGATATGGTTTCAACAAAGCGCACGCAGCAAGTTACGGAAAAGTTGCATACCAAACTGCATACATGAAAGCAAACTTCCCTGCTATATACATGTCAGCCGTACTCACCGCTGAGTCGGGCGACGTTGATATGATTTCTGAAATCGTCAGTGAGTGTAAACGTATGGGAATCCCCGTACTTCCTCCAGATGTCAACGAATCATTCGAAGGATTTACTGTTGTTAAGGGTGACGAGAAGGATTCAATACGATTCGGACTGACAACTATCAAAAACTTCGGTGAAGGTATCGGAACGTTTATCATTTCCGAGCGTAAGAAAAATGGAAGATTCGTCTCACTCTCGGATTTCCTTCGACGCATCACAGACAAAAATCTCAACAAAAAAAGTCTAGAATCTCTCATCAAAGCTGGGGCTCTTGATTCATTTGCACTATCCACTCCTCACATTCCCGCATCGGAATATCGCGCAACACTTCTCCATAACCTAGAAACACTTCTCATGTTCAATAAAGAAGAACGTGTTCGAGAAACTGCTCAGGACTCACTTTTCTCTCTCATGTCTGGAGGAGATGTGGTGACAGAGATCACACTTGTACCTGCGCCAACTGGAACATCTGCAAACAACCTCATGTGGGAAAAGGAACTTCTCGGACTCTACATTTCTGGACATCCTCTTGATAGTTTCAAAGAAAAACTCGATAAAAGAGAAATGACAATTAGAAAAATCAAAGAGACAGCAAAAGAAAAACAACCAATCGTTGTCGGTGGTATCATCGAGGAAATAAAACCAGTTGTCACCAAAAAGGGCGATAAAATGATATTCATGAAAATAGCAGATATGACGGACTCAATCGAAGCAGTCGCCTTTCCTAAAATATTCGAGGAGTTTCAAGATATTCTCGTGCCAGAAGGATGTGTGGTCATTAAAGGTACCTTTTCCACCCGTAATGATGGCAAAAGTATTCTCGTTGATAAAGTGAAAGTACTCGAGTAGTCATATTAGATTTTTTGGTAGCTTTCTGGTATTGTGTATACATTATGGAACACGAAAAATTGCCTCACATACGACATTCTCTTGCTCATCTATTGGCCTGCGCCATTCTCGATTTGTATCCACAAACACTCCCAACGATAGGACCCGCGACCGACACTGGGTTCTACTACGACTTTGAATTCATGTCCCCTATTTCAGACAAAGATTTTGAAAAAATCGAACAAAAAATGCGTCAGATTGGAAAAACATGGAAAGGTTTTTCCAAAAAAGAACTGTCATTGGCAGAGGCACGGGAATACTTCTCACACAACCCATACAAACTAGAACTCGTAGAGGAAATCAATGCCAAGGGAGAGACTATCACTACATACACTTCTGGCGAAGGAAAAAATTCATTTACTGACCTATGTCGTGGTGGACACAGTGATGATGTAAGTAGTATTCCTTCTGACTCATGGAAACTCGAACGTATTGCCGGTGCATACTGGAGAGGTAATGAAGAAAACAAAATGCTCACTCGTATATACGGACTTGCGTTTGAATCCAAAGCGGATTTAGAAAAATATGAATGGCAAGTTGAAGAAGCTAAAAAACGAGATCATCGAATTATCGGAAAAGAAATGAAACTCTTTACTGTTTCCGACCTCATTGGTTCTGGACTCCCACTCATGCAACCAAACGGTATGATTATTCGCAAGGAAATCGAGGATTACCTATGGAGTCTTCATAGAAATAAAGGATACTCTCGTGTATGGACACCACACATTGCAAAGGAGGCACTCTACGAAACATCTGGACATGCATCAAAGTTTGGTGATGAGCTTTTTAGAGTACAGGGCAAAGAAGAAAAATTCTTCATGAAGCCGATGAACTGTCCGCATCACATGCAAATCTTTGCTGACAATCAATTTTCATATCGCGATATGCCTGTTCGATATTTTGAACCTGCAACTATCTACCGTGATGAGAAAAAGGGTCAGCTTTCAGGACTCACTCGAGTACGCGCGATTACACAGGATGATGGTCATTTGTTCTGCAGAATGTCTCAGATCAAAGATGAGGCCGGAACGATTGCGGGAATCATTAGAGAATTCTACACAACAATGGGAATGCTAGAGGGTTATTGGGTACGACTCTCTACTCGCGGTGAGGATAAAAGCCAATACATTGGAACAGAAGAAAACTGGGCAACAGCGGAGAAAATACTTGAGGACGTTGCTCAGTCAAACCAACTCAACTACAAACTCGGACCGGGGGAAGCAGCATTCTACGGACCAACGCTCGATGTCATGTTCAAAGACGCCATTGGTCGTGAATGGCAACTTGCCACAATCCAGTGTGACTTTAACCTACCTGAACGATTTAATCTCTCGTTTACAAACGAGAAGGGTGAGCAGGAACGACCTGTGGTTATTCATCGTGCAATATCTGGATCCCTCGAGCGATTCATGGGAGTAATGATCGAACACTTTGCAGGAAATTTCCCTCTGTGGCTCTCACCGCGACAGGTCAAAGTCATCCCTGTAAGGGTAAATCATACTGACTATGCTCGTCAGGTATTTGAAACACTCAGAAACTCAGATGTTCGTGTCGAGCTAGATGATGCAGATGAAAATCTCGGCAAAAAAGTCCGCGATGCAAAAAATAATAAAATTCCATATTGGATTGTCATTGGTGATAAAGAAATTGAGGCGAATAAAGTCACTCTTGAATCCCGAGATCATGGACAACTTGGACAGATGTCACTCGATGATCTCGTGCAAAAACTTGTTACGGAAATAAAAGAGAAGAAATAGTTAGTTGCAAAAATTTGACAGACGACCTGTACCACAGTAACCTTGGAAAGGAGGTGTACGTTGTACAGAGTTAGTTTATTTTGGGTGACACCAAGCATTACTACCCATATCAAGTCTATAACCAGTACCTACCCAACATTCGAAGATAGTTGGGTAAAGATTGATCATGCGGATGAACGAAATCCGTTACTAAGGTCGGAGTATACCGACCAAGTGGAAATATGGCTTAATGCGTCAGAACGCAAAGTCATGACTGTTGAAAGTTTTGAAAAAATACCCCACTCGTCGTGAGTGAGGTATTTATTTTTATATATCAAGATTTGCCTTAGTTGCGTTTGATTGAATGAACGACTTTCGAGATGGAACGTCACTTCCCATGAGAATATCGAATACCTTGTCAGCAGACACACCATCCTCAACAGTAACTTGTTTGAGTATTCGACGAGCAGGGTCCATCGTTGTCTCCCAGAGTTCCTCAGCATTCATCTCTCCGAGACCTTTGTATCGTTGAATAGAGATCTTCAAAGCTTTAGCTTTATCCTGCGAAGCCTTTGGCGAAGCAGGAGTGTCAGCATCTTCCCCTGCTTCGCTCTGCGCTTCACTTGAGCTACGCAGGGCAAGGTCTTCCTCGCTGATTTCTCCAATCTCAGCGACTTCAGCTTTTCCGACAATACCCGCCTTCTCCTCATCTGAATATGCGTAGTGGACCTCCTTGCCTTTCTTTATTTTATAGAGTGGTGGTTGAGCAATATATATGAATCCCCCATCAATAAGCGGTCGGAAAAATCTATAAAAAAGTGTGAGAATCAATGTTCGAATATGCGCACCGTCCACGTCTGCATCGGTAGCAATAATCACTTTGTGATATCGAAGTTTTGCAATATCAAACGTATCACCAATAGCAGTTCCAAGTGCAAGCACGAGATTTTTGATCTGTTCTGACTCAAGCATTCGGTCGAGACGTGCACGTTCAATGTTAAGAATCTTTCCTCGAAGTGGAAGTATCGCCTGTGTGCGTCGATCACGACCAGTCTTTGCAGTACCACCTGCAGAATCTCCCTCCACAATGAAGAGCTCAGAATCCTCAGAACTCTTTGACTGACAGTCGGCAAGTTTACCAGGGAGTGTCATACCTTCAAGCACACCCTTACGGAGCACGGAATCCTTTGCAGCCTTTGCAGCCTTTCGAGCTTTGAGTGCGAGAACTACTTTAGAAATGATTGATCGAGCATCATCTGGGTTCTCCTCGAGGAAGTATGTGAATCCTTCAGAGAATACTGTGTTGACTGAACTCTGTGCCTCGACAGTACCGAGTTTTGCTTTAGTCTGACCTTCGAACTGAATCTCTCGTAGCTTCACGGAGATTACTGCGGTCAAACCCTCGAGAACATCGTCACCAGTGAAGTTATCTTCACTTTCTTTTATCAAATTATTTTTACGAGCGTACGCATTCAAAATACGTGTCAGTGCGGTTTTAAATCCCGTTACATGCGTACCTCCTTCGGGGTTATAAATATTGTTTGCAAATGGAAGTATTCGACATGAGATATCGTCAACGTACTGAAGGGATACCTCAACAGACTCATACTCGTTTGTATTTTTCTCAATATAGAAAATATTTTTATGAATCGGTTTTTGAGTACTATTGTAGAATTTGACGAGAGAGAGTAAACCTCCTTCGAAATAGAATGACATTGATGGGATTTCCAACCCAAGCTCAGATATTTTAAATGTATCGTCCTCTTTTATTTTTCCTGCATATTCACGTGCATCGTTGACTGTAATCCGCAAGCCCTTCACGAGATACGCCTGCTGGCGCAAATGGTTGACCACTCGGTCAAAATCAAACTCAACTGATTGAAAGATTGCTGTATCAGGTTCAAAGAGAACAATCGTTCCCTGTTCTTTAGTACTTCCAATCTTCTTTACAAGTGCTTTTTTCTTGCCTTGAGAGTACTCCTGCATGTACACACCTCCGTCCTTATGAACAGTTACTTTACAATAAATAGAGAGTGCGTTAACTACCGATGCTCCCACGCCGTGCAGACCTCCAGACACTTTGTAGCCACCGTCTTCACCACCAAACTTTCCTCCTGCGTGGAGTGTTGTCATAATGGTTTCAAGCGCAGACACCTTGGTCTGTTTATGAATATCTACTGGAATACCACGACCATTGTCCGTAACACGGATACGGTTGTTGGGCAAAAGTGTAACCTCAATGTCATTTGCATGACCACCCATGGCTTCGTCACGTGAGTTATCGAAAATTTCCCAAATAAGGTGATGAAGACCGTCTGGACCAGTCGTACCAATGTACATTCCAGGACGCTTTCGTACGGGTTCAAGACCCTCCAAAATCTGGATTGCATCCGCTCCGTACGTGTCCACCTTAGCTTTAGCGTTGGTGGGCGTGTCCTTTTTCACTTTTTTTTCAGATTCTTTAGACATATAACTATAGTTTTTTATCTATGTATTATAGCATATTTGGTTGTAGGAAACAAAGACAAAAAGCACACAAAACCAAACGCCCAGGAGAGAATTTCCCCTGGGCTTAGAATGATTATCGTGTTGCCGGTTTTTTTGCCCCACAAAAGGGGCAGGCGCGATGCTCTGGATGGTAGGCCCTTTTACAAAGTCCACAAAAAATCCTCAGAGACATCGGTACAACACTCATCAAAAAAACAGAAAAAGTCATGCTCGATCCTCCTCCAAAACAATATTCCTTTCTTCAGAGAAAATCAATCTCTCACTGTGTATTACTTTTCCTCCCCTTTCCATTCAATTCGCTTTCTCTGACGTGGGCGTATGACGAAAAAATACGTGTACAGAATGATAAGCAAAATCACATTTGGTATGAAAATAATAGGATGTGACCATGGAATACCATTTATATGAAAATTCGACAGTGGCCAGAAAATAGGTGTGGGGAAAAACTCAGTAGAATGTGTAAATAAATCCGTGAGAATGTGGAGTGGCCATCCGAGCACCACGTACACTGGTCGACGAAACACAAGCCAGAGCAAACCAAATACTAAAAGAAACACAATGAGAGAATGAGTGATGTTGTACCCCTCATACACATACTGTGGAATAGACATCATCTCTGGTCTCCCGAGGAAACTTCCTCCTCCTCGTCCAAATAGAGCAGAAACAATTCGCTGTACGAAAAACGGTCCGAATACCAAAATATCTGGCATCATCCCAAAGAAAAAAGCCCACCAAAACATCTTTCTGTTCTCTCTCCCAAACGCCACCCCTCCGTATAGTCCATGTGATATGAAATCCATAAATAAATTGTATCACACATATTACTAAAATTTTATATACGAAAATCCGGCGGGCGCTTGAGGCGCACCGCCGGGGTTAAAGAACTTCTGTTTATTGCTTCGGAACTTCCTGACGATGACCGTTCAACGAGTCCTTTAGTATTCCTGCCATAAGTACGTTGATGATCCCAGAACTTCCACCGTCAGTCCCTCCACCGGCGATCACGTCCGGCACTAACTTGAAGCCGCTGCCAGCCAGTGCTCTGCCGACTTCAATCATCGCATAGTTACCCGGACCAACCGCGTTGGTCTTTAACTGGATAACCTTCGCCTCTGCCTCACCGACTGCCGTGATCTTCGTACCTTCAGCCGAGCCAACGGTCGTGAGAACCTCAGCATCAGCTTTGGCGTTAATTGTCTTCGAAAGTGCGTCACCCTCAGCCTTCTTGACTGTGGCTTTCGCATTGAACTCGGCGATTTGAACACTCCGTTCCGCGTCTACCACTCGCGCCTGCGTATCTGCTAGCGCTTTCGCTTGCTGAAGCTCCTTACGGGTATCCTCGGCCAGACGTTGCGTATCGTACGTAATCTTCTCCTGCTCAGCCAACTTTCGGTTGGTGAGAGTTGTCATGAGCGATGCTGGCGGAGTAATGTCACCGATGAGGGTGTCCACCGCACCGACATTGTAATCTTCGAGTGCCTCAGAGATCTGCTCTTTGGCATCATTCTGGCGTTGTTGCCGTTGCTTCAAGAACTCGATAACATCGGACCCTTGCGCAGCGTTGCGGAAGTAGTTTCCGATTGTCGGTTCGAGAACCTGAGTGACCAGATTGGCCACACTGCCGAAGCGAGCGATGACTTTGGGAGCATCGGTGCGTGGAATGTGAATGATCTGACTAACGTCGAGATTGAACGTGAAGCCGTCGGACGAACGAACAGTGATGGTGGACAGGTTTTTGTCGAGCATGTGAGACTCGGTTTTACCTGTTGCCCAGTTGAGAACAACGTTTGCCGTTGGCACGCATTCCACCTTGTGAGTGTAAGGGTTGATTGGGTACTTGCCCGGATCGAGAGGCTCGACCCAGACACCCTTTTGACCCCTCTTCACCAAGTTGCCGTGTTTGAATGACTCTCCTGTCACATCGACGCCAGCATCACCAACGAAAGCGATGACGACGCCAGCATTGGCAATCGGGACCTCGGTCATTGGTTTGGTTTCCACCGTTGCGAACCGCGGATTGATGAAGTATCTACCAGCCAGCATGACCTGTTCCTGCAGACCCTTGAATCCACCGTTATCGATGAAAGCTTGAGCATCCTGGAACATTTTATGTCCTCGGATTTCCCCGCCCGCAATGTCGCCAGTCGGAAGAGCTTTGCCTTCACGCGTCGTGACAACACCGACCATGTTATCTTCGATCTCGAGAGCCTCCTCTTGAACGACCGTGAACAGACCTATGTTAACACGGTAAGTTCCTGGAGGAATCACCGTGATTTGCGGTCCACGTTCACCACCACCCGTGAGGAACTTGCGAGCATCCTGAAAGGAGTCGCAATCTACTCGTTCTGCAAGGACACGTCCCGCACTGAGAGATCTGCCATCGGCAGATTCAACAACACCGATCATCCCCTCCTCAATCTGAGTGAATCCTTCGATCCTAACCTCGTACTGCCAAGGCCAGAACCCGAAATGAATCCCGGGCGCCAACGTGTCGGCTTGAATACCAGCCTCGCCGTTGAGTGCGATGATGCACCCGTCGGGAAGCGTGCGATTCTTGCCGAACAGAACGAACTTCTTGTTGACGATGCCGATACTGTCCTGCGGAATGATAACCGCGCCGAACAGTCGGAAAACAAGTTTGTAACAGGCGAGAACTAACACGATGGCTAGAACCCACCAATAACCCAACAATGTCTGGAAAAATGTTTCCATTTTTCCCTCCTTTCACACGATAAAAGGGGCTAGTGCCCCGTCGTGTTCTGGTTGATTATTATCCATAAAATACATTATTTGTCAATAAAATTTTTGACAAATAAATAATATGTTTCTTAATTAAAAAACATCTATATTTATAGGCGTAAAATAGAAAGTGAGAAAATTATCGCACCTCAAACCCCTCCTGTGCCTTGAGTGAGTCGTAGATTGGGTTCATGACTGCGTTGATTTCATCATCTGTGAGAGTTTTCTCGAGAGACTGGAAAACGAGACGAAATGCATACGAAGTTTTAGAAGTACCATCAGGAAAATTCTTAGTAAACGTATCAAAAAGTGAGAAACGTACGACAATCGGCGTGAGATATGTACGAATAATCCCCTCCACACTCTCTGCCGATACTGTACTTAGTACAAAGACAGCCACATCACGCACTGCAAATGGGTACGGAGAAATCGGCATGTAGTTCCCCTGTGCATGTAGTGGTGTAACCCAGAAATCATCCGGATATTTTTCTGGAACTTTGACCTCAGAGATGATACGCTCGATGTTTATCTCTGCTACCCCACCAACTATCGAGACATCTCCAACAGAGACACCAAGCTCGTCTTCAATGGTGTGTATCGCATGCGCAATACGTTCATCAGCAACATCTGACTTTTTGCCCTTTGGTAACTTTACACCAAGTGCAAGATGCACGAACTCACCACTCTCTCGAAACACAGTTCCCATTTCATACACCAAAACCTCTCTCATGCCGAGAAGATCAGTAAATTTAAAATTATGCTCAAGTGACGCACTCACTGCAGGTAGCAAACTTGATCGTAAAAACTTTTTATCCCCTGCAAGCGGATTTTCAACCAAAACCTCACCCATCTGTGCAAACCCATATGTATATATCTCAGAGAAGCCTATTCGACAGAGTGCTCGACGTATTGACTGTTCGACGTATTGTAGTGGATTGACTTCATACCCACCTGAGAGGGCAAGCTCTTGCGGTGCAATATTTTCATATCCGTATAGTCTTCCAACTTCCTCAGCAATATCTTCCTCCAAACGAATATCCAGTCGCTCCCGTGGAACAGAAACCACGATACTATCCCCGCTCTCCTCTGCATGTATAAGTTGCCGGCCAAGCAACTCAATTATTTTCTGTGAAGAAATATCGACACCGAGAATCATGGAAATCTTTTTCGCAGATGTTTTGACTTTAATTTCTAGTTCTCGTTTAGTATACACATCAACGCCCCCACCAACACGTCCTCCGGTAATCTCTGTAATCA
>CAYVMP010000005.1:27471-44746 GCA_964452635.1 uncultured Candidatus Saccharibacteria bacterium | reverse complement strand
TTTTGTAAACAAAAAACTTCCCCGTTTGGAGAAGTTTTTTGTGATCATATGTCTGGTCAAAATTAGTGATGATCTGAGATTCGGTGCTTGAGATTTTTGATAGTTTCAGATGCTGCTTCCTGTCCTCCAAGGCCAAATGAAAGTCCAAGAGCAAGAGAAACCGCAACAACAAATCCAGTGAAGAGTGTCTGAATGAATGCACCCGCAATACCCATCTGTGAGAGTGCTACGAGAATTGCAAATACCCATACCGCCCACTTAGAAACAGTTCCAAGAAAGTTTGCTGATGACACACTCGCTGTACGAGCTGATGCTGTAACAATGCGAGAAAGTACATCACCCACAACACCTCCAACGAGAAGGATGAGAACTGCAATGATAAGCTGTGGAAGATATCCAAGAACAATCTGCTGAAGGAATGCAGTAACTTGTGAAAGTCCGAGCACATCAAAACTTGCGATAAGGAAAACAATCACGATGAAATATTCAAGAAGCTTTCCAAAAAATTTCCCTGAATTGAGATTCAATCCAGCTTTCTTAACAACATCTTCAAAGCCTGCTCTTCGAAGCGCCTCATCGAACTTAATACTCTGAATGAACTTTGATACTCCTTTGCCAATGATGCTACCTATCGCCCATCCAACAAGGAGAATGACAAGCGCAACAATAAGGTTAGGAAGAAACATAATGATTCCGTTCCATAACCCTTGGAAGGAAGACTGCAACACAGTACCCCATGTATAACCAATCATCATAATAATATTTATTAAATTATAATACCTATAGTATACCACACTAAATGTTGCCAAGTTTGTTGACTATCTTCTTGTGTGGATAATCCAAAATGTCCCGAGTAAGCTTGTCGAACATACTCAAACGATAGTGGAAGTCTGATGTAGTGAAATACGCATACCGCAACTCCTTACCTATCTCTGATTCAAGAGTTTTGATGGTGTGTTCGAGATTTGATTTTTTAATCCCATCACCAACAATGAGTAGATCTGCTCGACTTTCAGATTCCTGTATAAACACACCTGAAACAATGATTAGCTTTATACTACCCAACTTACTCAGTTTCCGAACAATCTCTTTTGGTTGTAGGGGCTCGATATTTATGAGGAAATTCTGAAGCGGTTGTAGATACGAAAACTGAGTGTTGAGTGTAAAACCCTTTTTACTACTATTTCGAACAGGAACGCGTCGCTTTACCAAACCCATTTTTTCTATATTAGACATCTCTCGGCGAGCTTTTGACAGATGGATATTTGCTCGATCTGCAATATTTTGAATGTCGAATACTTTTTCTGGGTTAAATAGAAACAAACGCATGATTTTTACCTTTGCCTCTGAGCCGAATAGTTTAGATAGAATTTCCATAAGTGTGAGAACTTCCATATTTGGCGAACTCCTTGTTTCGAGTTTAAAAATTTTCGTCACCGTATACTCGATACGTCTCCTCTCATTTTCAAACCCTCAACGTCGGATTTCATCCAAATCTGTAAGTCCCATGGATTATAGCAATTAAATAAACCAAATGCGAAATTGACATAATTTGTATTTTATTATTAAATTACATCGGAGGAATCCGAAAATGTTTAGATCGCGGTTCAGATCGCGTAAAGAAATGCCATATGAACTTTTGTGGCTTTTGTGCGCATTTGTTCTCTGGGGTCTTCTCGGATTTGCTATCACCCACAGTGGAAAATGGCAAATGAGAAATCAAAGCACCCACTACCAGTTTTACAGATAACCAAAAAGCTCGAGTGCAACTTGCACTCGAGCTTTCCGTTTTTTATATCTGTTAACACTAGGTGTTCCGAGATATAACTATTATCGCTTATTTTAGTGTCACCTGTCACGCATCATTTCTTGTTAGAAATGTGCTCGACCCCACCTCGCGCCGTCGCGCTCCGGTTCAAAATTACTTAAGCGTAATTTTGCCTCCAGCATTATTTATTCAAGTGGAATAAATAATGCATTCCGGAAAAGTGAACTAACAATAAGCTTCGCTTATTTTAGTGTCACTTTTCCTCCAGCTTCCTCAATTTGTTTCTTGAGAGCGTCTGCGTCCTCTTTCTTCATTCCCTCTTTGAGCATACTTGGTGCTGCATCAACGAGATCCTTTGCCTCCTTCAATCCAAGACCAAGTGCTTCTTTTACGATTTTGATAACTGCAATTTTAGTTGCGCCACCATCTGTAAGTTCAACATTTGCTGTTGATTTTTCTTCTGCACCACCTGCTGCTGCACCACCTGCTGCTGGAGCCATAGCAACCGCTGCTGCTGATACACCAAACTTCTCTTCGAGATGTTTAACGAGTTCGTGCAAATCCAATACTGACATTGTTTCAATCGCCTCAACAATTGTTTTAAACTTTGCTGGAGTTTCGACTGTTTTTGTTGTTTCTTCCATGATAATAAATTATATAATGTTAATAAATACTAACCTTTCTTCTCACCAATAGCATTCAATGCAACGACAAATCTCTGAATTGGAGAATTGATAAGATTGACGAATTGAGCCTGCAATGTCTTCATTCCTGGGATCTGAGCTACAGTGACCATTTCGGACTGAGTCATAAACTTCCCTTCAAACACACCGCCGACAATTTGTATTTTCTTATCCAACTTCTTCTGAAATTCGTACACTTCGTGTGCCGGATCAAGCAAATCAGTACCGTATACGATACCGAGTTCACCTGGCATATCTGGCATTACACCGACAATCCCACCTTCTGACAAAGCTTTCTTTGTCAGTGTTTTCTTTGCAATCATATATCCAACACCCTTTGCTCGAAGCGCCTTTCGAATGAGAGACGATTCTGAAACTGGAAGTGCATGGAAATTAATGAACACAATTGAAGCAGAGTCTGTAACAATTTTTTTCAAATTGCCAAGAATCTCACCTTTTTTTTCTTTTGATAGTGCCATTCTATTTTTTTGGTTAATAAAAAACGACCTCCAAGGTCGAGAGACGCCACACGATGTGTAGCACAGAATCTCGGTAGGAAATTAAGAGCATATATTGCTCACCTACTGTCTTTGACCTCTTGATATACACTCTATCGTAAATCAGATTTTTGTCAATTAAAAACACCGGCCCCTGCTGACCGGTGTACCCTCTGTCACGTCCTACCACAGAGATGACTCGGGTACCACAAATGTAACACATGGAGAGGAAAAACAAAAGATTCCCTATTTATTTACAGAAGCTGTCTGTGGCGACTCACCTTTTGATCCAACCTCATACAGTCGAGTAATCAAAACCAAAAGACAACTAATAGAAATAATTGCGAGAAACCCAAGAAAAAATTTTAGAAAGTTTTTATCAAAATATTGAGACATGTAGTTATTTAATCTGTGTTTTTATATCCATGAGAACGGTACTGTTTGGAATTTTCTTCAACCCATCGTTTATAACACGAAGTGCCTTCTCAGTATCTTTAAATACATCTCGATACATGAGTGCGTACTGCGCATAGAGATATTCCTGTGTTGGTCCTGCTTTTATTGCTTCACTGTAATACATTTCTGCTAGAGCATTGTCGTGTACATAGTATGCATACAAATCTCCGAGGTTACCACGAGATACGAAATCGTTCGAAGATATCTGTGTAACATATTTCCATGAAGCAATCGCTCCCAAGTAGTCCCCTGCCATTTTTTGGTATATTCCGAGATTAACCCATCCAGAAATGTTTTTTGGATCTTTGATGAGAGTAGACCGAATGTCTGTTATTTTTTTACTTACTATTTCTTTGACTTCGGGGGTGAGAGATACCACACCAAACACAATCGGTGTAGTGAGAGACGGTGCTTGTGCTGACGATTTTTTCTCATCGATAGAAACTTGAGAGATTGTGTATCCAGATGGAGTAGTTACTGTTACGTCACCGATACGGGTGCTCGTGGTAGTTGCTGTTTCAGATACAGAAGCCGTATCGAGAGGTGCTCGTGGTGTGCGCGTTCGTAATACAAAATACAAACCGAGTGCACAGACAATAACAATAAACGTAATGATTATTTTTTTCATACTTGTATTCATTCCTACATACTACCATACGTGTACATTTTTTGCATAACAAAAACACCCCTTTCGGGGTGTTTTTGTTATCTTGCGATGTTATACCTGTCTCAGTCTAAGTATTAGTTAGATCGAGTCTGGATAAGACCACTTGATGGGAATCCAGGGAGACTAGCACCGTTTGAGAAGTCTACATCTGATGTAGCTGCAGTTCCCGTTGCGTTACCAGACCATACGAAGTTGTTACCTGAAGTCAAAGCTGACGATGTAGCAACATTGTATCCTGAAGTCAAGTTTGTTGGATATGCTGAGTCACCTGAGAGAGTTGTTACCGCTGATGAACCTGTAGTTACACCTGCGATAGAACCTCGAAGTTCAAAGTATATCGTCGCACCAGCAGAAACCTGTACTGGGTTTGATGTTGGTGTGATTGCAAACGCTGAGTTGTTAGGAATAGTTGTTTGTGTTGAACCAATCTGACCACTTGTACCCTGTCCAGAAATTGGAGATGAGTATGATGAATCAGTAAAGGCATACAACGCTACGTTAGTTACAGTCGCTGATGTTGTTGCAACAGTGAACTTGAACTGTGAAATTCCAATTGAACCAGCTGAGTTTGCAGTTACTTTGTATCGGATGAGTCGTCCATCTGCCAAACCTGTCGATCCGAGAGTATCAAGAGCGAGTGTTGGGAATGATTTGAACAATCGGATACCTGCTACTGATGTTGAACCAGTTGCGTTGATTGTGTTACCAGAACCTACACCTGTTCCCTGAGTACCTGTTGAATCGTTACCGTTGAAATCAACTTTGATAAGTGATCCCTGTGTACCAGATTGTGATGTTCCAACCCATGCTGTATCAACCTTAACAGTCAAAGTCTTGTCTGTATCCTTTGGAAGTGAGACAGGAGTATTGAATGTTGAAGTTGCGTTTGCACTACTACCAGTGAATGTAGCTGTACCAACCTGTGTAGCTCCATCCCAGATAGATACCTGTACGAGATCAGATGCTGAACCAGATGTAAGCTTGAGACTCAATCGGTTCAAGTTTACTGCCTCGTTTGAAGCTCGGAATTTGAATACACCTGCGATGTTGCCAGTTGAACCAGCAGCAACTACAGAGTACGAAGGACTTGAAGAATCAGTTGATACTACGAGTGCACCAGAACCAATAGTCATTGTCTGACCTGTAGCTGTAGCACCTGTAGCTGTTACAGAGTTTGAAGATGTCACACCAGTTACAGTAAGAGCTGAAACCTGTGCAGTTGTAATACCGAGAATAAATGTACCCGTTGCTGATGAAGAAACATTACATTTCAATGCAAGTGTCTTGACTGTTCCCTTTGGAATAATCAATTGCTGATCAAATGTGAATGATGCTGTCACAGCAGAAGGATTAACAACGTTTGAACCTGTGTTCAATGCTGTTGTTCCATCGAACAACTGACATGATGACAAACCTGTTGTGTTTGAACCACCGTTAGTTACAGCAAGTGATGAAATTCGAAGATCCTCACCTGACTGTGATGCGTCGAACTGGTAGTTAGCGAATGTAACTCCCTGTCCTCCAGCAACGATACTCTGAGCTGATGGTGTAGTTGCTACACTTACTGCAAGAGCTGCTGCCTTAACTGTCATTGTGTTCATTGTGAATGAACCATTTCCTGACAAACTAATTGTGTTTCCTGTTACCTGACCAGTTACATTAGTCCAACCAGATGAAGGTACAGTTGTGATTGAAATAGTTGCATTGTTTGAGAATGTTGATGCAAGTTTTCCTTTCAATGTGTATGTCTTCATTCCAACTGGGAAAGTGATTGTGTCAGTGAATGTCAAAGTACCTGCTGATACTTCGTCAACTGGACCAGCAACTACTGCGCCGTTCTGATCAACGATTGTAACGTTAGTCAAAGGAGCTGTAAGTGATGATGAAGTTGAAACTGTGAATACCAAACTCTGTACTGAGATAGGTTCACCCTTGATGTCTGTAGTGAATCCACCGAGTACTTGGTTAGGAACGTTAACTGCAATGTTCTGAGCAGCTACTGAAGTTGCCTTCTGAATAGTTGTTACTGAACCAGCAGAAACTGTTACAACTGAACCACTGAAGAATGGTGTACCTGTTGTGAACTCAGATGCAGTTGATGCTGAACCTGTTGTCGCAGCAGTTGGTGTAATACCGTATGTGTATGTATCACCTGATACATAGATATCTGTTGTTTTGTAGATATCGAATTCAACTGTTCGTCCAGCTGAACCTGTACCTACGATATCACCACTGATGTAGATGTCCTTAGCTGTTCCCTTGTCAAAAAGAATTCCTGATGGGAAGAGAGCTGAGTAATACTTACCGTCAGCAGAAACAGTTGTGTCGTATGCAGTACCATCAACATAAACCTTTACGTTTGCAAGATCCTGTGATGATGCTGAACCTGTCTGATTCCATCGAATTGACCAAAGTTTAACCTTCTCAGCTGAACCAGCTGTAAGTCGTACCGCAGCGAATTTGTATCCTGTTGTACCGATTTCCTTACTCTGTGCTGAGTTAGGGTCAAATGATGAACTTGACATCTGAGCTGTTCCAAGTGTGAGTGAAGCGTTGATTGTGTGCTGTGCACCCATGATTGGAAGAGAACCAGAAACTGAAGCACCTGTGTTGATTGCTACTACATTGAGTCCTGCAACCTGTCCAGCGTAGCTAGATAGTGAAGACGCCATGTTTCCAGCAATAGTAACCATCTTTGATGTACCAGCCTTAACTGTGAACGGTTCACCTACCATTGCCTGGTGGTTAGAGTTCAAAGTCTTTGCGATGCCAATCTGGAGACCATTCTGATCAAGCAATACGATACCTGAGAATACTGCATCCTGTGCGAGACCTGCTCTCTCTACTGTAATAGAGTTAACCACTACATCACTTGATCCTGCTGTGAGTGTCAAGTTTGTAAATGGAATTCGAGCAGCACTCTGAGGTGCGAGTGAATTCATAGGCTGTGAACCTGCCATAACTGTAAGTGTTCCAGCACCAGTAGTTGTACCTGTGCCAGTTCCTGTTCCAGTTCCGGTAGTTGTGCCACCAGTAGTAGCTGACATTTGATTGAGCTTAGCTCGAGTCAATGCACCTACATAACCAGCTACAGGTGAGATTCCATATTTAGTCTGGAATTTCATAACTGCAGCCTTAGTTGCTGGACCGAAGTATGTTGTTTCCATACCTGTTGAGCCTGGGCCTGTTGATGCAACCATTGTGTCTGCACTCATGTTAAGAACTTTTTGAAGATTCATAACATCTGTACTTCGACTACCTACAGTCAAGTTTGTATTGAATGTATAGCCTGTTGACACTGATGTGCCACCTGTTGTTCCAAGCTGTGATTGCAACGAGTTAATCGTCGCAAGCAAGCTGTTGATCTGAGCCTGTAGTTCCTCTGCTGTCGCTGCACTTGCTGTAACTGGTGTTACTACAAATGAAAACGCCATAGCGAATCCTACAAAACCAGCAACCACTTTAAGAGTCTTTGATTTTAGATTCATATAATTTTAATAAAACAACTTTTTCTCAGTGTTATTTATAAAAGTGCAGAGAAAAAGTTATCGGAAAACAATTAACTAAAACTTAATAATATTGATGTACATGTGTTGCCACACATACATCTACATACTAATTTCTTTGTTTTATATTTCACTCACATCCCCACATATGGCAGGGCCGAGTAAATCGACACAAAACAAAAAAATAGCTGACAAGATGTGAGACTGAATTTCTAGAGTTTTCTTACATAAACGGAATTAGGAAATTTCGGAAAATTAAATCCATATGAAGTTGTCAAAGTACCGTACGAAATTAAGTATATATTCTATCGAACATACTTCCAAATCTCGCTATGTGGATAACTCACGCATTATGACCAAAACAATCCTATGTTTTAAGCCACAATACTTGTGCTCTGGGCACATGTATCCATGCAAGCCATTATTCCAAAAACGAGCAGAAAAGTCAATGAAAAGGGGTTTTGGCGGAGTATTTGAATTATTTAGTTTTCAGCTACAAGAGAATATTTACTCCACCGTCTCTCCCCTGTTTTCTTAAGGACACCAGAAACAATGAGCGCAGAGAGTTCTCGCTGAATAGTCTTCTCACTGCAATCTCGTATAGTTTGAGCAATATCCTTTATTGTGAGGACTTTTTTCTTCTTAAGCAGACCAATGATTATATTTTGTCTGTTATTTTTCTTAAGGACATTTTGATTGTTATTTTGGAAGTTATTCAATGAGACATTTGCCGAGTTTACCGGTGTCCTATGTGTGTCTATTTGTCCCTGATTACCAAGAGTATCCTGTCTCTGAGGTATATTGAAGAAATCGTGATGTATTGTGTGTTGATTTTTCTCTGCATGATGTGAAGCGGACAGATCGTCTATGTGTGTAAGTAAGTTTGAAAATTCCTGCTTGAGAATACCGAAGTTCATATTCGAAACTAGCCCCGACTTTGCGGAGACATCGAGAAGCGACACAATCTCGAGAACACGAGATCGAATCGTGCGAGAGAAGTCTGCATGTTCAACAGCGAGAATATCTTTGTACCCAACCATAAAGGACAGAAGGTCTCCTACTTTCTTTCGAAGTGCCCATTTCATCGGTTCGCTTTCCGAGAAAAGATTTGTGACCATGTACAGTGCCGTAGCGAGCTTTTCTGTCTTTTTGTAGACATAAACAAAAACATCATCTTTCTCGAAAAATGATATAGGGTCTGATGTTTTTTGCACTTCGTTGTTATCTCCTTTTTCTATGTTGGTATTCATACAAATTGTTTTGTCTTTTATATGTCCTATGTTTATTTAAGAGACATATTTAGTGTGAATGTCTTTTACATAATTATACAACATTTACATAAATATTGCAATGTACTGTCTATTATATCTCACTTAAGGACATGCGTGCAAGTAACTCGTGTTTCATTTCTCTATTTTCTGTTTTTCTATTACAATATATACATGTCACGCAAATCTAAAAAAGGTAAGGAGGTTGCCGAATCCGAAGTTGTCTCACACAGACTTCAAGATGAGACTCTTCAGGCAATCGTTGCTATATTATTTTTTGTTCTCGGTGTATTTTTCTTACTCTCAGCATTTGGCAAGGCAGGTGTTGTCGGAAGCAGTGCGTACCGAATCTTTTCATATCTGTTTGGGATTGGTTTCTACCTACTTCCTGTTATATTTTTTATTCTCTCTGTATCCTTCTTCAACTCACTCAAGAAACGACTCGCGCTCACCCACAGCATTGGAGGTATTATTTTTTTCTTTTCAAGTCTCGCACTTCTCGACATCATTGTCTCTCACCGCGGTGGACTAATTGGTGGGTTTATTTCAAGTCCCCTTCTCATGCTCTTTGATATGTACGCGAGTGTCATCATTCTCGTCGCATGTATCGTCATTTCCTTCCTTGTTATGTTTGATACATCAATCAACTTTTCGTTTATCACAAATCTCTTCAAGAAAAAGGATGCTCTGCCTGAAACCGATGAAAACGGTGTGGCACTACCAACAGCACGTGAACTTGCATACGCAGAGAAAGCACTCGCTGATGAAAAATCGATTCCTGCTAAAAAACCAGATGCTCAAGAAAACACTCAGTCATCCGGAACACAGTCATCTTCTAAAAAGGACGAGTTCGGTATTAGTCCACTTTCTTTCAATGGTAAGGAGTTCACTCCTCCCCCACTGTCACTACTCGAAAAAGATAAGGGTAAGCCCGGTGTTGGAGATATCAAGGCAAACTCAAACATTATAAAACGCACGCTCTCAAACTTCGGCATACAGGTTGAAATGGACGAGATCTCTATCGGACCATCCATCACTCGATACGCACTCAAACCAGCAGAGGGAGTAAAGCTATCAAGAATTGTTGGGCTACAAAACGACCTCGC
Organism: uncultured Candidatus Saccharibacteria bacterium; assembly: GCA_964452635.1. Lineage (GTDB taxonomy): Bacteria > Patescibacteriota > Minisyncoccia > Phycocordibacterales > DATDWN01 > CAYVMP01. The sequence goes on along the minus strand of CAYVMP010000005.1, from coordinate 34,795 downwards.
ACTCGCACTTGCTGCACACCCAATCCGTATTGAAGCACCAATCCCCGGTAAATCACTCGTCGGTATTGAAATCCCAAATAGTACTAAAACCACAGTCGGTCTTGGTAGTTTACTTGCATCACCTGAATTCCAAAATTCAGATAAACCTCTCATGATGTGTTTGGGTAAAGGCATTTCTGGAATGTCTTACTTCAGTAACCTCGCGAAAGCACCACACCTTCTCATTGCCGGTGCAACAGGTTCGGGTAAATCAGTCACCATACATGCAGTCATCACCTCCCTACTCTACCGAAATTCACCGGACAACCTTAAATTCATCATGGTTGATCCAAAACGAGTTGAACTCACTCTGTACAATAAAATTCCACACCTCCTTACTCCAGTCATCACAGACGCAAAGAAGGCTATTCTTGCATTAAAGTGGGCAGCGAAAGAAATGGATAGACGATACGACATACTTCAATCTGAATCACTGCAAAACATTTCTTCATATCACAAAAATATTGTTGAACCAGAAATAAAGAAAGCAAAGAACCGTGCTGATGGAGAGGAAGGCAAGCACATTGAGACAATGCCATATATTGTAATCATCATCGACGAGCTTGCAGACATCATGCAGGCGTACCCTCGTGAACTTGAAAGTGCCATCGTACGGCTCGCACAGATGAGTCGTGCTGTTGGAATCCACCTCATTCTTTCAACCCAGCGACCTTCAGTAAATGTCATTACTGGACTCATCAAAGCAAACATTCCATCTCGTATTGCACTTCAAGTATCATCTCAAATAGACTCTCGCACAATTCTCGATATGAGTGGAGCAGAAAAACTCCTTGGTGCTGGAGATATGCTCTATTTGTCAGGCGAAATGTCCCAGCCACAACGTATTCAGTCTGCGTATATTTCAGAGAATGAATTAAAGTCAATTGTGAAATATCTTGTCGAGAGCTACGAACACGAAGTGCCGAGTGAAATAAATCTCACAGGTACTGTAGAGAAAAATTCTATTTTCGAAGCAACTCTTGATGATGATAAAATAGAGGAGGACGATGATCTGTACGAAGATGCTCGTCACACAGTTATAGAAGCGGGCAAGGCCTCCACATCATATCTTCAGCGCAAACTTGGTATTGGATATGCACGAGCAGCTCGGCTTATCGACATACTCGAGGAACGAGGAGTTATTGGTCCGGGTTCAGGAGCAAAGCCTCGTGAAGTGCTTGATCACGGCGATAGCACTGCACAGACCGAAGAATCCGCTCCACTGTAGCCACCATGAATAGAAACATACCTTCCCTTCTAAAAACATCCCTCGGAGTGCTTTTGACTGTAGTGGTTGTCGGATACTCACTCTTCCAAGCACACGCTATTATCAATGGCCCTGTTATTACTGTATATTCTCCACAAAACGGCACAGTGTATACAAACACGCTCATTGAGATACGAGGGAAAGTAGAGAATGTGTCATATCTAAATCTAAACGGAAAGCAGATTTTTACGAACAGCAAAGGTGAGTTTAATGAAAAATTGCTCCTATCCCCTGGGTATAATATACTTGTGCTAGATGCAAAAGATAAGTTTGGTAAAAAAACAGAGAAGAAATTAGAATTAATACTAAAAGAATACTAACATAACTATTATGGCACCAATGAAAAAGAAAGTTGCAAAAGAAGACAAGGGACCGATCGGAAAAGTAAACATCGACGACACTCTCAGAGATATTCGTACCAAGTTTGGTGACGACTCAATTATGATGCTCGGCGATAAACCTCATGTCGATGTAAATGCAATATCCACTGGATCAATCGGACTCGATGCAGCTCTTGGAGTTGGTGGACTTCCTCGTGGACGTATCATCGAGATTTTTGGACCTGAATCCTCTGGTAAAACAACTCTCTCCCTCCACGTTGTTGCAGAGGCACAGAAAGGCGGTGGCATCTGCGCCTTCATTGATGCTGAACACGCAATGGATCCAGAATACGCACAACGACTCGGAGTTAAAATCGATCAACTCCTCATCTCCCAACCAGATACAGGTGAACAAGCGCTCGAAATCGTTGAGTCCCTTGTTCGATCAGGAAAAATAGATGTTGTCGTCATTGACTCTGTTGCTGCCCTCACTCCAAAGGATGAAATCGAGGGTGATATGGGAGCACATCACGTCGGCAAACAAGCCCGCCTCATGTCACAGGCACTCCGCAAACTCACTGCCATCGTCGCCAAATCTAAAACAATTGTGATTTTCATAAACCAAATCCGCATGCAGATTGGTGTCATGTTCGGTAACCCTGAAACAACTCCGGGAGGAAAGGCTCTTAAATTCTACACGTCCGTACGTATTGATATTCGTCGTATTGCTCAGATTAAAAAGGGTGAAGAAATCATGGGTGGTAGAATCCGTGTAAAAGTAGTGAAAAATAAAGTCGCAGCACCGTTTAAACAAACAGAGTTTGACCTCATGTACAACGAAGGCATCTCACGAGAAGGTGAAATCATCGCACTTGGCGAGAAAATGAAGATTATTACGAAATCCGGAACAAGTTACAGTTATGGTGAGGAGAAACTCGGTCGTGGATACGATTCAACTCGACAGTTTCTCCGTGAAAATACGAAAATTGCTGAAAAGATACTAAAGGAAATCAAAGCTGGTCTCGCTTCAAACGGTGGATCGGTAGTACCAACACCAAGTGGTAGTTCAGAGGAAAGTCAGAGTTCGAGTGATGAATAAAGATTGAAATTTCACAATTTCTTTCTCACCTTTCTGTTTCTCCAGACCGCGTCCTCGCCCGGGAGCGAGTCGCTTAGTCTCGGTGTTCATAAGAAAATGTAGAGCGGAGTACCGCTGACATTTTCTTATGAACACCTGCGAAGTCTTGCGAAACAAAAGGGATTCGACAAAATTGTGAAATTCTTGTGATGGCGTGGATTTCAGATATGAAAAAGGAGGCGTGATTACGCCCCCTCTGAACCTACCCCTCATGATCCTGTGCTGCTGCCTTTGCCACCCCAATGGTAACGAAAAACAACATCAACAGGATAATCTGTAGGAACAGATTCCTTACCCAAACCGATCCTACGAGAAATAGTATCCCGAGGAGATAGAACGCATACTTCCCGCGACGATCGTCGATCAAAAAACGACCCGCGAAAACCAACGCTTTTTTATAAAACATCTATCAAGGTTTATATCATACTATATATTAAAGTCAAGTGGATTTTGAGGCTCAAATAGGCTATATTTTTAAACATTGAGTAGTATAATCTAAAAAATTTATGGCAATGCTTGAATACAGTGAAATAGTTGAACGAAAATATATTGTGCTTGATGGTGCACCATACGAAGTGATTTCATCACACGTCTTCCGAAAACAGCAGAGAAAACCGGTCAATGCGACGAAGCTCAAAAACCTCATCACAGGGAAAATGACAGAGCAGTCATTTCACGTATCCGAAAAAGTTGAAGAAGCCGAAATCGACAAAAAGGATGTTAAATTCCTCTACGCAAACAAAGGCGAATACTGGTTCTGCGAAATGGACGATCCATCAAAGCGATTTAAAATTGAAGAGGATGCAATAGGCACAGGAGCTAAATTCATGAAAACAAACTCTATCATTTCCCTACTCATGTTTAAGGAGAAAATCATCGGAGTCAAACTACCTATTAAAGTAGAACTCAAAGTAACCGAAGCTCACGAAGCAACGAAGGGCAACACTGCTCAAGGTGCAACTAAAAGTGTAGTAGTAGAGACAGGTGCAACGGTTTTCGTACCAATGTTCATCAAAGAAGGCGAAATAATCCGAATCAATACAGAAACTGGAGACTATGTAGAGCGCGCTGGAGCAAACTCATTCTAGCTTGAGAATGTAAAAAACAAACAAAAAAACCATCCGTGTGGATGGTTTTTTTGTTATCTGCTTACAAACGGAAGGAGTCCCATGAAGCGTGCATGCTTGACTGCATGTGCCAACTGTCGCTGGTGCTTTGCACTCACACCAGTTCGTTTACGAGAAATCATTCGCGCATGCGGGTTAAGGAATTTCTTCAAAATATCGACATCTTTATAGTCAATATGTTTTATGTGGTTTTGGGTAAAGTAACACTCTTTCATTTTTTTATATTAATAACTATTAAAACGGTATATCTTCTGGATTAATCTCCTCCTCTGGATACTCTATCGTATCGAGAGCCTTAGCACCTTCATCGTGCGCAGGGGCGGTTGCAGAGGCTGTGCTTGGAGCTGGAGAGCCTGCTGCACGAGGACCAAACTGGATTCTATCTGCAATGATCTCAGTTCGATATTTCTTTACACCACTCGCATCATCCCAACTTCGAGTTTGCATTCGTCCCTCGACGAGCACCGAGCCACCCTTTTTCAAATACTGTCCAACAATCTCTGCCTGACGTCCGAAAACAACTACATTGTGATAATCCACACTCTCCTGCTTTGCGCCATTTTTATCCTTCCATACTCTGTTTGTCGCAACTGAAAAACTTGCCACTCGAATACCTGATGGAAGTGATTTAATCTCTGGATCACGTGTCAGGTTTCCTATGATAATTGCTTTGTTGAGATACATACTATTTTAAAATTATGCTATCACAAGGTCATCAATACTTTTGTCGATTTCTACTGCAGACGATGTCTCCGGTGAACCATCCTCAATCACATCCTCTACTTTCTGATCATTGAGTATGTCTTTCTTTGAAGCAATCTTTCCGCCGATAAATGTATTCTCTCGTACTGTTTTCAAAATGAGATATCGAACAATGACCGGACTCGCATCACATGACTTTTTTATCTTTTCAATCTCACTTGATGTGATTTCGAATTTCATCCATCCGAAGAATCCAGAGTCAACTTTGTGACGAAGAGTCTGTACTACCTTTGTCATTTGGTATGCAAGATCAATACGTGTTGGATTTTCTTCCACAATAATCTCTCCCCCGAGAGATGTCACAAGTGATGTGAGTGCTCCTGTCTCAGCAGAAACTTCTTCCTGAGTTAGTGTCGGCAAGAGAATATACGAGAGCTCATAGATAGTTCCCGTATCCTTTATTTCGCCTTTATTTTCCTGCATTTTTGCGTCTTTTTCCATGCCCATTACACTATCATACATGGTGATTTAACGCAAGATATTATAGAGACCCTGCTCTATCGAGACCAAAAAACTGCGTGGCAGTACTGGACAGGGTCTTTTTTATCATTTCGGAGTCTTCATTTCGAATACGTGCGAGTGCTGAAACAACCTCGGGTACATACAGCGGTGAATTTCGCTTACCACGATACGGAACAGGTGCCACAAATGGCGCATCTGTCTCCGACATGATGGATGTAATCGGTGCATATGTTACCAACTCATCATACTCATGAGTAAACGTAATCACTCCAGTAAAGGAGACGGTGAACCCAATATTTAAAAACCGCTTGAGAACATCGAGTGATCCAGCAAAGAAATGTGCATTTCCTCGCACCTTGTCACCATGTGTACGAACACTTTTTTCGAGCATATCGAGAGCATCTTCATATGCATCCATACTCGTTTTTCCATCGCTTCCACGGCTTCCTCGAATATGAAGCATGAGTGGCTTCCCTGTCTCAACAGAGAGCATGATGTGTGAATCAAATATATTTTTCTGTATTGATTTAAGATTGACCTCGTCTGAACTCATTCTAAAATAATCAAGTCCACACTCACCAATAGCAACAGTACGTGGATTAGACGCACAATCAACAATCTCTCTATCAAACACACTATCTCCTGTGAGATCAGCAGGGTGTTGGCCGACACACGCAAAAATATTGTTGTATTTTTGAGCGAGATCGATAGACAGACGAGATGTCTCTCGGTTCGTGCCGATAGAAATTGTCGCGATATTTTTTTCACAAATACGTAAAATCTCTTCATCCCTGTCATTGTCAAAATCAGGAAAATAAAGATGAGAATGAATATCAACGTAATCAAACATAGTTTAGTCTTTTCTTAGAAACAGAGGTGTCTGGGGGGTTGTGTTGGTACGCACGAGTTCTTTTATTTTTTCAGAAGTATCAGGTAGTATCGGGCTGAGCATTTCCCCCACAGTGTATAGACGCTCCACGAGGTCAGATATCATTTTTTGGCCTTTTATAGGATCAGTTTTTACCACTTTGAACGGTTGATTTTCTTGAATATACTGATCCATTGCTCCAATCTCAGACCAAATGTAATCACACGCTTTATTGATTTCGAATTTTTCTAAATATTCAGAAAATGGATGTGGCATGGTTTTTTCTAATATTTCCGGAGAAGACTCTAAATTATCCTGTGCCATTTTCATAATACGACTTGTGAGATTGCCGATACCATTTGCCAAGTGAGCATTATAACTTTCTTTAAACTTCTCGACGGTTAAATCCCCATCTTCAAAAGGAGATACGTGTCGTGCAAAGTAATATCTGATTGACTCATAACCATACTCAGAGATTAACTCATACGGATCGATTACATTTCCCAACGATTTAGACATTTTATGACCACCTGAAGTAATCAACCCATGAACCAAAATTGACTCAGGGAGTTCTACGCCCGCAGAGAGAAGCATTGCTGGCCACAGTGCAGCATGGAAACGCAGAATATCCTTACCGATTACATGGACGCTTGCAGGCCAAAATTGTTTATAGAGCGCGTCATCATCGGTACCAAACCCTAAGGCTGAGATATAGTTCACAAGAGCGTCACACCATACATATATCACCTGTGTCTCATCTCCGGGCACAGGAATTCCATGTGGCACCTTTTCAATTGGACGACTGAAACTTACATCTTCTAATCCCCTATCAAGAAGTGCGAGAATTTCATTTCTGCGTGTTTCTGGAATAATTCGTATCTCATTGTTTTTTATTTTCTCTTTGATTGTTTCAGAATATTTCGATAATTTGAAAAAATAATTTTCTTCTTCTATTTTTTCTGGAGGTGTAAGGTGAATCGGACACACACCATCAACCAAATCCTTTTCTGTATAGAACGTCTCACACCCAACACAGTACAGTCCACTATATGTTGATTTGTATAAATCTCCGGATGCAGAGAGTTTATTCCACAGAGCAATCGCTCCTCTCCAGTGATGTTCTTTATCCGTTGTACGAATAAATTGGTCGTACGAAATATTGAGTGACGAATAAAGTTTCTTAAATGCACCGACTGCTTCATCGAGATACTCACCCACCTCTCGGTTATTTTCACGTATAGTTTTTAAAATTTTCCCAGTATTTTCGTCTGATCCTGTGAGAAAATATGTGGGCACACCCTTTAGTCGGTGGTACCGAGTAAACACATCACAAAGTGTCAC
>CAYVMP010000005.1:2253-27461 GCA_964452635.1 uncultured Candidatus Saccharibacteria bacterium | reverse complement strand
GTACGCATGACCCATGTGTAAATTTGCATTTGGGTAGAATATAGGTGTTGTAATATAGAATTTTTCAGACATGGTATTTCGTGCCAGTTATTCATACGTCCGCACACCCTCAATCTTCTCAATTTTATCGCGTTCTAAATCATCAAAAAATTCAATAATGATAGCTGCTATAGGAACAGACAAAATGAGTCCCAAAAAGCCTACAAGCTCATACCCAGCAACCAAAGCAATAATTGAAACAATCGGTGGAACACCAACAACTTTCTTCACTACGAGGGGGTAAATAAGTTGGTTTTCAAACTGATGAACAATGATATACAAACCAAGAACAAGCACTGCCACAGAAAATCCCCCACTTACAAACGAGAGTGCGACGGCAGGAATCGAAGCAAGAATTGGTCCAAAAAGAGGAATGATTTCAAATACCGCGGCAAGACATGCGAGAAGTAGTGCATTTGGAATGTTTAGTAGAAGGAGTCCGAGGTATACGAGCATTCCAATGATTACAGCAAGGACAAGTTGTCCCTGCATCCACAATCCAATCTTTCTTTGAGATCGTTTCCATAGATGAATGATGTATTTTTCGTGCTTGAGTGGTGAAATAATTTTCAGAAATTTTCCTACCCCATCCTCATCCACCGCAAGATAGAAAGAGAGTACAACCATAAGCAAGAAGCTCAGTATTCCTCCGAAAACAGTACTGACTGTACTAAACGCACTCGATGACAGTCCACCGATGACAGTATTAATTTGATTTATAATTCCTTCTAAATTAATACTGTTTTGCAAACCAGAAACAAGTGGTTGAGAAGAAAGAAATGAATTGTGAGCAATAGTGCTTGAAACATTTTCAACACTAAAATATGTTGGGAAATTTCTCAAGAAATCACTTGATTCCGCGAGTAATGGAAGGAGGAGGTAGTATACTGTTCCAACCAAAATAAAAGCAGATATGAGATAAATCACTATAACCGCCAGAAGTCGTGGAATACGTCGAGACACCAACCATTGAGTCATCGGTTCAATACCAGATGCAATCACGATAGACATCAGAACAACGAGAAGTAAGTTTTTAAGCAGAAACAGCAACACAAAAAACAGGACTATAAGTATCGCTTTTATGATTGACCCAGCTGAAATATGTATAGTAGTATCGTGTTCTTTCATACACCGATAATACCACGCAATGCCTGTATTGTAAAAATTACAATACAAAAACCTTTTTAAGTGATTCTTCGTTTTGAATATTCCCAACCATCGCCATAACAAGTCTGTCATTAGTCATCACATCACGAGCAACATTCTCAATGTCTTCCGCAGTTACTTTTTTTATTTTTTCTGCATACTGGTCTGGAGAAAGTAGTTCCTCTCCGAGAATATCTTGCATTGCGTAGTATTCTGCAAGTGAATCCGATGACTCGAGTCCGAGATACATACCACCAATCATGTACTGCTTTGCCTTATCAAGTTCATCGTCTGAAACACGCTCAGTAATTATTTTTCTAAATTCACTCAAGACCGCGGAGACAACTTCCTCAACACGATTAACATCGACACCTGTTGAAACAGCAAGATACCCATGATCTGTGTACTCATCTGTACCAGCCCGAACATAGTATCCAACACCCATTTCTTCTCTAAGTTTTTGGAAGAGGCGTGAACTCATTCCACCTCCAAGAATAGTGCTGAGCACACGAAGTGCATGATTGCGTTCATCGAGAGCATCGAAAGTCCTCACTCCAAGAACAATATGTGTTTGATCAGTCTCCTTTTGTTTTATCTTAATAATCGGTTCTGTCTGCACTTCCACAACAGGCACTTTAGTCCCCTGTGTAGTCGTACCGATACTTGCAAATGATTTATTTATTTTTTCTTCAATCGTATTTTCATCGAAACTTCCAGCGACGATGACAGTTGTCGCTCCTGCAACATAGTGTTGTGACCGATACTGTGTCAAATCTTCCCGTGTCATACGTGATACATTTTCCTTTGTGCCAGCAATATTCCATCCTGCCGGCTGATCACCGTACAGAGCTTCTGCAAAGACCTCATGTACAATACGATGAGGCATATCTTCGTACATATTAATTTCCTCTATAATCACTCCTTTCTCCTTTTCAATTTCTTTCGGATCAAATACAGGGTTTAAATAGATATCCGAAACCACATCCAAAATAGTATCGAAGTGATTGGGATGAGACTTTGCATAGTAGCCAGTAAATTCCTGAGCTGTAAAGGCATTGTTCTGTGAGCCGATACGATCAAGCTCAATAGAGATATCCATAGTTCGAGGTCTTTTTTCTGTCCCCTTAAAACACATATGTTCTAGGAAATGAGAAAGCCCGTTAATTTCCTTGGACTCATATTTTGAGCCAGCTTTTACCATTACGAGCACAGTTACAGACACACTGTCCTTCATAGGGACAGTGATAAGTGTAAGACCGTTTGGAAGAATCTGTTTCTTGTAATTCATAGCAGGGTGGAATATAGCACCAAACAACGAAAAAGAAAAATTATTATACAACACTTTAAAAAATGTCAATGACCGACTATATCTGGGATTGTACGAGAGAAATCACATCTGAAACTGTCATTCGAGTCTGTTCACCCGTATCGCGATTGCGGACGGTTACCCCACCACCGTCGTGTTCTGGCTTTTCGATTGTATCGAAATCAATAGTCACACAGAATGGCGTTCCAATTTCATCTTGTCGTCGATATCGTTTGCCGATATTTCCGTTGTCATCAAATTCAGTTCGAAAATATTTTTTTAATTCGAGATACACCTCATGTGCTCGAGACACGAGCGCTGGTTTATTTTTAAGTAGTGGAAATACAGCGACAGTTACCGGTGCGATTTTGGGAGAAAATTTTAAATATGTTCTTTTTTCACCACCAAGATCATCATCTGTGTATGCATCGGCAAGGAGTGCAAGTACTGTACGATCGACTCCAAATGTTGGTTCGATGCAATGAGGAATAAATCGTTCTTTATTTTCCTCATCAAAATAAGACAAATCAACAGAACTATGTGTAGTGTGGTTACGCAAATCGAAGTCAGTTCTGTACGCAAGTCCGTACAACTCCTTTTTACCAAACGGAAAATCATACTCAAAATCAACTGTTCTTTTCGAGTAGTGTGCTCGGTCTTTTTCACCAACTTCGAGCTCATGTATTTTTGATTGGGACAGTCCAATATCATTCATCCATGAAATCATTTGTTCTCTCCAGTATTCAAACTGCACCTGCCAATCTCCCTCTCGCACGAAATACTCGATTTCCATTTGTTCCAACTCACGCAGACGAAATATAAAATTACCCGGTGCTATTTCATTACGAAACGCCTTACCCATCTGTGCCAATCCGAAAGGAATTTTAGGGTGAAAGGAATCAACAATATTTTTAAAATTAACAAACATTCCTTGAGCAGTCTCTCCCCGTAAATACGCCGTTGAGTCATCGCTCTGGGTTGATCCCACCGTAACTGGGAACATCATATTGAATGTACGTGCTTCACCGAAAGAGTTGCCGTCAGGAGATTTTATTTTTCGTTCTTTAAACACAGTATTCATCTCTTCGATACTCATACCTGCTGGATCAATACCATTGTCTTCCAAAATATGATCTGCTCGGTATCGCTTCTTTGTAGAAACATCTTCAACCATAGGATCAGTAAATCCGGCACCGAGATGTCCGCTCGCCTGCCATATTTTACCTGATGTAATGAGTGACGCATCAACACCATACATATCCTCACGATCAGTGACGAATTTTTTCCACCACAGATTTTTAACATTGGTACGCAATGCCACTCCATATGGACCATAGTCCCATGTACCAGCAAGACCCCCATAAATCTCAGACCCAGGATACACAAATCCACGTCGTTTGCAGAGAGAAGTTATTTTATCCATGAGCGGTATTTCTTTTTGTTCTTTTGAGTCAGACATACTGTTTCGAGATGTACATGATACTAAATCACTTTTGACTATTTTACAACCGTATCATTGCCAGTCTTAAAATCTGGATCAGCAAAACGTGTTGTTGCCCCAAGTGCATTCGCATACACCGTTGTCGATGCATATGTATCCATCGCACTCATTTGTGCTGGTGATACGATATCCATCACGGCACCTACAAATGTTACAGAAGGGGTTATGCCAACTCTAAACGACACTTGTTTTGGAGAATATGAATACCCTGCCCCAGCAGATACAGAACCAACTGACCAGATAACCTGCCGAGTGTCTTCGTTATATACAATTCGCTCCCCATCCGGAGTTGTATCTCCAAGCCATCGTACCCCCTGAGGAAGAGTTGCTGAAACAACTGCATTTTTTAAATCATTCGTTGTATTCGCAATTTGCCAGTTAATGGTATACGTGGATTCCTGATCGGCACGAGGAGGTATTGGTCCGATATTTGTAAGACCTCCAATAGATCTGTATGAACGAGCAGAGAGAGTTGGACGCGATTTGAACTTTATATGTAATCGAGCTTCTGATGATATTGTCTCCGAATTCTCGGCCTGTCTATTTCCCATCATCGTTACGACCACATCAATATATGGATTTTTGATAAGTCTAAGCACATTTGTATCTTTATACGGTGACACAGTGAGTGACGCATCACCCGAATCACCCGGAATAAGCTCTGCAAGCTTTGATTGCGATGTTTTATCCCATATGATAGTACTATCGCCCGATCTATAGAACCCTCCTCCACCAGCAACCACCGACGATCTATCGAATACATTTCCACTCATTACAGCTTGAATTCGTGCATTAACCACCTTCTCAGGAAGAGTGTTTTTCCACACAGCACGAACAGTTGCAGAATCACCCTCGTTGAGAACCATGTCTGTATTTCCACTACCTTCACCAAAAGAAAGATCGAAGAAAGATTTTTTAATTCCGACTGTGGTGTTTGATTCCGCAAGTTTAGTTTCAAAATCATTACGAGACATATTTGACTGTGTTCCGACAGAAACAGTAAATGTCCGCTCCTCCGTATTCTGTCCAACAAGAGTTCCGTTGATGACTATTGTTTTTTTATCACCATTTTTTAAATCACCAATATTCCACACACCATCACGTATTGGTTTGCTGTTTGAACTCGTATATGTAAATCCGTACGGATATTCAACCTTAACAAGAGTATTTGAAATGATCGTGCTCGAGTTTGATGTAATACTAATAGATAAAGCAACATTTTGACCAGAATTTACTTCCTTTGGAGATGTTACATTTAAAATGAGAGATGATGACCCTATAGATACATCGTAGTTTTTATCCTTCGAGAAAACTGCTGACGAACCCTTTACGTTGTATTCCAATCTTAACTTTACACTCTGAACAGAATTAGTTTCACCAAAAAATAGTGCTTGGAGCGAGTGATGGATTGTTGCTCCAGCTTTTATATCACCGATTACAACTTTATCTCGTGTAAGTGGTTCGTCGTCAGATCCAGCAACACGCGCACCCGGAGGATACTCGATAAACAGTGTGACATTTTGTAGGTCAGTACGATTCGTATTTACAATAGACACATCCGCAGAGAGTTGTTCTCCTGAGGAAACAGATGACGGGCCCGCAATACGAACATCAACATTATTTGATGAAATCATATTGAGCCCACCGAAAAATATAAAAATAGCGACAGCGAGAGAGATACAGAAAAATATAATCGAGATACCAAGAAAATTATCGAAAAAAGAATTCTGTTTTTTTGCAGTCATTGCTTCATATGATATATCAAACGATGGACGATCACCCCAATCTCTTTGGACATCAGATGCACTCGGCTGAACTGGTGTTCGATGTTCCTGTGGCACCTGTTTTTCATCCCTAGAATAGAGAGCTCGCTTCAAACGTTCGATTCGACTTTTTTCAAAATCCATAGGAAAAGTATACCACACTCAAAAAGGTTTTCTATATGAATTATGCAAGACTACTTGCACTGAGCCCTTTATTAATAATCGCCACAAAAGCACGTTGGTTTGCGGAACAGACGTCCATGATGTGTGTATTCCATTCTGTAGGCTGAGAGAGTAGTTCCTCCGTCACAGAATCTCGCACCACATATCCAAGATGATAGAGAATACGAAGCATCAGAATACATTCAAATGTTTGTACGTACATACCGTCCAGAGTTTTAAGGAAATTAAATCCAGAATAGACAGTATCATACAACACCTGATTATTTTCTTCCCCCGGCATCAAAGAAAACAGTGTGGATGTAATTTGAGCAAGTATTTTTTGACTCTGAGGTTTGAGTGAAAAGTAAAAATTATCAGATGATCGTGCATCAGTTATTTTCCATCCATTTTTACCCTTGATACATGACATAGAAGATACACTGAATTCTGATAGTGCACCATTTAGCTTTGAATGTGGTGATCGTGCTGATTGAGCAGAAGCCATAATCAACCCCAAATCTCGAGTAAGTATGTGAATAAGAATATTTGCCTCACCAAATGGAGTACGTTTAAGCACGATCCCCTGACTTGTGTAGATATGGTACGACACAGATTTTCAATATCATTTTAGTAACGAATCGACACAGAAACCTTTTCCCCTTCTAAACCAACTTCATATTTTTGATTATCCTCTGTATACGAAATACGCGTTACAGAAGTTGGCTCAGAAATTGCCGTAGTATACTCACCGATCAATTTTTGTATTTCATTCCCTGCACACACCACCAACTCAATCGGTGTGCTTGGTTCTAGATTTTCTTGTTTACGAGCATCTTGAATCGCGCGGATAATATCTCGGATACTGCCTTCATTTCGTAACTCTGGAGTGATCGTGGTATCAAGATGTGTATTTCCAGAAACAACCTTCACTTCTTTTACATTTATTTCATCTCGAATAATATCTAAAAATTCTACTGGTAAGTCATGTGATACAGAAAGTGACGCAAGTGGCTGTCGAACTTTAATCCCTGCCTTCTGACGAAGTTCAAGTGCCTCAGTAACAAGCGCACGAACAGTTTCCATTTGTGAAATTATTTCTTGTTGAGACACACCATCTGAATACTGTGGCCACTGTTCCAAATGAACGCTCTGCATACGACTACCTTTTGTCACTTCCCGATACAACCAATCTGCATAAAACGGCGCCATAGGAGCCATATATTTTGCAATTTCAGCAAGCACATGCTCTGTTACAGAAACAACCACTGAAACCTCTTGAGCATCCTTACTTTTAAAACGTTCACGAGACCGGCGTATATACCATGTGGTGAAATCCTGCACAAAATCACGAAGAAGACGAACTGGTTCAAATACCTTGAATTGTTCTAGGTACCCTGTTCCTTCACGTATGAGCATATTGAGACGTGTCAAAATCCACTGATCGAGCACATGGAGAGAGGTGTGTGGGTCGATACGAGACACACCTGTGTTATATGTTGCACACAGTGTATAAATATTTGAGAGTGGGTTAAAAATCTTTTTCACAATCTCATCTACAGTTTTCTCATCAAAATTTTTGGAATCTCCTGGTTGGTTGACTGAGTACATCCACAATCGAAGTGCATCGACACCATACCTATCCATCATCTCCCATGGATTAACGATGTTGCCGATTGATTTAGACATTTTCTTTCCTTCCTTGTCCAAAATATGTCCAAGACAAATCACATTTGTATACGGCGTTCCACGATCCATAAGCACACCGACACAGAGGAGTGTATAGAACCATCCGCGAGTTTGGTCGATTGCCTCCGAAATAAAGTCGGCCGGATACCCAGCACCATCGACAAACTCTCTGTTCTCAAACGGATAGTGATCCTGTGCAAACGGCATTGACCCAGAGTCAAACCATACGTCCATTACTTCTTTCGTACGAGTCATACTCTCCCCCTTTTCGTTTACCAACTCAAGTTCATCAATATATGGTCGATGCACATCAAGCTCAAAAAATTCATTGTGTGGAAGTGGTGCAAAATGAATTTCACGAACCTCGGCACACGAAAAGTTTACAAATGAGTTTCGAAGTGTTTCTTCATTTTCAATAGAGATTCCTTGCGCAACAAAAGATAGTGCACGAACTACTGCGCCATGAGAAATGATGAGAATGTTTTTATGAGTATGTGTATGTTCAAGTTCATATATAAAATCCCCCGAACGCTTTATGATGCTTCGATATGATTCTGATCCATCAACTTCAAAAGTATATGGGTCTGTACTTCCCTTTCGTGCTTCAAAATAATCCCTCATTGGTTTAGCTTCGAAACCACCGACTACCCACTCAACAAGCCGATCATCAAAAACAATCTTTTCCTTTGAAATACCGAGTGCCTTTGAAACAATATCTGCAGTTTCCTGAGTACGAAGAAATGGCGACACATAGACATAATCAATCTGTGACTGTCCAAGCATTCCCTGTATACCACCGACTGTATTGCGTACCTGCTCCTCTCCCACGGATGTAAGGTGATGAGCATTCTCTCTTCGAGTACTCCATATATCAAGTATGTTATGTTCTGCTTCACCATGACGCATTGCAAAATACCGATTCCCAGATTTTTTTGAATATTTTTTAAGTTCATCAACACTACCTATGACAGTAATGTCCCCTGTAGATGTTGTCCAAATTGGCAATGGTGTCCCCCAATATCTCTCTCGAGAAATCGCCCAATCCTTTGCCTCACGAAGCCACTCACCGAAGCGACCCTCTTTAATATGTGACGGTTCCCAATTTATTTTTTCATTCTCTGTTTGAAGTTCTGTGCGGAGTTTTGACATACCGATGTACCACGAATCACGTGCGTAGTAGATGAGTGCGGTTTTGCATCTCCAACAATGTGGGTATGAGTGTTTGTGTTTTTCCTTTTTAAACAATAGCCCGCGATGCGCCAAATTTTTAATCACATCCACGGCCGTCTCCTCATCTCGCACGTGTTTTCCAGAAAAATCACCAAGTCCATCGATAAATGTACCGTCGAGTGCCACAATGTGAAATTTTGGTAAATTAAATTTTGTTCCTAGTTCAAAATCCTCCTGTCCGTACATGACTGCTGTATGAACAATGCCCGTACCATCTGTAGTTGTAACGAAATCAGCAGGATATACTTTGAATGCATTTTTAAGCTGTTCTGATTGTGTTGACTGTGCCAAATCACGAAGGTATGGGTACAGAGGCTCATACGACAGACCAACCAAATCAGAACCTTTAAAATTTTTTCCGATAGCCATGTTACCAAATTCTCCAAAAAATCCATTTTTCCACATTTGTGTGGATACAATAATGGTTTCAGACTCCTTCATTATTGCCAAATATTCAATCTCTTCCCCAACAGCCAACCCAACATTCCCCGGAAGTGTCCATGGTGTTGTAGTCCACGCAAGCAAAAACACATCTCCAGACAACCCAACATGTTCTGGGTTTGTTACTTTAAACTTCACATACACTGACAGGTCAGTAATATCTTGATACCCCTGTGCTAGCTCGTGTGATGAGAGTGCAGTACCACATCGAGGACACCACGGTACAACTTTGTAGTCCTTGTATAAAAGTTTTTTGGAATTCACATGTGCCAAAATATTCCACACTGATTCAATGTATGAGTTGTGATATGTCACGTATGGATGTGTATCGTCCACCCAATATCCAATACGTTCTGTGAATTGTTTCCACACCTCCATGTATTCCCAAACACTTTCTCGACAGGCACGGTTAAACTCTGCAATACCATAGTTTTCAATATCCTTTTTTGATGTAAGTCCGAGTTTCTTTTCAATCTGCAATTCAACAGGAAGCCCGTGTGTATCCCACCCACCCTTTCGTCGTACATGAAATCCTCGCATTGTTTTGTAACGCGGAATCACATCTTTGAATGCACGTGCTTCGAGATGGTGAAGTGCAGGAGCTGCATTAGCAGTTGGAGGTCCTTCATAGAACACGAATTCCGGCTTTCTCTCTCCATCAGGAAGTGTGTCTGTGAGAGTTTTATCGAAAATTTTCTGTTCATTCCAAAAGGCAAGGATCTCTTCCTCTCTTTGCGCACCCTCGCTTTTTGCAACCTTTTTTTGTTCAGTTTGATCCATAGTGCAATACTAGCAATTTTCAATATTTTTGGAAATGCATGATTTTTGTAGTGCAAAAATCACATCTGTTCTGGCACTCCGATTCCAAGCAAACCAAGCCCATTAATCATCACGTACCGAAAGGCCTGTGTCACTGAGAGTCTGTATGGTGATGTACTGTCACTTACATCAATAATCTTGTGTGATGCGTAAAAGGAGTTAAATTCTCCAGCGAGTTCAGTGAGGTACGTTACGATATGATGTGGTGCGTATTCAGTACATGCTCGCTCCACCACCTGCGGATACCGAACGAGTAGACGTTCGAGGTTTGTCGTCTGCCACCCACTCGGCATATCTGAGTTGGGTTCAAACACACCTTCTGACTTTTTGAGAAGTGTGTGTGCACGCACCGTGGCATACTGCAGATATGGTCCCGAATCACCCTCAAGAGAGAGCGCCTGATTCACATCAAACACGATATCCCCTCCGATTGCTTGTCGAAGGATTGTAAACTTCAGTGCACCAAGTGCGACCATCTCAGAAAGTTTTTCTTTTTCTTCGTCTGACATAATTCGTTCATGGAGTTTCTCTCGTGACGCATGACGCACCGTCTCAATCAGTGACTCTGCTGTAACCACATCTCCAGTACGAGATGACATTTTTCCTGTTGGAAGACGAAGCATGCCGTGAGAGAGGTGTAGTAACTTCCCAGACAAATCCGGAAATACATATTCGAGTGATTTTTCAACTACTGTAAAAAATGAATCTTGTTCATTCGCAGTCACCGTGATAGACATGTCATACGGTCCATACATATCTTTTTTGATTTTTGCAAGACCAACTTCCTTAGCTTCATACGTCGGAAGTCCTTCTGAATTTACATACACACGAGTATGGAGACCGTATTTTTCGCCGGGGAAAATCACTGCACTTTCACTTTTCTCAAACACACCATTGTTTAGAAATTCCAACACTAAATCCTTACCGATTTGCCCCGTCTCACTTTCGTAGAAATGATGATCAAAATGACTACCAAACCGCACGTAGAGCGTCTCAAAATAATCGAGAGAGATTGATCGACCCTTTCTATATAGAGTATTCACCTCATCATCGGAACCATCATATATTTTTTTATTTATTTCGATTATTTCTTTCTGTACATCTGAATCCGATTCAAACAACTTTGCACCAGTAGCGTATGCTTTCCCGAGTTTCTCCACAGTTATATCACCCCCAACGTCCATACTTCGAAGACCCCAAATGGCTTTCGCCACATGGAGACCAACATCACCGTGATATGTCACACGAATCACTTCGTTCCCCTGCGCTTCCAAAATCCGAGAAATGGATTCACCGATTATAATATTCATCATGTGACCGATGTGAAATTCCTTAAATGGATTCGGTTGTGCATATTCAATGAGTATTTTTTTACCAGACAGTGGGATATGGTTTCCGACATGTTTACCCATGTGTATGATTTTAGAAACACCAAGAGCAAATACTTCCGGTTTCAATACGATATTTATAAACCCCGGTCCAGCAACACTCACTTCTTTTATTTCCTCAAGCATGTGTGATGTAAGTAGTCCAACATACTCATCCGCAAGCACACGAGGGTTCTTGCCAGCACGTTTACTCTGAGTGAGGGCAATATTTGTAGCGAAGTCACCATGTGACATATCTCCGGGATGTTCAACAACAAAATCACCTTCAGGAGAAAGGGTTTCGTGTATCCATTTTTTAATAGTGTTCTGTAGTGTCATACGAGCATGATAGCATTCCTGTAAGGAAGTATAAAGCTTTGAATATTCTAAATCTCGTCGAGTGCACATGCTCTTTTGGAACATCGCACAGGGACTTAGAAAACAACAGTTTTCGAGTGATGGGAACACGAGAAAATGCTTTGTTTTCTTGAGTTCCGAGCGCGAAGAAAATTTTCACCAGAAAATTATTCTGTTTCCAAAAGAGCATGTGTCGAGAAAGAGATTTAGAATTAATAAATACAAGTCATCTTTTCCTCAACACCATATCAATTTTCTGTGCGATTCGTACAAAATCTTTTTCCTTTTTGCCACGCGTTGTTTCAGCTCCTGTGCCGAGTCGAATTCCGGATGGATCCACTGGTGTTCGTGTATCGAACGGCACGGTGTTTTTATTTACAATAATCCCTGCCTGTTCAAGAAGTGTACTCGCCTCTGCCCCACCAATGCGAGCGTCGCCAGAAACATCTGAATTCCATGTATCCACCAACACGAGGTGACTGTCTGTTCCACCGGACACAATCTTCCACCCAAGACGAGAAAGCTCAGCAGAGAGTGCTTGTGCATTCTTGACCACCTGCTGTGCATATTTTTTAAACGCAGTTGTACTCGCCTCTTTGAGAGCGACTGCTGTGGCAGCGATTTGATTTAGATGTGGGCCTCCCTGAATTCCGGGAAACACTGCTTTGTCTATTTTTTTATACAACTCTCGACTATCAATTTTTGAAAAAATAATAGCGGATCGTGGACCACGAAGTGTTTTGTGAACTGTCGTCGTCACCACATCTGCATATGGAAATGGTGATGGGTATGCCCCACCAGCAACCAAACCGGCAACATGAGACATATCTACCATGAGTAGTGCCCCACAGCAGTCTGCAATCTTCCTAAACTGCTTGAAATCAACCACCCGTGGGTACGCAGTAAATCCAGCCACAATAATGTCTGGCTTCTCTGTGAGTGCAATCCGCTCTACTTCGGCATAGTCAATCACCTCTGTCTCTCGAGAAACGCCGTATGGTATTTGTTTCCATATTTTCCCTGTAATCGATACTTTGTGACCATGAGTCAAATGTCCTCCGTGATCAAGAGACATTCCCATAATCTTCCCACCGAGTGGTACAGTAGCGAGATACACCGCAAGATTTGCAGGTGAGCCAGAAAGTGCTTGGACGTTGACGTGCCACTCTGTTGCCGACAACCCGAATGTTTTCAGAGCACGACCCTTACATAGATTTTCAATCTTGTCAGAAAATTCATTGCCTCCGTAGTACCTCATTGCCGAATACCCTTCCGCGTATTTATTGGTCAATTCAGATCCGAGCGCTTCGAGAACATCTTTCGAAACATAATTTTCCGATGCAACCAAGTTGATTACTTTCTTTTGTCGCTTCTTCTCGGAGTCAATTAGTTTTTTAACCTGTGTGTCTTTCATGTTTTTGTATTAAAATTATTTCCCCGTACTTCCCAAACCCACCGGCTCCTCGTGAGGTATCAGAAATATCTTCGGTTTCCACAATATCCACTCTCTCTATTTTTTGAACCAACATCTACAACACCTTGTGTTGCTTTTAGTTGCATTGGGATATCATAACATTGACCTCAGTGTTTTTGAAGTGTAGTATCGCACAAGGAGGTGTATAGTGCACACACATATGATTAATGGAATCGTCGCGGTCGATCGAAAATGGTGTATTGGAAAAAACAATGATCTTCCGTGGGAACTCAAGGATGATCTTAAACATTTTGCAGACACCACACGCAATAAAATTGTGGTGGTCGGTAGAATCACCCAAGAATCAATTGTGAGAAAAATCGGACACCCTCTCAAAAACAGAACAACAGTGGTTCTGTCTCGAAACAAACAATTGAAAATGGAAGGGTGTGAAGTGCGTCATTCCACAGACGATATTCTTAAAATTTACAAAAACAGAGAAATGTATATCTGTGGTGGAAACAAAGTATACAATAACTTTTTGGATCACATAAGTCGCTTGCTGATTACTCATGTTGAGACTGAGGTTAGCGGAGACATATGGTTCCCCACAATGAAAACAGGCGACTGGAGACAAAAAGAAATTGCTCGATTTGAACAAAATGATCGAAATGAATTTCCATTTCGAATCGTTGAGTACACACGCAGACCACGCACGTAAGCGTGGTCTATTCTTTATATTTGACTCAACTCACAATAATGCTAGTATCAGCAACAGAAATTGAACATTGAAAGGAATTTATGAGCGTAAATGATATTTACCTACCTCAAAAAAACAGAGTGGTCGACACTCAATACCGTCAAACACTTGGATTCATTCTTGAGCACGGTGAGGACATCGAGAACACACCTCAGGACGTTCCCGCCAGAACATATATTCATCCACCTTCCATGCATTTTCCGCTAAAAAACGGTGTTCCACTCATTACAGAGAGAGCTATTCCGTTTTGGAGAAGCGCGATTGGGGAAATTTGTGGCTTCCTCAATGGAGTCACCAAACACAGTGTTCTGAGAGATGAGTTCGGTTGCCCGTGGTGGGAAGAATGGGTAACGGAAAGAAAGTGCCAGAAAATTGGAGTTCCGACAGGAAACCTTGGTCCCGCTTCATATGGCGCCGCGTGGTGCAACTTCCCTATGCCAGACGGGAAAACATTCAATCAAATTGAGCATGTTATTGAACAGCTCAAAAAATATCCCCACATTCGAACACACCACGTGACACCATGGATTCCATTCTGGATTGGACGGGGTGGGTTCCAAAAAGCCGTTGTCTCTCCTTGCCACGGTTGGATTTTCTATCGTGTGATCAATGGAAAACTAAGTATGATGATGTTACAGAGATCAGCAGATTTCCCTGTCGGAGTTCCCGCTGATATGATTGGGTACGGTGCACTACTTCTCATGACAAGTCACGTTACAGAATTGATTCCACACGAATTCATTCATGCGTTTTTCGATACACACATATACACAAACCAACTTAATAGTATCGAAGAAATGTTTAATCGAGAACCACGAATATTACCAAGACTCACCCTTACAGACGAGGGTTTGGGTATTACAAACATTCGTGATTTTAGACCAAGACATTTTTTGCTTTCAGAATACAATCCGCATCCAGCCATAAAAGGCATTCCGGTTGCAATCTAGCCTTCAAGTCGCTCAGAGATGAGCGACTTTATTTTTTATAAAAAAACTGATATACCTTATATAAACATCTACCCCTATGAGTACCATGAGATTTGATACAATTCGCAACGAAGAACAAATGCGCAGAATGAAAAAATGTGAAGAAGAAGGAGTGTGTTATTTGTGTACTCGATTAAATACACACGCAGATATTATCTATAGTGGAAATTACTGGTTTATAATGAAAAACGACTTTCCATACGAAGGCAGTAGATACCATTACCTGATTATAAGTAAACGCCACGTAACCCGAATGACCGAACTTTCTGATGAAGAATGGTCGGAAAAAATAAAAATGATTCAGTGGTTAGAAAAACACCTCCAGACTCCGGGTTTTTCTGAGTTCTCTCGAAACGGCAACATGATGTATACCCATGCAAGTCTTGACCATCTACATTTCCACTTTTTAGTTGGTTCAGAAAAAAGAGAGGATTCGGAAAAAATAAAAGTCACTCTAGGATATAAAGAAAACTCCGGCTAATCCGGAGTTTTTACATGGAACACTTCAACACCATTCTGACGGAAAGTTTTAATACTCGCATCCATCAGTACCCAACCATCTTTGAAAAAACACCTTTTTATCCCCGCCCGTACCATCTGGTATGCACATGTTGCACATGGAAAGGTTGTTATGTACATATCTGTATCCAACAAAGAAATCCCTTGACGAGCAGCTTCACCGATCAACACCCTTTCAGCATGATCCGCGAGTGTTATTTCCACCCTAACACCCTTACTAAAATTTGATCGAGGATCACCCTCGAACAAAACTTCTCTGTCAGTGGGTTTGTGTTCGTTGTGAGCAATTAAAAGGACTTCACCGTTTCTTGCAATCAAAGCACCCACCTGAAGCCACCAATCCGGACTCCTCTTTGATTCCTCGATAACAAACCCCATCAGTAACACTGCCTCTTCAGAGTTAACCATCGTGGCACTTGCTATATAGGATGCCTCTGACCTTTTCTTGTCATAACGCAATAAAACAGAATCAAATAGGACATTACATCCATCTAAACACCTCTCTGCGTACAGATGACATTCAACCTCATCTGGCATCACAATCTCTGAAAAATTCAGTAGGTCTTCTTGAGAAACAGAGTCAACATTTTCAATTCGTGGAAAAATATTCCATGCTCGAAGAGAAAGAATTGTCAGCTCTGGATCCAAACAACGTAAATCCTTTTTGAGAGAAGAAAATGCAGAGATTGTTTCCTTACCGAAAATAAAGAGTGCACTAGCATCTCTATGTTTCAGCAAAAAACGCTCATAACCTGCATGCAAAACGGGAATATACATGACAAGTAGTTTCATCTCTCCCTCTTCATTTCATCATACAAACTCGTAACGAAATCTGGTAACCGACGAAGCATGATTTCCTTAAATGTATCTGCACCATCAAGAATAATGGTTCTGAGTTTGGCACTTGTGCTTGTCTCGGCTTGCCTGTCGAGCTCAACAAGCTCCTCACAAAACTCTTTTAGAGATTCCTTCTCTTCTTGAGTGTATGTACCTTTTACACATACCAGAACATAGGGACGCACAATCCTTATCATTTGCCATTTTTCATCAGTACTTCCCTTTTTAACAACAAGATCTGCCCAACGAAGATATGTGAGTAATTCAGCCCGTTCGTCAAAAGGAACAGCTGGCCTATTTTCACCCTTTCGTCCTCTCGCCTTCAAATCATCATCGACACCAACGATAAGTAGTGAACCTTGTTCGCGTGCTTTTCGAATATATCGCCCATGCCCAACGTGAAGAAGATCGAATGTCCCCATAGTTAAAACAATCTTGGCACCAAAATCTTTGAAAGACTTTACTATTCGCGCAAGATCGTCCATTTCCATGACAATCCTGTCCTCAGGGTTCAACATACTCAAAAAAACAGATTCCCTGTAGACTTGAGCTGCAATGAAAATTGCTTCTTTTTTTCGATTTTCCATTCCAAATAACCTCCAAGATAGTGATATCACATTTGTCTCAACACCAACACTTCACAAAGTGCGTTTTTTTCATTGTATTAAAACGAACCCCGGCTATTGCCGGGGAGGAGGGAAGGTTTGTTTTCGTTCAAAAACACCATCCTCAAAAACAAGTGCGTATACATGACATTTTCTATTAGTCTTTTCGACCAAGTAAGCTGTTACAAGCGCGTTTCTTCCATTGTTTATTGTGGAATCCGCTTCAAAAAAATAGAAGTCTCTATCAGGAACAAGACTTCCATTCAAATTTCGCGGAAGTATTCCAACTGCATTAAAAATAGAAAGTCCGCTGATCAGAGCATGTATATTTTGATCAGACAGAACCTTGTCGGGTTCAGAAAATGTAATACCCAAAAAATCACGCAATTCTTTTGAAACAATGAGACAATGCTGGCACACACCCTTCACTGCTCGTAATCTTATCATGAGTTGCTCATCAATAGTTTTCACACACAGAACCAATATGTTGTCCACAAAATACCTCCACCGACCACCATATCACGATACGTAAAAACTGCAAATACTGGGTGGGGGTGAATAAAGAATGGATAACAAAAATCTCACGAGTTTCGTGAGATTTTTGTTACTTACTTGAGTAAGTTTAAAATAAGATTATTTCACGTCAACGCCCATGCTTCGAGCTGAACCTGCGATGATTTTCATAGCAGCTTCAATATCATTTGCATTCAAATCTGGCATTTTCTTCTCAGCAATTTCTTTGAGTTGAGCCTTTGTGATAGAGCCGATCTTAGATACTGCATTTTTGCCAGAACCTTTTTCCTTGCCCATTGCTTTCAAAATGAGGTTGGTCGCAGGAGATGTCTTCAAAATGAATGAGAATGTTCGGTCTTCGTACACAGAGATTTCTACAGGCACGACATCCCCCATCATCTTTGCTGTTGCATCGTTAAACTGCTTGACGAATTCGCCAATATTCACACCCGCCTGACCAAGTGCTGGTCCAACCGGAGGAGCAGGATTTGCCTTCCCTGCAGGAATCACGAGTTTTAGTTTTTTTGTTATTTTCTTTGCCATATTTTTTGTTCCTGTACTCTAATATAAAAGTGTCTAAATTGCAAACCACCACACCTTAAGATTTTTTAACTTGAAGAAAGTCGAGCTCAACCGGAGTCTCACGACCAAACATCGCCACGAGCACCTTAACCTTACCTCGCTCCTCATCAACCTCATTTACCTTACCCTCAAGGTCTTTGAATGGTCCGTCAACGATAACAATGTTGTCATTTACAGACAAGTCAATTTTGTGCTTCACACCGCCGGTGTTCATGCGTGCAAAGAGCTCGTCTACCTCCTTCTGATCGATTGGCACAGGATACACACCTGACCCCACGAACCCTGTCACACGAGGAGTGTTTCGAACCACATACCATGAGTCGTCAGTTACAATCATATCTACGAGAATATACCCCGGATATATTTTCTCCTCCTCTTCCACACGCTTGTTGCCTTTGATTTTAATTTTCTTCTCAGTTGGAACAATAACGTTGAAAATCTTGTCTTCCATACCCAAAGACTCAATACGCTGTTTGAGATTACGCATCACTGCGTTTTCATATCCTGCGTATGTGTGAATCACGTACCAATTTCGCCCTTCTTGGATTTGTTGTTTTGACATGGTGAATATATTAAAAGTTCAATAATCAATAATTAGATAACGAATTTCTGCAATACAAGTTTAAATACATAATCAAAAAACCCAAGGAAAAACGATACGAATACAGAGATGAGGACAACAACAATACTAAACACGATTGCTTGGTTGCGTGATGGCCAACTAACGTGTTTCAACTCACCCTGTGTGTCTTTAAGATATGTAATAAGGCTCATAATAATTTGTTTAGTTAGTAAAAAACCCCTCGGGGGGACTTGGTTACAATAATACTCCTTTATTGGTAAATAGTCAACATCAGATGGTGCAAAATGAAATCCCACCTCCTTTTCAGAAAGTGGGATTGAAAATACTAATTTTTACTGTTGTAGAGATTCTTGATTGTTGGTGTACTGTTGCCACAATGCCTCAAATTGAGCACACGATGACAACAATTCACTCAATGTTCCTGATGCAATAATTTCTCCACCTTCGAACATACAAATCCGATCAAAAAGTGGGAGAAGATGTAACCTGTGGATCGACGAGACAATTGTCTGACCTCGAAATCCTTGGAAAATGCCTCTGTAGACTTTCATCTCCGTTATTGTATCAAGGCTCGATGTTGGTTCATCAAGAAGCACAATATCTTTACCATGGCAGGCCAAAAGTCCGCGAGATAGAGCGAGACGTTGTTGTTGTCCACCAGACAAATTGACTCCCTTTTCCTTGATAGAGGATTCAAATTGTTTTGGTAGATTTTCTACGACATCTGTAAAGCATGCCATGTCGGTGAACTTGTGAACGAATGACATATCATAGTCAGCCCCCATAGTAATATTACTCAGGATAGTTGTGGCGAATATCTCAGGATTTTGTGGTACAAGTGCGATTGCTCGACTGATACCCTCAAACCCTTGCGGGATTATTTGTCCATCAACAGAGAGATTAAGACTCTGGGGGTGATAGAGATCGCGCATAACCTTAAGAAGAGTTGTTTTGCCACTGCCAGATTCTCCAACAAAGGCAACACGTTCCCCTCGTTCAAGTGATAGCGAAACTTCCTTCAGATGCAGATCAACCACACCCTCCGTGTGATACGAAAAACTAAGATCCTCAATTCTAAGTTTTTGCCATTCTTTTGGTAATACATGATTCGCAAAGCTTTCGGTTTTGAAATCTGTCGTCAACTCCTCGCAATTCATCACTCGAGCCTTACGCTTCATGATATCGCCATACATGGAACAAAACCTGAAAAACAAGTCGGCAATCCTATTGAGGTAGTTGATGAGAAGATACACACTCCCCACGAGCACACCAGCCGAAGACCCCATATGTTGGCGAAAGTACACAGCAAGGACAGAGATTGTCATTATGGTGCAACAGACACTTGTCAGGAACCATTTGGTCTCATTCAGACGATTGGTCTGTCTATAGAGCTCAAATGGTTTTTCAACTTTGTGCATAATCGCATCGAAAACCAACTTCTCGACTCGCAAAATAATGACAGTTGAGACATTACTCACTGCATCAAATATACTTTCGGAAATCTGGTTCTCATTTCTGTTCAACTCTTTGTAGTTTTTGATGAGAATTTTGTCGAAACGCATGGTAATCCACGCGCTTACACACATCATCACCAAAACAATGTACGCCGACGAATGACTGAAGTACACGAGCATGCAATAACATGCTACCAACTGAACAACAGAGTAGATGATCTGGAAAGAATCTTCCGATACATCATACAATGCAGTCGTTCCTTTGCCACTTTTGTCTATTGTGTCACCCGAATGATGATCCACATGCCACTCAAGAGGTAGTGTCAGAAGCCCTTTAGTAAGAAATCTTCTGTAGTTTGCACGAACCTTGAAAGCATTGGTGCATTCTATAAGTCTAGCTGGACCATGAAGAGACCACACGACAATCGTCCGAGCAAAAACGAGCCCAAGAAGAATGTTTAACGTCTTCATACTTGATGAAGTGATACCTTGTTGAGTAATCACGTCCATCATTTTTGCCCATACAATAGGCATGCAGAATACATCGATTAACTCGGCCACAATAAAAATGACCCAGTACAACACAATGTTTCCACGATTACCCTCTGAGTAGTGCCACATCTTACCGAACAAATACATGAGGGGATTACTTTTCTCTTTCAACATCGGTTTCTCCTTCCATTTTGACTTCGAATTCTCTCCACAGTGGTTCCCAATCTTCTCGAGTAACCATCAAAGTAATAACATCGTGATACCGACCATCGACATAGAGATGGTTTGGTATCCTTCCTATTTCTTTATACCCACATTTTTTTGAGTATCTCTGACTCCTTGTGTTAAAGGCAAAGGCGCTGGAATAAACCTGTCGTAAGTTGAGATTAAAGAAGGCATATTTAAGCCAGAGCATTTTTGCTTCTGTGCCTAAGCCCATCCCTAACAATTCTTCTTTTCCGATTGCAGTTCCCGTCTCAGCTGTGCGACCTATCCAGTCAATTTTAAACAATGCAATATTGCCGATTGGTTGATGGTTTTCTTTTAGAACAATCGTGCACACTCGCTTGTTACCTTTGTTTTTTGATATATCATCAAACCATTTTTCCTCATCACCCATTGACATTGGTGAACGTGGATTAAGAAATCGAGATATTTTTTCATTGTTCATCATAACCTGAAAGAAAGGAAGGTCTTCCCTCTCTACAGGTCGTAGATACACTCTTGTTTTAGGCATATCGAGAAACACTACTTTTTCAGACACAATCTGCTCCTTATAGATTAATTTCAAAGAACTAAAAACACCGCGATGTACGCGGTGTTTTTAGTATTCAAAAAAGTTTGATTAAATACGTATAACACAGCGCAATCTCTCCACAGTTCGTGCGGAAATATGAGTTGGAAGCACAGCAAAAATACCAAAGCCTTTTTGGCCGTTACCTCCGATATGTAGTTGATTGCAGATGTTTTTCATTGCTCTAATATAATACATTATATGCTAAAATAGTCAACATCAAAAAAACACCTATTCCTAGGTGTTTTTTTGAAATAGTGGGTACCGAACTCTATTGGTCTACTTCGTATGTAATCATCACTGTTGAAGTGATTTTGTTCTCACCGACTGGAATAGACGGGGTTGCTTCTTGATTTCCCATCATGGTACCAGCACCCATCACCTTTGAATCCATTGCGTAGTACATTGGAGGTTGCTCTCCAGTATCAGTAAAGTTTACAATCTTCGTAAGCTTCACGCCAAGAGATTTGCCAAGTATTTTTGCCTTTTCTTTTGCATCAGTAATTGCCTTGTCGCGTGCCTCTGCCTTTACACCTTCAATATCATCGACGACAAATTCAAGACTACTGATATTTGATGCACCAAGATCACCGACTTTTGTGAGAAGTGAGCCGGCAGTGTCGAGTTTTCTCACTTTAACAGTAACACTCTGGTTGACCTCGTATCCTCTCAAAACCTGCTTGCCACCCGGACAGTATCCATCACGACACACAGTGCTCTGGACATAGTCATACTGAGGATACGAACTATAGTTCGTTGTCTTGATGTCTTTCTCGGCAACACCTGCTGACTTCAGTGCGTCAATAATTGCGTTTATTTTCTTTGTTGCCTGTGCCTGTGCCTCTGGAACAGTCTTTGCTGTTTCAACTACAGAAAAAGAAAATGATCCTGTATCTGGTATTGCAACAACCTCACCCTTTCCAGTAACAGTTACTACATTTGTCGGATATGTACCTCGCCCAATATATGAAATCTCTTTCACACCAGCGATGAATTTCACACCGATAAACAGTGCGAGAAGAATAATAAGCGCAATGATTGATGTATACAATCTACTTTTGCGAGAAGAATCTAAAAATTGATCCATAAAAATATTAGTTAATTAATAATTATCTTCATAGTATACCAGACAAAATATTATTTCAGAAAGCGTACTGCGTCGACGACATTCTGAAAGAGTGATGCGACGGTCAGAGGCCCTACCCCACCCGGCACTGGCGTAAGTGCCCCTACAACACCGGCAACTTCCTCATAATCAACATCTCCACACAAACCCGATTCGGTTCTGTGTAGACCAACATCAATTACTATTTGTCCTGATACCACATGACTCGCTTTGATGAGACGTGGCTTCCCGCAAGCTATTACAAGAATATCCGCTGTACGAGTAATACTCTCCAACCCAATGGTATGACTATGGCACACTGTCACTGTGGCATTTCTCTCAAGACAGAGAGACGCTACCGGCTTCCCTACGAGATGAGACCTCCCGACAACCACCACATGTTTCCCCTCAAGTGAAATACCGTAGTAATCAAAAAGTGACATGATTCCTCGAGCGGTTGCGGGCACATGTGCGTATTGACCCCCCACAGCGCAAAGACCAATCTGAGTGATTCCCAGCCCATCAACGTCTTTTGTAGCGTCAACAGCATCAAGAATCACACGTGTATTGAGGTGTGGAGGAAGCGGAAGTTGGATAATAATTCCAGTTACTTCCTGAGATGCATTTGACATATGTATGCGTGAGAGTAAATCCTGCTCAGATATATTTTCAACACAGACCATGTGCTCAACTGAAATCCCGACAGACTGACCAAACTTTATTTTCTGTGACACATAGACAGACGACTGTGGATTATTACCCACCTGAATAATCAGGAGTTTTGAATCTCGAGAGAGTGTAGAGAGAGACTGTATAATTTCATCCTTGATACGATCACGGACAGGTATACCAGAGAGAATATTCATTTATTTTTAGAATTAAAAAATGCAAACACCAAGATACTTCCGTAGGAAATGAGTGCACCGAGCACAATACCCGCCACCACATCACTCACCCAATGAACACCGAGATATACTCGACTCAGTGCAATGAGAAATATTGATGCCACACAGAGTGCATTGAACATAATCCGTCCAAATCTTCCCAAATACGTATCGAAAATATACATCAACGTGACAAAAAATACAGTGGCAATGGTCGCGTGCCCACTCGGAAAACTCGGGCTCAAGACGTGAATAACTCCATCGAGCGGACGAGCAGTATTAAAGAGTGATTTAAGAAGCGCAATCATTCCACCCGCTACTACGATGGTTGTCGAAAAGAATATAGCGTACCGTGCCCCTCGTACGAGGTACACGAGCAATGCGAAACACACACCAATCATCACAAATGTTGTGATGTCGAAAAATGATGTGATGATATACATGAACTCAGTTGACGATGCTGTCCGCACTGAAGAGAAATACGACTGAACGAATAGATCGAAAGTATTCATATCACTATACTACTACATGTTGCATTAAAAAATAAGATGTGATAATTTTTTTGAAGATATGTCGACACAAGCTGTTAGAATTACTAAAAAAGAATTTAATAATTTTTTGAAGGACACGGGGGTCATCGGGTACAGAAATGTTCCGAGAACGTCTTGTCCTGACAAGGACGACGAACACAACGTCATCCATGAGCACATTAAGGGGAAAATATCCCTCGAGAAGAAGGAATAATGTTTTGCGCGACACCTCTACGGAGGCTGTCGCGCTTTTTTTAAAACCTACCTACTCCACCGTGCAAAGATTCCACATGGAAGTACTCTGTTTCCAGACTTCTCAGATATTGCAAGCTCGCCAGATTCAAGAGTTCCTCCCATATCCCCCACTATCCCCTCAAGAGTTTGTTTGTATGAGAGGTGTGAATACCCCGAAGCATACCCGTTTAAAATAAACGCAACGGGGTTTGGTGAGAGAATTTTTTTTATTTTTTTCAAAAACGGAACGAGATCATCCTATATTTTCCATAATTCATTTTTTGAACCACGTCCATATGTAGGTGGATCCATAATGACCACGTCGTATGTTTTGCCTCGTCGTATTTCTCGCTCGACGAATTTCCGTACATCATCGACAATAAACCGGATACTTTGACTCGATAGTCCTGATGCATCTCGATTTGCCTTCGCCCATACGACAGATGACTCCGATGCATCTACATGTGTCACCTCTGCGCCACAGAGAGCACAGGCAACAGATGCCCCACCTGTGTATCCAAAGAGATTAAGAACAGAGAGTGGTTTTCCCTGTGTGTGTTGTGCAATCTGTTCAGAAACCCATTGCCACTGAACTGACTGTTCAGGAAAAACTCCAACGTGTTTGAATGGCGACAATTTCAGAGTTGTTGTCACCCCAGAAAGTTTTACTTTCCAATCCACTGGAATATCGGTAAGTGTTTTCCATTTTCCTCGCGCCTGACCGTGCTCATATAGAGCATATACCTTTTTCCACTCTCCTTCGGGTAGATGTTTCTCCCACAGTGCCTGAGGGTCTGGTCGAGAAATAACTACCTGTCCGTATCGCTCAAGTTTCTCTCCTCCACCACTATCGAGAAGTTCGTATTCTCCACTCTGCTCTACTGTATAGATTGTATTCATACGGTCAGTGTACAACAAAAGGCTAGCAACGGCTAGCCTTTGTTTCATATATTCTCCACTGTCTCCATGTCCACCAAAATCTTCTAGTTCGAGTGGATATTAGAGCAAGTAAATACAAACATGCAAACAACAGAATAAAAACGCAACAGAGAATGATTCTTCTCACAACACACCTCCTCCATCATCCTCACATATCC
>CAYVMP010000005.1:0-2153 GCA_964452635.1 uncultured Candidatus Saccharibacteria bacterium | reverse complement strand
TGCATGTATACATATCCTATAATACCGAGCGCGAGCACAATGAGCACTATACTTATTATTTTTTTATTCATGGTTTATATTATACAACAAAAACAAACGGGAGCATACAACCCTGTGGACAAAAATAGAGAGAATTAGTTTAGTACAGACGTACAGTGTGCGCATCTCCGTGCATCACGTGGAATATCACTCAGACACTCTGGACATTTTTTAGTTGTTGGATCGGCAGGTTTCTCCGTTCGTGCACGAGCAATGAGTGTGTTGATTGGCAATACCACAAAGAAATAGACTGCGCTCGATATAATCAAAAATGAAATAAGATTATTTAAGAAATCACCGTACAGAAACTGACTTCCTCGAATAGAAAATGAGAGCCCAGAGAAATCCGGTGCCTTAACGATTGCACCGATGAGTGGTGTAAGCAAATCCTTGACGAGAGCATTTACAATATTTCCAAACGCAGCTCCAACCACCACACCGACCGCGAGATCAACAACATTTCCACGTAAAATAAACTGTTTAAATCCTTTGAGCATATTTTTAGCTTAATCGAATATGTAGATATTATACTCTTTCCCCTATTTGTTGTCGCCACATTGCATAGTACAAACCCTTTTGTGATAGTAGCTCTGTGTGTGTACCTGATTCGGCAACGACACCCTTTTCAAGCACATAGATTCGATCTGCATGCATCACTGTTGAAAGTCTGTGTGCAACAAGCACGGTAATATGATTGCGAGTACTCGTCACATCCCGAACAGTTTTAGTGATTTCCTCCTCCGTAAGAGAATCGAGTGAAGACGTCGCCTCATCAAACACAAGTAGTGTTGGTTTTCGAAGCAGAGCTCGTGCGATAGAAAGTCTTTGCTTTTCACCACCAGAAATCTTTACACCTCCCTCACCGATAACTGTATTGAGTCCTTGATCTGCACGATCAAGCAAGGAGTTACATGCACTTTTTCGCAGAACATCGAGACACTCCTCATCTGTTGCATCTGGATTTACGAAAAGCAAATTCTCTCGTATTGTTCCCGCAAACAACTGTGTATCTTGTGTTACAAACCCAATTTGTTTTCGTAGATCTCCCAAATCAATTTCTTTTCCAGAAATTCCGTTATAGAGAATTGTTCCATCTGTTGGTGCGTACAGTCCAACGAGTAGTTTAACCACACTCGTTTTACCAGAACCAGAAGGTCCTACGAATGCTACAGTCTCACCCTGAGACACTGTGAATGACACACCGTTCACTGCTATCGTCTTCGCCTGTGTGTATGCAAACGATGTATGTTTAAACTCAAGAGACTCAAGACGACTAAGTGGTTTCGCATTCTGTGGAATTGGTTCAATTGGCATACGAAGTATATCTCCGAGACGTCCAAGTGACACTTCTGCCTCACGATACACAGTGATAATAGTTCCGATTTCCTGCAATGGACCAAACACGAAAAATGAGTAAATCATGAGTGAGAAGAATTGACCAATCGTAATCACTCCTTGGTGAATCAAAACGAGCATGAATACGAGAATTAATGTTCGAAGTAAGTTAATGAATGTCCCCTGAATAAAACTAATACTTCTGACATATCGAAGTTTTCTAAGCTCCAGATCAAGAATCTTTTTAGTTGTTTTATTTAACCGATCTATTTCCTGATGTGATAGACCAAGGCTCTTTACAAGTTCAACATTGCGTAATGATTCCGTCGTTGAGCCAGCAAGCAGTGCTGTTTCCTGTACTATTTTCTGTTGAATATTTTTTACTTTTCGAGACAGAAGATAACTAATTCCACCTATAATCGGTATAGTCAATCCAAATGCAAGTGCAATCCCCCAGTATAGATGTGCTGCATATATAGTTACAAATACGAATCCTACAAACGACACGAATGTAAGATTGACCGCGGAGGCAATAAGTTTCTCAACATCTGTACGAGCTTTCTGCAACAAATTCAGTGTCTCTCCACTTCGCTGATCTTCAAATACATGATATGGAAGTGCAAGTGAATGCTTGACTGAATCCGCATACAACTCCGATCCGAGTCGCTGAGTGATAGTGTTGAGATAGTAATCCTGAAAATTCTTTGCGACACGAGACACAAACGCAACACCAACAGCAAGAGACATGAGAAATGCCACACCTCGAAGAAATTCTCCGA
>CAYVMP010000004.1:18294-46147 GCA_964452635.1 uncultured Candidatus Saccharibacteria bacterium | reverse complement strand
AAATGTTTAATGTCGAGGGCAAATTACAAGCTTTTGCTTTTAGACCCTTCCTTTGCTGGGAGAACTCATGTTCCATATCTTGAGTACACTCGAGATTGGATGAAGGCAGGCATGAGACCTACTTTTACGGTGGCTCTAGGAGCGGGTCCGCGACTTTTTATTCCGGGACACGAGGAGAGTGGATACAATGAAGGAATCCGGGAGATCAGTGACTTCAAGGAGTTTTGCAGGAGTTTCTATCCTCCCAAAAAAGAAGAAGATGACATGGAGCCAGTATTTTATGCTGGAGACAACGCGCGTTCTGGGATCATCGATTCAAGTTTGGTTTTTGCCGAGAAGTTTTTCTCGACACCAGATTTGGGGTCTAGATGGGATGAGCACGGTTTTGCTCTGGTCCTTACTCCTACCAAGATGGAAACCCTTGCAGAGATCGATAAGGTACTTGATGCAAATCCTCAAGTCAGTAAGCATCTTACTCAGGAGGAAATCAAAACGGCCAAGAAATTTATCGAGTGGGTCCGAGAAGCTTATAACAAAAACACAACCTCGAAAATCCTCGCTTTGCAGGTAATCGGGTAGAAGGAGAAGAGTATGATTCGAGTAGGGCACTTCATCGTCACCACGGCGGAGGGGTGCTCTTTTAATTACTCAAAGCTTTATCTATTTATAATTGATGGTTATTAGAACTAGATTATTTGTGAATTTCTGGAAATCCTCAATTAATTTACAGGTGTATAAAAACACCCCCTCGTTCTATCGAAGGAGTGTTTTTGTTTTTTTAATTTATTAAATAAGAACTCTTTTAATCCGCTCTAATCAAAGAAATTATCAATTGACTTAAGTTAGAACTGCTAGAATTTGTCCATGCAACCGTGTGACTTGAAGCAGAAGCTGGATTAGTATCAGTATCAAATATAGATACTCCTGTATTTGTAGTTCCTCTTTCGGTCATGGCGACACTGTCAGTTGTAGCGGAAGACGCAGATCCTCCTGCT
Source organism: uncultured Candidatus Saccharibacteria bacterium (assembly GCA_964452635.1). Lineage (GTDB taxonomy): Bacteria > Patescibacteriota > Minisyncoccia > Phycocordibacterales > DATDWN01 > CAYVMP01. Next base: position 45,152 of record CAYVMP010000004.1, on the reverse strand, counting down.
GCAAATGTGCCTTGTACTATCATAGAATGATTATTGTTTACAGTGTAACTACCTGATACGGAACTTCCTGATGATGTTGTATTGTGTCCATAGTTATCAGGTTGACTAGTCTGCTTAACGCCAGTATAAGAAACAGAAGAAATTCTTATATAACTTGGACCTGAACAAGATAAGGTATGGGAACCAGATGTGGGTGCAATCAACAATAATGAATAAGACCATCGATCAGAAGGTATTTGAACTTTGTCTATAGCGGTCATTGAAGTACCATTGTATGTACAAGTTGGTTGGTTATCTGAAGTGTCTCCTAATACATAAGCTATCAGTGCTCTATTTGAACCTGAAGTTGTAACACTACAAGAAGCATTTCCTCCGCAGTTGGTTGCGGCATCAAAAGCAATAGGAGGGACCGGAAGTTGATAGTCGAGAGAGTAAGAACCAAGATAATTTACTCCATCGAATACAAAATCAACCGTATCTACACCGTTGGCTGTTGTGGTAAGTGTGGGAGGGTTTCCGCTCGGCCACTTTACTGTAGCTGGCCATGTAATAGTTCTACCACCAGTAGCATCTTGTTTAATAATCAACTTATATTCTGCTCCAGCTTGAGGGTTGGTAAAAGAAAGGGTAGGATTGGAATTAAGAACAAAAGACTGAACATTGCCAGAACTCAAATTGATACTGCTTGGTGTAGATGAAGCATCTAAATTTACTAACCTACTATGCATGGTTCCCAATACATCAAGTTTGTATTGAGGTGAAGCTGTGCCTATTCCTACATTACCTGCATCATCTACAGTAAAGAGGGTAGAGGCCACGGTTATCATGGGTAACAATAAAAGCGATAATAAAAAAGAACAAACTAATTTTGTTAAAATTTTCATAAAAATCAATTAATGAATAAATTAATAATGGATTAATTATATAAATAATAATTGTAAATGTATATTTACAATCTTAATTTAAGATCTCTGTAAACACCTACCTTGCAACAATAGGTCATTTTTGTTATAAATACCATACATTAAAACTCACATGAAAAAACCAAAACATAACATTACAGTGGGTAAGCTTGACCATTGCCAAATTACTGGATCCAAGAATCTTTTTGAAGCTATTGATCTTGGTTTTCAGCCATCTGCAGGTGCTTTACTTACAAAAGAAGGTTTGAATCAGCCAGAGGTTCATTACTCTCTACGTCTTATGATTTGCCCGGAATCAGGTCTTGGTCAACTTGATCATGTTGTCGACAGTAAACTTCTTTTTTCTAGTACAAATTATGTATATCGTACAGGTATATCACAACCTTTGCGTGAACATTTGAAATTACTAACAGAAAATATTACCAATGATCTTAAATTACCCAAAGGATCTTTTTGTGTCGATGTGGGGTCTAACGATGGGACACTTTTGACTTCATTTAGAGATCAAGGCATGAAGACACTAGGAGTTGAGCCCACAAATATGGCAAAGGTTGCTCGAAAGGAAAACAAAATCAATACAATACAAGCGTTTTTCAATGAAGCAGTTGCTAAAGATGTTGTCAAGAAATACGGAAAAGCCAAAATAATTACATTTACAAATGTATTTGCACACGTGTCTAGTTTGGGAGAAGTAATGCGAGGGCTAAGTCGTCTTTTGGATAAAGATGGTGCCGTCGTTACTGAGAGTCAATATCTTCTGGACGTATTTGAAGGCAACCAATTTGATCAGATATATCACGAGCATGTACGAATTTATAGTTTAAAATCTTTGGTTACACTTTTTCCTTACTACGGTATGGAAGTTTTTGATGCGTATAGAGTAAAGACCCGAGAGGGAAGTATAAAAATTTATGCTGGATGGAAGGGTAAACACCCTATCAGTCCAAATGTGGACAAATTACTTCAGGCAGAAAAAAAAGCAGGACTCTTTAACCCTAAAGCATGGGAAAAGTTTCGACAAAAAGTAGACGAAAGTAAATACAAATTTCTAGACCTTGTAATCAAGGCTCACAAAGAAGGTAAGAAAGTAGTAGCCGATTCTTGTCCTACGAGAGGTGTTGTTGTAATGAACTATTTTGGCTTAAGTAAAGACTTATTGCCGTACATTGCTCAATTACCTGGAACTGAAAAAGTCGGAAAATATATGGCTGGCACACACAATCCAATTGTAAGTAATGAAATTATCTTAAAAGATAAACCAGATTACATACTTATTTTGGCTTGGCATTTTGCAGACTATATAATTAAAAATTGGAAAGCCAAGGGTGTAAAAGCCAAGTTTGTGGTACCTCTACCTACTTTTAAGATTATAGACTAATATATATGCATGAAGAAGATTCCTATATTCAAGTCTTACATATCACTTAAGTCTGTATGGAACGTTTCTATTTTACTTTTAAAATCTAATTACGGGGCATATATCGGTGAAGGGCCACAAGTCAAAGCGTTTGAAAAAGAATTTGGAGAAAAGTTTAAAAATATATTAATTTCTCAAAATATATCAGCAGTTAATTCTGGTACATCAGCTCTTGAACTCGCTTATGAACTTGCGGGCATCAGTGAAGGAGACGAGGTGATAAGTCCGGTTTTGACTTTCGTGGGTACTAATTTACCTTTAGTTCACAGGAAAGCAAAAATTATTTTTGCAGATTGTGACAAGGATTTAAATATAGATATAGAAGATGTAAGGAAGAAGATTACTCCAAAAACAAAAGCTATAATCTTTGTACATTTTGGGGGAAATAACAGAGGTTTGAAAGAGTTACTAGAAATAGCAAGAGAGAAAAAAATTATTTTAATAGAAGATGCGGCGCAAGCTGTGGGTTCTGATTTTTGGGGCAAGGCAGATTTTACTTGTGTGTCCTTGCAGTCTATAAAAACACTTACTTCTGTAGATGGTGGATTTTTAATAACAAAAGACAAATATTTGCACGAAAAAGGCAAAAGACTAAGATGGTTTGGATATGATAGAGAGAGAAAACAAAAAGAAGGTGAGACAGATCTAATAGAAGCAGGATACAAATATCATATGAGTGATGTAACTGCAACTATAGGTAGAGGCAATCTTGCGAATATAGATAAAATTATAAATCATAGAAAGAGACTTATGGAAGAATATAAAAAGTACGGCATAGAAGCTCATATTTGGTTTGCTCTAACTTTCTCAGACAAGAGAGAAGGCCTCATGAAATTTCTAAGAGAAAACAGAGTAGGCACTGGCATACACCATTTTCGTAATGACCAGTATACTGTCTTTGGTGGAAAGAGGGAGAATTTGCCAAATATGAATACTTTGGAACATAAATATGTGTTACTGCCAGTGCATCATGGTGTGTCCGCGGGAGATGTAAAAATGATTTGTGATTTAATAAATAAGTTTAATAAACTACATGCAATATAAAAATCCAGATATAGATAGTTCTTATAGAGAAAATAATTTAGGGCAAGATTTATATAATGCAGTTTTGAAACATAAACCTAAAAAAATTATAGAGTTTGGATCTCTGTATGGCTATTCGACTGTAGCTATGGCGATGGCATTGGATCAATTGAAAGGGGATGGAGTAGAGAGGCAAATACAAGTATACGATTTATTTGAATCTTATATATATACTCATTCTGCTCACAAGCACACAACTAAAAAATTATTGAAAAAAAAGGGTTTTCGTTACTATTTGGAGGTTTTAAAAATGGATTGGTCTATGTGGTTGCATCCTAGTCGAAACATGATTACTAAAAAAGAAGTGAGAAAAAATCTAGAAAAGTATGGTGTATCTAATTATGTAAAATTGGAAAAGAAAAATTTTATGGACTGGATTAAATCACCAGAAGATTTTGACATGATGCATATCGATGTGAATAATAATGGGGAGACTATAAAATTGTTTTATGATACGGTTAAGTCATATATTGATCGTGGTTCAGTTGTTTATTTTGAAGGAGGAAGTAAAGACAGAGATGGTTTAGCATGGATTGAAAAACACAATCTTCCAAAAATAACAGAATGTGGTGTGCCATACGAAGTAGTCAATGAAAAGTTTCCGTCATTATCTGTAATCAAAAAAATATGAAAAAAATAGCTGTAGTTGCAAGCGGTTGGCATTTTCCCATCACTTTTTATGAACAAATTGCTAAGCAGAAAATACCTGCTGGGTGGGAGGTAGAGATGTTTGTTGTGTCTCACAGAGACCCTTCCTATTCAGAGCAAGAAAAGAAAGAAACTTTACCAAAGTTGGGTTATACACGTCGTGAGTTGTATGACAGAATTTTATATAAGAAAGTTGCCAATGTTGCAGAGATAGAAGCGTTGGGGTGGAAGTATGTTCTTGAACCGAATACTATGGGAGATTGGGGTTGTATAAACCAGTGGTTAGAAAAAAATGATTATAAAAAATATGATAAATTTCTTTTTACTCACGATGACAATGTGATTTTAACAGATCAAGTTTTTATAGATATTTTGCCTCAAGATGATTGGCTGATTTTGACAAATTCTACGGGTAGTGCACAAAGAAGGTTGAGACAGTGGTTTCGTCTACCAAAACCTTTTTCTGCCCGAGGTTCTTTTGAGTTTTTCACACGGGAAATGATGGACAAGCTTGGTGGTAGTTTTGACCTATCTAGGGTAAAACTTACTCGTGAAGGGAAGTTTGATTCACCTACTGATCTCAAAGAAATATCTGAATGGAATGAAAACGATAGAGCTATAAAAGATTTTGTCGATAAAAATAATTTAACAAACAGAGTGAAATCTCTATCAGAATATTATCGTATGAGTAAATATTGTTTGGAGGGTGAGCGAGGGTATATATTTAAAACTGAGAAGAGTAATACTGCTGAAGAAGAAAAAGGTCTCGATGAAGTTGAGAAAATGTATAAGAAATAAATTCTATTATTCTGTATGAAATTAGTATACTTGGCCAATATTGCATTGTTTGATGGATGGGCACAAACAGTCCAAGTCATGAGTATGTGTGAGGCATTTGCAGAAAATAGTGCGAAAGTTGTTTTGATAGTGCCAAAAAGAAAGTTAGGTCAAGGAAATCCATTTGAGTTTTATAATGTACACAAAACATTTAAAATAGTTGAGTTGCCGTATGTCGATTTATTTTCTGGCCACGGTAGTGTTGTTCTGTATTGGATACGATTTATATCATTTCTCATATCAGCGCGCGTATATCTGTGGTTCATGCGATATGATGTTTTGTACACACGAGAAATATATCTGAGCCCATTTTTTCGCCGAGTATATATTGAACGACATTCGTTCTCAAAAAAAACAAATATTATTGAAAACTTTGTCTTCAGAACAGTTGGGGGAATTGTTGTACTTACATCATTTATCAAAGAAAAAATCGTTGGATTAGGTGTTTCTGTATCACATGTTTTTATTGCTCCTGATGCTGTGAGATTGACTGATTTTAAAGAAAAACTCTCCATTCAGTCAGCTCGAAGTGCCTTAAATATTTCTCACACTGGCTACATCATTGGATATATTGGAACTTTGAAAACAATGGGTCAGGAAAAGGGTGTATCTACTGCGATTGAATCTCTAAGTACCTTGCCGGCAGACTACATGCTGTATGTTGTTGGTGGCGAGAAAAAAGATGTTGAATTTTACACTCTATACGCACGGCAGTGTGGAGTGGAAGAGCGAGTTGTGTTCGTGGGTAAAGTTCCTCACAAGGAAATCTCTGTATATGCACAGGTGTGTAATGTGCTTGTTGCACCGTTTCCAGATGTTGAACACTACCGCTATTTTATGTCACCACTTAAAATATTTGAGTATATGGCTTCTCTTCGACCAATGGTTGTGACTGACCTACCGTCACTTCGAGAGGTGCTTGTGCCAGATGAGATTGCGGTGTTTGTGCCACCGAGTGATCCATGTGCACTTGCGGATGCTGTTGTTGCCTTAACGACTGACACGAAGCGGGCAGAGCGTATTGCAGAAAATGCATATCGTGAGGTTGTTGAAAAGTATACATGGAAGAAGCGTGCGGAAAATATTTTGAAATTTATACAATCAGAGATATGAAATACAGAATTCTCATACCGACATACAATGAAGCAGAAAATATAGAGCGAGTTGTGACTGAAATCATGCAGAGATATGATGACTTACACGTCACGGTGATTGATGACAACTCTCCAGATGGTACGGCTGATATCGTACGCACTCTTTCAGAAAATTTCCCTCGAGTGTCGCTGTTGAGTCGAATGGGGAAGGAGGGGTTAGGCAAGGCGTATATTCATGGATTTAGGGAGGCTATGAATGATCCAGAAACGACTCATGTCATTATGATGGATGCGGATTTGAGTCACAGTCCTGAGTCACTCAAGGATTTGGTGCAGGCGAGTAGAACACATAGTCTCGTCATTGGTTCACGATATATACCACAGGGGAAGACAGTAGGGTGGGAGTTGTGGAGACGAGCATTGTCGTATTTTGGAAATATGTATGCTCGTACGATTACGCGTATGCCTGTGCGGGATATGACAGGTGGATTTAACTGTATCGATATGTCATATCTCAAAGCAATTGATTTGGATTCAGTTGCTTCATCCGGATATGCATTCATTATGGAACTCAAATACGCACTTTTTAAAAAGGGTGTGAAGATTGCAGAAGTGCCGATTACATTTACAAACAGAACAGGTGGGGAATCAAAGATCTCAAACCATATTATACACGAAGGTGTACTTGCTCCATGGAGAATGATACTTCGAAGACAGATATCTCCATCCTCTGTGCTCTGTCCGCTCTGCGAAAGTCGAAATACAAATTTCTTTACTCGGAAGAATAACCATTCGGTATATCAGTGTAATGCATGTGGGTTTTTATTCGTGTATCCACTTCCAACATCTGTTGATGTTTACGATGAATCATATTTTTCGGGGGCAGAAAATGGATTTGGGTATGTTGACTATGATACAGACAAAGAACCAATGATTCCAACATTTGAGAAATATCTCGATTTGATCACAGAGCATCTGAGTAAGAAAAATAAAAATAGTATAAAAGGTTTGAAACTTTTAGATGTTGGTGCTGCGACTGGGTTTTTTATGAACCTCGCTCGTAACAGAGGTATGTATGTTACAGGTGTTGAACTGTCTGATTATGCAGCGTCTATCGGACGGGCACGTGGTCTCAAAATCATAACAGGGGATTTGGAAAGTGCGCAGTTACCAAGTGAGTCCTATGATGTGGTCACTCTCTGTGATGTGCTTGAACACGTACAGAATCCAAAACAATTTCTCGCCGAAGTGCATCGTGTACTCAAGCGAGGAGGGATTGTTGTGATCAATACACCGCATGCGGGCAGTATGGTCGCGCAGACACTTGGTCGACATTGGCATCTGATTGTGCCACCAGAACATCTCCATTATTTCTCGGCAGAGAATTTAGCAAAATATCTGAATCAAAATGGTTTTGATGTTACACTCAATACGACGATTGGTAAGCGATTTACGTTTCAATACATATTTAAAATGCTTTACAAATGGCAGGGATTTTTCCTTTGGAAATGGTTTAAAAAAATTTTCTCATGGGGGTTTCTCGCTCGATTGTATATTCCGCTTAATACCCACGATAACTTTTTTATGATTGCTCGGAAGAAATAAGGATGTAATACTGTAGATAAAAAGAAAGAGCGCACGACCTGTGTGGTCGGCGCTCGTTTGATCTCTAACTAAAATGTTCTTCCACAGTTTCCCTGACTCGTGTCAGGTACTCCACGCTGTGGGGGATAGGAAGCGATGGTTTAATTTCGGGCACTATTGTACCCCACCAATCTTTTTCCTTTAAAAAAGTTGCAAACTCCTTCAACGGCAGTATCCCTGTTCCGAGGGGAACATTTCTTCCACCGGTATGTCCTAGTTTAGGGTCGCAGTCGTTCCAGTGGATTTCCACCACCCGATCTTTACTACCACCAACTTGTTCCCATGTTTTTTTGAGTTGCCTGAGGAGTTGTTCTGAGCTGTATTTCCTTAGCTCTTCAACCCCTTTTAGATCATAAGAATATTCGAGCACGTGCTGAGTGTCGAATACAATGGGTCTGAGACCACGGTAGCAAACATCCAGCAAGAAATCGTCCCACGACATCTTGTACTCGCCATTTCTTTTGAGTACAGACGTCGTTTGGTAGGCCATATTGATACACTTATAGTAATTAGTGATCCCGCCAAAAAGACACCTTTCATTTTTGATGTTTTCTTCTTTAATTCTGTCTGGGTAGAGAACTACCCGACGATTCGCAGGGATGTTCTCCATGACCCACTCAAGTGTGTAATCATTTGGAGGCAGATATCCTATGGCCGACAAAATGTGGTTGAAAGGATGAGTCCTGTTTTCATCCAGACTCCACGGCTGGTGGTACGTTACCTCCAGCCCTGCTTCACGTGCCATACCTGTAATCTTTCCCAATCGATGTCTGTTCCATCCATTGACGAGGACCTCGGCGCCATTAAATCCTGCTTCCCTTATTCTTTTAAACGTCTCTTTGTAAGGTAACCCAAACAAAGAGAGCGTAGGAAGATAGATATTTCGTCTTGGAGACAGTACACTTGTAGTGCTAACCTCCATATGTCTTATCATGTTACACCTCTTTCTGGTGTACACTATGTCATATTTTATTAAAAAAGCAATACATTATGTAGAAGTCTCAATGATATGATTATCCCATATATTCGAGCATACTTTCTATGATATTTCGTAAACATTACCTCATTATTATCATTGCACTCTGTGTTGGGTGTCTATCGTCTCTCCCTCAGTATTTTGCCCCACGTATAATGCCACAGTTTGCCCAGATTTATCGGGGAGCAACAGATGACGCTATCTACTATGAAGCACGCGTAAAAGACGTATTAGACGGTCACACGTACCTTTCTAACCCATATCTCTACGAATACAAGGATGGATTTCCAATGCAGTTTTGGGTACCCGACTACATACTGGCACAGGGAGTACAGTGGCTTGGAGTCTCCGTTCCAGTTGGGTTTATTATATGGACTTTCTTCCTCGTAACGATCTTGGTTCTATTGACGTATAGTATTTTGTACATGCTTACTGAGTCGCGTCGGTGGAGTGTATTGGCGACCACTTTTTTATTTCTTGGTCTATTTCCAACAACCTTTATTCGACTACCAAGTCCGGGATTGAACTTCGTATTTTGGCTCTTGGTGCCATTGTTTCTCCTTCTACACATACACACACATAAAACTCGATATGTATTTCTATCTTCTGTATCGTTCGGATTACTTTTCCATATCTACCCGTATTATTGGACATTCTATGCAGTGCTTCTTTCGCTGTACGCGGGAGGAGTGTTTCTCAATGAACATCTTCATGGTGAGAGAATAGTTTTTTCAAAAAAGATAATATTTATTATTCTCGGTGGTTTCTGTATTGGAATCCCGTATTTCATTTCGCTCTTTCGAAGTTCACAGTTACCTGAATATACCGAAACACTTGCACGTGTCGGTCTCATTAATACACATTTCCCATCGGGGTTAGATACAGTCGTATGTGCGTCTTGTGTTGTATTCCTATTTGCTTTGCTCTACTGGAAGAAAATAATACACATTAACACCACGAGCATTCTCCTTTTTTCTGGTGTGTGTGCGACAGTGATTGCAACCAACCAACACATTATCACAGGCAAAAATCTAGAGTTTTCAAGTCACTATTTTCTCGGTAACATGGTGTGGTTGTTTATATCAGTAATGTATCTTTTGCATTCAGTTATACATAGATATTCTCAGCGTACAATTAAAATAATATATGTAGTTTTGTGTGGTGTGGTCATTGTGTATGCGTGTGTTGGTATTCAAAAACTGATCGCACAGCAGATGACATATACAGAAGGTGAGATGTATTTTCAAAATTATGCACCAGTACTCGAGTGGCTCAACCACAATGCAGGGAAAGATGATGTGGTGTATTCGGGTAATGATCTGAGTTATTTTATACCCGTGTATACATCGCTCAATGTATTTTATAATCCATTTTCGATACTGTTCTTTATGAGAAACGAAGAGGTGAAAAACAGGTTTATACTGAGTCACTATTTTGATTCAATTAATCGTGACCACGTATTGCTCCGTCAACGGTTTGTGTTCGGTGGGTACTATATAAACGAGTACGGTCATACTGGAAGTAAAAATAGAATTAGAAAATTACTCGGGCAGCCAGTCGATAATACAGAAATGATACCAGCGTCTGTTATTGACGGTATCGTTGCAGAAGCTCACGGAATACAAAAAAATGATTTACTGCCACAACTCAAAAAATACAAAGTTGATTATATCGTGTGGGATAGTGTGAAAGATCCGCAGTGGAAAGTGAAAACAATGAAAGGGTTACAGTCTGTGTACGAAGCGAATGGAATATTTGTGTATAAAGTTATTTAAGATAAAAAATTTTCTCTCTCTAATACATTTCTGTCACCAGAATAATTTTCTGGTGAAAATTTTCCTCACGCTCGGAACTCAAGAAAACAAAGCATGTTCTCGTGTTCCCATCACTCGAACATTGTTGTTTTCTAAGTTCCTGCGCGATGTGCCAGAAATATATTAGTTCGAAAAAGATTTTTTATCTTAAATAATTCCTATATGACGCAGATACAATTTCCCTATGCGGTAGAGATTTTTGAGATTATACACGACCCATGTTCGGGCATTTCCGTGAGTGAACACATTCCACATATCACGTTTGTTGTGGGAGTAGTATGCGATTGAAGTATCGAGCCAGATATCGCCGAGTATTTTCTCTAATGCTTTTTGAGAATATGTATGAGTAGTTAGATTTGCGTCCCTGATTTTTACAAGGAGGGGATTAAGTCTGGTAGGGGAATCTGGATTATCTAAATACAGATATCGTTTGATGGATACCATTGTATGCAGTTCTTCTGGAGTCGGTTTGATTCCCATGTACTGAAGTTGTCGTTTGATTATTTCCTGTGCGTATTTAATCTGAATATCACGTTTCTCGACTGAAGTTTGTTGAGCATGTCTTCGATAGTAGAGGAGTACCTCTCCAAGATTTGCGATGTTGCCGTATTGCGAACATCGTGTGTAGAAATCATAGTCCTCAATGTATCCAACAGTTTTATTGTTTTCCATGTGGCCGTACCGTATGGCGTATTTTTTTAGGAATTCTGTGCGTATGAAGATTGTTGGGTGCACAAGGGATGTTCTGAAGAGTAGATTTACTTTGAGTTCCTTTGGGTCGGTAGGATGGGTGATTGGTGTATGTGTGCCGGAGCCAAATGTCAGTGCCCATGCACCTAAAATGGCGATATCGGGATGCGATTCCATGTATGTGTATTGTTTGCTGAATCGGTCGGGAAGGCTTATGTCGTCTTGATCCATTCGAGCAATGTATCTACCACGAGACATATCAATGCCACGGTTGATGGATAGTGCAAGTCCAATATTATGTTCATTTTTGACCGCTATGATTCGTGGATCAGTATACGATTTGGCAATGGCGAATCCGTTATCAGAAGAACCATCGTCTATGATAATAAATTCGAAATCAGTAAATGTTTGCGCGAGGATGCTATCAATCGCTTCTTTGATATATGCTTCGCTATTATAAATAGGCATTACGACACTAATAGCGGGGGATTTTTTTGTGTGTATTACATGTGTATCCATGATTTTGGTATTGAAATATATTGATCTGCCTCATCAGTAAACCATTTTTTGGGAGTAATGATAATTTTTTCTTTGTATGTATTGAGCCATGCTCCCCACCACGAAAATGTTGAGTTTGCAGTGATGTTGTGTTTGCAGAGTGACATAAAACCGAGTTCCTCATAATCCGCATAGTGTTTACCTGATACAAAAACCGTTTTTTCCGGTATGTGTAAGTTTTTCTTTACCCACTCGATATCATCTGAAAAGAAATAAAATACCGCATCTGGTTTTTGAGACAGGATGTGGTTCATTGCATGTATATAGTACTCCGGTGTGAGGATGATGTAGCGATGTTGTTTGTCGATGTAGTCTGTGCGTCGTACGTGGACAGAGACACTTTCTGTATGTGTAATATCGTGGACTATTTCGGGATACTTGTTTTGCAGGGGTTCTTTGAGTCTAAATTCTTTGCGTAGAGCTTCTTCACTGTGTTCGAAGTATGATATGTCTTGAAAATAGTCTGTAAGGTATGAATTTTTTCGTGTGTATTTAGTAAAGAATATTTCTAGTATGTGTGCCTCGGGTGCAGTGATTGAAAAATGATTGAGTGAGAATGCTCGTTTGTTTTGTGATGCGTACCAATGTGTATCGATTTTAAAGGTCGTATGTTCTTTGATAGCACGAGCAAAACCTGCTGCATATTGAAACAATTGGTTGCCGATTCCTCCTGATAGTTTGGTAATAATCATACGTTGTTTCGTTTCCAATTTTCCCATATAAATTCATATTGGTATGTAGGAGTATGAGTTTTTGAAAGTTTTTTCTGAATATTTTGCATTCTTTCCTTTGCATTTGGTACAAATTCGTGAAATTGTACTTGGATGTTATCAATTTTTCCTACAAGGCCTGTTGTAATAAGTCGATCAAGTAGATCGTATTCTCCGCCTTCAATATTTATTTTCATAAGATCGATATTTCCAATATGTTTTGTTTCGAAGAAATTTTTAATATCAACAATTTCTATTTCTTCTTTTGGTCCAATATCTGCTTTATATATTGAGCTAGACGCTGTTTCAACAGAAATTTTTTCAGTACTATTTTTTGCACCAAGACCAAAATGAAAAACATGAATCTTTTCATTTTTTTTGAATCTATTTTGTATATATTTAAAAAATTCTTCCACAGGTTCAAATATATATATATGTTCTGGATTGTATCGGGCAAGCATTTCGATTGCCCATTCAGCATGATATCCACCAAGATCAAAAATCACGGATGTGTGTGTGAGTGGATAATCAAATCGTAGAGTTGTATCTCCATGTATTGAGTGCCAATATTTATCTCGTGCAATAATTCTTGCACTTTCGATTTCGCGCGCCGGTCGGTATATATATTTTGAAAGACTCATGATCCCAAAGCCTATTTTGAGTATGAGTCTACCTATTTCGTGGATTGCGAGACCAATATTTTTTATTATTTTTTTCATTTCTATTTTTTTATTGGTTTTTCTAGTATTATTTTTGTGATTCTGTGTAGACCTCTGATTTTTGATTCCAAATATCTACGAAAATGATATCTGTCGAATCTAATAGGATAGTGAAAATATATTGGTAATGTTGGATTTTTAATGTAATCAATTTCGCTATCCTCAATAATGATCTCTTCGTCGTGTTTAATACCTTTATCGAAATATGCCCTGTGATCACGACCAAGACGTCCTTGGTTTCGAGAGAGGCTCTTCATTGCGTCCATTGTTGTGTCTTTTGATCGTGTTTTTCCCCACTCCAAACGGGCAAGATAGTTAATCCAGAATACACCCACTTTCCATTCGTGTGTCTCCCATCCTCTAAGTGCTAAATCTGCATCATCAAGGTCTGATGGTGAGTATTCTTCGTTATAATATCCAAGTTCTTTTGCTTGAGAGTTTCTCCATGCAATTGGTCCACGATTGAGGCGGTCTCGTATCGCAAGTGTGTTTCTTGCCAACGTACCAAATTCACGACCCTTTTGATTTTCGTAGGAATGAAATGTATCATTACATATTCCGAAGTTTTCTGATATTCGTGATGTAATCCCCATAATATCATCTCGGATACGCATTGGGTATGTCATACGTCTTTCCCATCCTTTTTCTCGAATAAGTACATCATCTTGAAGATTGATAAAAAATTCACTTGTAACCATTCTGTAGCCTGTGTTGTTTGCCTTTAGTTCGTAAATATTTGGTGTGTCCACATGTCTAAACTCTTTTAGGTTTGGTGGAGCGTATTTTGCAATGTATGCAAGAGCACGTGGTTTTGTTTTGTCGGTACATCCATCAAACACTAAAATTAAATTAAATGGTGTTGTTGTGTATTTGAAAATACTCTGAAGTTGGCGTTCAATTAATTTTTCCTGATTGAAAATACTAATAACAATATCTAAAATATTCATTTCCTGAGGGGCGTGTCTTGGAAGGGAAGAATTTTCTCCTGTCAGCGCCCACTTTTTTACTCTATTTCGAAAATCATCCCATCGATGGTTTCTTTCTATATATTTCCTTACATTGATTGACATTTTTGGTACAACATCTGTTTGGTGTTGTGCGAGAAAGACGATATGTTCGATAGATTCTTTTATGCTATCTCCCCATGCAGTTACAAATCCTTCTTCACTAGATAGGTGTATCCCAGACGCACGTGTCATTACTGGTATTGCCCCTGTACTCATGGCTTCAAGTACTGTTCCAACCTGACCTTCTTCTAGCGATGGAAAAAGCACAACATGACTACTTGCGAGAATATCTCGATAATGTTGAGTAGAAGAATCAACCCATCCCATATTTGTTACACTTTGATTTTCACTCACAAACTGTTGTATCTCTTTTTCGTACAGTGGTTCTGCTTGACCAAGCATTACGAGTTCTACAGAAATATTTTTCTCTTTTGCATAATGTACTACTTTTTTCCATATATCCATCACTCGAAACAGTCCCTTGCGTAATGCAAAGTGACTTGATGGATAGAGAACACGAAGTTTGTTTGTCGGTCTCTTGCTGTGGTCAGGAAGTAACACATCAAGATTAACCCCACTATTTAGAAGGATAAGTTTTTCTTCGGGAATACCCTGTTGTTTATAGGTATTTTTGACAAATTCGTTACCGATAACAAACATTTGATCGGTGTAGCGGATGCATTTGAGAAAAACAAAAGGAGATACATATTCACGTAAGGACATTTTTTTATTTCTTCGTATGCCTTCTTGTATGAGTGTTTTGAGTCGGAATAGTGGGTGGCTGTTGACAAGAAACAACATTTTTTTTGCATGCGGATGTTTTTTTGCATACCATACGAAATTTTCACATACCATTCCTATAATGAGATCAACAGTATCAGGGATCTCTTTTTGCTCATTGTGATCAACATAGATTACTTTCTTGCCCCCAAATGAATTATAGAGATTTCGTGCAATATTTCCCGCTGAACTCTGTGAATTTATTTGTGATAAGTTGTCTGTATCTGGATTAAAATGACTTTTTGCATAAATAATAAGAATTGTGTTGATATCCGTAAATCCTTCTTTATTTTTTTGTGCTAATTGTGTAGATATACTGGAAATACATACCCCAGCAAGATATTTGATTATGTACCACATGTATGTTTCTTTAATATACATTCTGTACATCTGTGTATATTTTACATATCGTGGATATACGGATGAATTTCTGAATATTTTTTTTATTGTGTTCATGTTTTTTTTGAGATAAGGAAACTACCAAGTGCAAGATGGGGAAGACCAGAGTGTTCAAATGTGTGAAGAGCATCTTCTGGACTCTCTACGTTTGGTTCCCCATGTAGGTTAAAAGACGTATTGAGTATCCCACCACTACCGGTGATTTTTTTAAACTCTGAAATAATACTGTGGTACTCAGGGTTTCTATTTTTTGTAACGATTTGCGGTCGACTTGTTTTGTCATACGGATGGATTGCGCCAGTCAAATCTCTGTGTGCCTCATCGGTTGTATCAAATGTAATAATCATATAACTTCCGTCAATATGTTTTGGATTATGGAGATATGTTGAAGCGTCTTCTTCTAGTATGCTTGTTGCAAAGGGCATCCAAAAGTCTCGATTCTTAATCATTTCGTTTATGATCCGTATGTTTTCGTAGTGTGCTGGGTTCGCAAGGATTGATCGGTTGCCCAGTGCTCGTGCTCCAAACTCCATCCGGCCTGCAAAACGTGCAACGACAGTATTCTCCGAAAGCAATCGAGCGAGAGTGGTAGCCATGTTGTCTGGTTTCGATATCGTGTATTTTTTGAAATAGTCGGTGTTTGTTTTATTCTTTCCATGCAAGTATGTTTCGATCTCTGAGTCAGAGTATTCTGTGCCGAGGTAGAGTGTGTCTACTTTTGTTACAGTGCAAGGAATATTTCTGTCTGCACAGAGTTTCTCAAAGCCATAGTAGCATCCTCCAAATACAGTAGATTCATCTCCGGCCGATGGGACAATAGTGAGAGAATGGACTTCATCCATTTCTCCAATTTTTTGATTCATTTTTACATTCATGAATACTCCTCCTGAGAGACCAATATCATGTATTCCAGTTTTTTTGATCCATCGAGCAATCCACTCACAGACTATGTGTTCACTAAACATCTGAACTGCACCCGCAATAGTATCAAAGCGTTTGTAGCTTAAGTTTTTCGAGAGATAGTATTTGACTGTCGGCATTGGGATGTGCGACTCAAATTCGGCGTCTGTATTGAGCCAGAGTATTTTTTCGAATATGGGCAGGAGCTTTTTCACATGTTCTTTCTTTGCATACGGTGCAAGACCCATAACTTTGAATTCATGTTCATCCGGTTTCATTCCGAGAAATGCAGTTACTTCTCTGTATAAATATCCAAGAGAAAATGCTTTGTTAACACGTGAGAGTGTTGTGAGAGAGTTTGAGTCAGAGATAGAGACTGTGGCACAGAGACCATCACCCTCGCCATCAAGTGTGAATATGAGTTTTTTGTTATTGTTCACCTCGAAGAATTTAGTTGAGAGGGTGTGGGTCAAATGATGATCGGCGTAGAGTATTTTTTCGCGTGGTACACCGAGCTTTGCACTAAAGTATTCCTCCATTTCACTCTGAAGCGCTGTGTTTTTTTGTATATGCTCAATACTACCTTTCATTTCACTGAGAACATGT
This sequence comes from uncultured Candidatus Saccharibacteria bacterium, assembly GCA_964452635.1. Taxonomy (GTDB): domain Bacteria; phylum Patescibacteriota; class Minisyncoccia; order Phycocordibacterales; family DATDWN01; genus CAYVMP01. The sequence continues at coordinate 28,347 of CAYVMP010000004.1, read as the reverse complement.
GCGTAGAAATTATTTGGAAATAATTTTAGTCGAAGTGGTTCTACGGGTGCCGGAGGGAGGGCGCTTGTGTATGGTTGTTGTGTAAATCCATTTGCTTTTAGGTTTGCGTAGCCCCATGGGTATTTCTGAGTAAATACATAGTAGTCAACAGGGTTTTTTGTTTTATTTAAAATATACGCAAGAGCGAGATCGGGAAAGCCGTTTGAGTTTTTGAATCTATTGAGGCGTTCTTCACTGATACAGTGGGTTATTTGCCCATCTTCAAGGAGTGCAACTGTAGCATTGTGTCCGAAATGTATGCCTATAATGGTCATGTAGACTATTTTAGCAGATATTCAATAAGTTATAAACAGCTCTATTTTGAGGTATCAATGGGTTGTTATATACTATAAATATAATATTAATTATAAATTATGAATATTGAATTTGACTCAACATCAACCTCCTCTGCAAACTCAAGTACTCTAACGTATTCTCATACATGTACTGGTTTAAATCGAATTTTATTTGTTGGAACATTGGGTGCAACTACTGATCTCGTAACAGGAATAACATACAATGGTATTGAGATGACATTAATTGGAAAAGTTCAAACACCCAGTGATCGTTGGCAGTACTTGTATTACTTGATTAATCCCGCAACAGGAGCAAATAATATTGTAATTAGTTCTAGTGGTGCAGATGCATTAGTTTCTTGTTCAACTTCATACACTGGAGCAGAACAATTTGGTCAACCTGATGCATCTACTACAAATACTGCTTCATCAGCGACTAGCATCACTGGAACTATCACAACATTGGTGGATAATTGTTGGACTGTAGCATGGCTTCATAACGATCAAGGAGTATTTACATCTGGAGCTGGAACTACCATTAGAAATCATGATAATAGTAGAGCTATTGCTGATAGTAACGGCCCAATTACTCCTGCTGGATCAACTAGTCTTTCTGGGACATGGAGTGGTGCAAATGGAGGGTCGATTATTATTGCATCATTTGCGCCATACACAGGACCAATTGCCAATCCTGTTTTATCGGTGAGTGAAGGAAAAACTTTAAGTGCTTTTAATTCATTAACTTTTGCTGGCACCGATGGAACCGTGCTTACATTTCAAGGTACAGATACATATGTAGGTAAAACCACAACTGATACATTGGTAAATAAACGTATTACTCCACGAGTTGTCTCGGTGACTAATTCAACTTCAATTACTCCTACTGGAGATAGTGCTGATGAGAATATTCAAATTAACACACAGTCTACTGGAACGTTGACCGTTAATGCTCCATCAGGAACTCCAACTGACGGACAGAGATTAATCATCCGTATCAAATCTACAAATATTCAAACTTTTTCTTGGAATTCTATATATAGAGGTAGTACGGACATCACCCTTCCTTCTACAAGTTCTGGATCAGGTAAAACTGATTATGTTGTTTTCTTGTATAACATCGCCGATACTAAATGGGATTTGGTATCAAAAACATTTGGCTTCTAATTATTACTCTATAGTGACTGACCACATGAAATTTACTGAAAAGCTACGGGTAAAATTAAGAGAATTTACCCAAAGAGATTATTCAAAAAGCTATTCACAGTCTGGAGAAGATATGATTGTTCATCATATTTTTCATTCATTGGGAATACAAAAACCTACCTATTTAGATATAGGAACACATCATCCAGTACGAGGAAACAATACGTATTCTTTATACGTTAATGGTTCACGGGGGGTATGTGTTGAACCAAATAAAAATCTTTATAAAATTATAAAAAATAAACGACCGAAAGATGTTTGTTTGAATGTCGGTGTATCTTCTTCAGAAGGTGTCCTAGATTATTTTACTATGGACACATCAACACTTAATACGTTCTCTAAGTCCGAAGTTAAGGATTATGAGAGTATGGGGCATAAAGTTCTGGGAATTGAAAAAATTCCAGTTGTCACTATTGAATCAATACTTAGTAAGTATGGATTACCACAATTTGTATCAATTGATACTGAAGGATTAAATTTCGATATACTAAAGACGTTTCCAAATGAATATCTTCCTTTAGTTATTTGTTCTGAAACGATGTCTTATTCAAATACAGGTAATGGTGTAAAGGATGTTGAACTCATTGAGTATTTAAAGACGAAAGGATACTTAGTTTATGCTGATACAAATATAAATACTATTTTTGTGAAAGAAAATATATGGAAAAGATAAGTATAAACTTATTACCACACACATGTAATAATGTTTTTTCTAAATTTTTTCCAATCAAAATGTGATTCTATGTATGCGCGAGTTGCTTCTGATTTCTCATTGAGAATGTCTTTGTGTGAAGCGATATGAGCAATGAGAAGTGCAGTATTTTCGATATCGTATGGATCGCGCATGAGGTAACCTTCTTTTTCTGTTATTTCTATGCCACATGCGGGAGTAATGATTGGCACACATCCAGTAGACATACATTCGAGTACTGTGCCAACTTGGCCTTCTTCAAGTGATGGGCAGAGAATAATGTGACTTCCACAGAGTACATCGCGGTATTCCTGACTTGATGCATCTACACGTGGGTGAAATGTAACGTGTGGATGTTTTGAAACAAATTCTTTCACATCGTTTTCGAAATACGCATCTGGTTTTCCAAAAACAATGAGTTCTGCTATATTTTTTTCTGGTAGTGTGTTAAATCGATCCCATATTTCCATAACACTAAATAATCCTTTTCGAATATTAATCTGTCCAGCCGCATAGAGGATACGTAGTTTATTATTTGGTCGAAGCTCTTTTTTAGGTACGAGAATATCTTTATTGACTCCGCTGTCTATGAGGGCAATGTCTTCGTATTTAAATCCGTATGTAATGAATGTTTGTCTCACAAACTCATTTCCTTGAGTAATAATCATATCAGCGTGACGGACACACCCAAAGAAAATATATGGTGACGCGTATTCAACAAAGGGTAGTTTTCTGTTTACACGACGTATTTCATCTACAAGAATATTGATCCTGAATAGAGGATGTGAGTTGACGAGGTAGAGTACTCTTTGTGCATGTGGATGTCGTTTGCTATACCATATAAAATTTTCACAGAGTAATCCAATAATCATATCAACGGGAGGGATGTCCTTTCTATATGCATCTTCTGAGTGGTGTACGTAGATACGCTCTGCATTTGGAAATGAGTTGTAAATATTTCTCAAAATATTTCCTATCGCGCTTTGCGAGTCTTCTTTTCCAGTGTAATCGTGGTCTGGATCAAAATGTCCAACCGAGCCGATGATCAGGATGCGTTTTATGGGGGTATTTGGTCGAAGTTTGTTTCCTGTCTTTCGATGGAAATACCATACAGTGATTGTGTTTAATATGATTCCAATATAATACTGTGTGAGATACCACGGAACGGTTTCTTTGATGTGTATTTTGTACCAACTCAAAAATTGGATGTAGAGTGAATAGAAGGGGAGAGATTTAATAATTTTTTTTAATGTCGATACCATGTTAGATTTTCCACATTTTCTTTAACTTTTTCACACCGTCTGTTAGTTTTATTTTCGGTTTCCATCCAAGTAGTTTTTCGGCAACACGCATGTCTGCTCGCGTGTGCTTTGGTCCAAATCGTGCTGGTGTGTACGTGATTTCTCCATCAAATAATTCCGCAAGTTGTTTGATGGATGTATTAGTTCCAGTTCCAACATTGACTACCTCTCCCTTACCAACTTTCTTACTTGTACTTGCAAGTAATATTGCACGCACCACATCATCGATATGTACAAAGTCACGTGTTTCTCCTCCTGTCCCAATGATTGAGTGAGGTTTGTTTTCGAGTCTGTCTTTGATGAATTGATCAATAACAAGTCTGTTTTTGTAATCAAGGTTTTTGCGTGGACCATACACACTAAACGGACGAAGGGACACTGTCGGGAGACCATAGAGTTCACTCCAGATACGACAGTACATTTCCCCAAGATATTTTTGAGCACCGTATGGAGCTTTAGGAATGGGCATCATGTTTTCTGTGTGGGGGAGAGTATTTTGGTCTCCGTACACCGCACTTGAACTCAAAAATACAACTCGTCTCACACCTGCTGTTTGAGACGCAATGAGCACATTGATAGTTCCGTCAACATTTACTCTGTGTGTTTCGATTGGATTATCAATAGACCATCGCTCGCCAACTGATGAAGCAAGATGAAATACGTAGAGAGTGTTTTTGAATAGGGGAGCTATTTGCGCGATGTCTGCAATATCGGCTTGGTGGTATGTCGCTTTAGGTATAAAGTTTTTTGGTTTCGGTGATCGTCCAATTACGTGTACAGCATAGCCTTTCTTCACCAATGCTTCTGTAAGAGCGGTGCCAATAAACCCTCCTCCGCCAGTAACAATTACTTTTTTACTTTTTTCAATCATATTTCTTCCATTTTCCAGTCTAGTTTGGGTATGATTGGTGCACGATCTCGGACATTGTAACTTCGTGGGCTTGTCTCAACAACTCTAAACTGAGCGCTTTCTGCAACATCCAGTGTTACAGTCCCGCGTCCAAAGACAACCATTATATTGTATGTGTTTGCATTAAATATATCTGGTACGTGAAGTGTGACACGATATGTTCCTGGTTTTCGTGTTTCGAATGAGTCTGGATTTGTATCATCATCATATGAGTCAAGAATTCTCTGTCCTGCTGGACCAAAAAATATAATTGAGCCAAGCACACCATCGGTTTCCTTGAGCACGGTATATTCAACCAGAACATCGAAACTTTCATTGATTGGTATTTCAGGAGAAAGATTTCCTTGTGTATTGAGAATACTTATTTTTCGCGTTTGAATCGTTTTAGATGGATCAAGTTCAAATTCTGTTGTTGCTTCCTTTGCTTTCTCTTCAGCAGAGCCATCAAGATTGAGATAGTGGTTAACAACATCTCGTGTTTCTCCAATCATCTTTATCTGACCTTTTTCAAGGAGGATTGAGCGTTTACAGAGGTTGAGCACTGCACTCATATTGTGACTCACAAATAAAATCGTACGTCCTGCAGACTTGGTAACCTCTTCCATTTTTCCGAGAGACTTTTTCTGGAAGTCTGCATCTCCGACAGCGAGGACTTCGTCAACGACCAAAATATCTGGTTCCATGTGCGCTGCAACAGCAAAGGCAAGTCGAACATACATTCCGGATGAGTAGTATTTCACCGGAGTATCAAGGAACTGTCCAACACCCGAAAACTCAACAATCTCATCAAATTTATGAGCAATCTCTTTTCGTCCCATTCCGAGAATTGCCCCATTGAGAAAAATATTTTCTCGTCCCGTGAGTTCAGGGTGAAATCCTGTTCCAACTTCGAGAAGTGATGCCATGTTTCCACGAACAATGACTTCGCCGGCAGATGGGGGAGTGATTTTGGAAAGGATTTTGAGAAGTGTGGATTTGCCTGCACCGTTTGATCCGATAATCCCGACGACTTCTCCGGGATATATGGAGAAACTAACATCTTTGAGTGCCCAGAAAATCTCTTTACTTTCTGTTCCGGTAACTTCACCCACTTTTTTGCGTAAAAATTTAAACGGATGTCGAAGAATATTTCCGAGTACATCACGGAGTGTTACATAGCTACCGAGTTGATGTCGGATAGTGTATGTTTTTGAAATGTTTTTTACTTCAATAATCGGTTCCATGGTTGTGTTATACAATATCTGCAAAGTATCGCTCTGTTTTTTTGAACATATATAATCCAAGAATAAATATAAACGCAACAGCTCCAAGAGAGATTGACAGGAGGAGCCAATTCACAGGTTCTGTTCCGAGGAGTGCACCACGTGCGCCTTTGATCACTCCAGTCATTGGGTTGAATGCAAGAATCCATGAGTAGTTTCCTGCGATTGATGGTGGATAAATGACAGGTGTCAAGAAAAGCATTAACTGTATGAAATAGGGAAGTATGTAGCGTACATCACGGTATTTGACGTTGATTGATGCAAGTACCATACCACCTCCAACTGCTGCCAAGAATGCGATTGCAAGGAGGAGTGGAATAATATAGAGACCTGAAAGGTGCGGTGTAAATCCGTAATACACCATGAGACCAACTAATACAATTGATGCGACAAAAAAATCTACAAACTGAACAGCAACTCCCGCAATCGGCAGAATGAGTCGAGGGAAGTACACTTTGGTAATGATTGAACGGTTTGAGAGAAGTGAGTTTGATGTTTCAGAAAGTGATGATGAGAAAAATTGCCAGAACAAAAGTCCTGTGTACACAAAGATTGGATAAGGTATTCCATCAGAAGGGACGTGAATAAGTGTTCCAAAAAATAAACTAAAAACAACCATCGAAAGAAAGGGTTGGATAATCGCCCACGAAATACCGATCGCTGTTTGTTTATATCGTACCTTAAAATCCCTCCAGACAAAGAAAAAGAGTAATTCTTTGTATCGCCATATTTCTCTCACATCCTCTAAACTAAAGGTTTTTTTGGGACGGATAATAGTAGTCGTCATGACGGTAAGTATATCACAAAGACGCTTTTTTGAAAGAGATTACTAGGTAAGGCGTATATTGTGTTCACTCGCATCTACTTCCATCATAATTCTCACTAATTCTTTGAAAGTGGTTTTTGGTTTCCAGCCAAGTTTCTTTTCTGCTTTCGAAGGATCACCGATGAGAATATCTACTTCTGTTGGACGGAAATATTCAGGATCAATTTCAATAATTGTTTTACCTGTATGAGTATCAATTCCTTTTTCCTTAGTACCTTTTCCTTTCCAGACAATGTTCATTCCAAGTAGCTTGCTTGCTTCAGTTATGAATTCTCTCACGGTGTGTGTTTCTCCTGTTGCAAGTACATAGTCATCTGCCTTTTTTGCTTGAAGCATTTTCCACATTCCTTCGACGTAATCCTTTGAATATCCCCAGTCACGTTTTGCTTCTAAATTACCAAGATATAACTTCTCTTCAATTCCTGCCTTAATACGAACGAGTCCTCGAGTGATTTTCTTTGTAACAAATGTTTCTCCTCTTCGAGGTGACTCATGGTTAAAGAGTATGCCATTGACTGCAAAAATATTATAACTTTCTCTGTAATTCTGAGTAATGAAATGAGCAAAAACCTTCGCACATCCATATGGAGATCGTGGGTAGAAAGGCGTCGTTTCTTTCTGAGGAATTTCCATTACTTTGCCAAACATTTCAGATGATCCAGCTTGGTAGAATTTGATTGTTGGATCAATGTTTTTTATTGCTTCAAGAATACGAAGTGTTCCGAGTGCTGTAATGTCTGTTGTATATTCTGGAACATCAAAGCTAACTCGAACGTGGCTTTGTGCCCCGAGATTGTATATTTCGTGAGGTCGGATTTTCTGTATTAGTTTGGAAATATTACTACTGTCTGACAAATCTCCATAATGAAGAAAAAGTTTTTTGTTGGTGTCGTGTTTATCTTGGTAGATATGATTGATTCTTTTTGTGTTGAATGTGCTTGCTCGTCGCATGATTCCATGAACCTCATATCCTTTTTTAAGAAGTAACTCGGCGAGATATGATCCGTCTTGTCCGGTGATGCCTGTAATGAGGGCTTTTTTTATTTTTGTCATAATAGTAGAAAGTTTACCCCTGTTATCGGTTTTGTAAATACCACTTGATAGCTTCCTGTAATCCAGTTTCAAAATCAGTTTGAGCCACAAAACCGAATTCTTTTTGTGCACGTGCCACATCAAGTTTTCTACGTGGTTGACCATCTGGTTTCGTACTGTCCCATACTATTTTCCCTTTAAACCCAGTAAGTTTTGCTATAAGGGTTACTAATTTCTTTATTTTGATTTCATTTTGACTACCAATATTCACAGGTTCAACGCCATTGTATTTTATTGTTGCATCAACGATTGCTTTCGCGACATCACATACATATATAAATTCTCGACTTGCAGTGCCGGTACCCCACACTACAACTTCGGATTTTTTGTTTTCTTTTGCCTCGATAAATTTTTTGATGAGAGCAGGTATTACATGCGATGATTCTGGATCAAAGTTATCACCGGGACCATATATATTTGTAGGTAGTAAATAAATTCCATTAAAATTATATTGTTTTCTGTATGCGCGTAACATTTCAAGGAGGATAAGTTTTGAAAGTCCGTACGGTGCGTTTGTTTCTTCTGGATACCCCGACCACAAATCAGTTTCTAAAAAGGGAATGTGTTTCGGCACCTTTGGATATGCACATACAGTTCCTATTTGTACAAACTTCTCCACACCTGCTTTGCGAGATTCCTCAATAAGATGGATTCCCATGAGTGCATTATCATAGAGTAGTGTACCGGGGTATTCACGGTTGTATCCAATACCACCAACACGTGCGGCGAGGTGTATAACGATGTGTTTGTCAGCAACTACTTTGCGGACATTTTTTAATTCACGTAAATCGTGTTGTTTGCTCGTTGTGATGAAAATATTTTTTTTATCTGCACCACGATTTATTAATTCCTCGTACACTTTTTGCCCAACGAATCCATTTCCTCCAGTCAAAAGTATTCTTTTGTTCTTTAAATTAATGTTTTTCTCTTTCATTTTCTTGCTTTTTATTATATACAGCTTTATACTCTTCGTATGAAGATTAACACAATTTTGAAGTACGTAGTAGTTGGGGGTTTATTTTTAATACCATTTATTCCTTTTTTTGTTTCGAATTCAATGTTTTTCCCGTTTATTTCGGGAAAGGGTTTTGCGTTTAGAATTATTGTCGAGATATTGTTTGGTGTGTATGTGGCGCTTGCGTTTATTGCTCCAGAATATCGTCCAAAGCGCTCATGGATTTCGTGGGCAGTACTTGGGTTTTTAGGGGTATTGTTTATTGCAGATGTGAGTGGTGTAAATCCATACAAGAGTCTGTGGAGTAACTACGAACGAATGGAAGGTTTCGTACTCCTTATTCACCTTGCACTCTATTATATAGTTGCATCGAGTGTGTTTGATACACGTCGATGGAATCAATTCTTCAATGTATCTATTGGTGCAAGTATTTTGATTTCTCTGTACGGTGTTTTACAGCTTGCCGGCAAAGCAGTTATCAACCAAGGAGGTGTTCGTCTCGATGCTACATTCGGAAACTCAGCGTATCTTGCAATTTATCTCGTTATTCATATTTTCCTCTGTATATATATGTACGTACAGAAGACAAAACCTGACAGTAAGGCAACATGGCACTCATGGTATTATCTGGTTGTCGCGCTTTTTGAGGTATGTATATTGTACTTCACAGCAACTCGAGGTGCGATTCTCGGTTTGATTGGTGGTCTGATTCTCATGGGTATGTTGATTGTGTGGAAGGAAAAGGAGCACAAGAAAATGCGTACGTACGGGTACAGACTCCTCGGAGGTATTGCACTCGTAGTTCTTATTTTCCTTGGAATTCGAAATACACATTTCGTTCAGACGAGTCCTGTATTGTCTCGATTTGCATCACTGAGTACTCAGGAAATTAAATCTCAGGGACGATACTATGTATGGCCAATGGCACTTGAGGGAATCAAAGAACATCCGATTCTTGGGTGGGGACAGGAAAATTTTAACTTTGTATTCAATAAAAACTATAACCCTCGAATGTTTGGTCAGGAGCAGTGGTTTGATCGAACACACAATGTATTTCTCGATTGGTTGATTGCTGGTGGAATTCTCGGGTTTGCTTCATACGCACTTCTCTATGTTGCTCTCTTCTACTATATCTGGAGGAAGAAAAGCACACTGTCTGTACCTGAGAAAAGTGTTCTCACTGGACTTATCTCAGCGTATATATTTCACAATATATTCGTCTTCGATAACTTGATTAGTTACATCATGTTCTTCTCTATTCTCGCGTATGCACATTCACGTGAGGAGGTGCATCACCACACACATGAAAAGGCAAAACCTGTGAGTGCCGACGTTGCGCACTACCTTGTATTTCCACTCGTGTGTATTGCAACAGTTGCGATGGTGTATTTCGTGAATGTACCCGCTATCTACGCAGGACAGACATTGATTCAAGCGATTACTCCACAGCAGGTAGGTGGTCCAGATAAAAATCTCGC
>CAYVMP010000004.1:15743-18194 GCA_964452635.1 uncultured Candidatus Saccharibacteria bacterium | reverse complement strand
TTTTCCACAGTTGCATTTAAAATTCAAATATGATATAATACAGGGGTGAGTGTGGTACAGGATTGGATAAGTTTACTTAAACAAAAATGTAATTAGCCACAACCAACAAATATCAAGTAAAACCGCCCTCGGGCGGTTTTACTTTTGGATGATGTTTAGTGTACTTGAGTTTTTGTGTAGAGGTTGTATGATAGTAGGTATGTTGTTTTGAAACATGGTTAGTGGTCGCACTCACAAATGATATTTGTTGGAGGCTCGCCACCACTAACCATGTTTCGATGCAAGCTCTCAAATCACCTAAAAAGTAAGATGGGTGATTTTTTATTTAATACAAAATATGGAATTTAAATTTAAAAAACATATGTATGTTTTTTAAATTTATTTTTCGAAGATGAAAATAAAAAAAAGTTATCCACACTTTTTAGTAAAAAATATTTGCGTGTAATTTTTTTATGTACGATAATTAACACAGGTCGGAGTGATGAAAAAATTTATTAGTTCATCACAAACTTATAAAAATAATTTTTGTCGCATGTGTTTGCAAACAAAACATGTGTGACTACAAATACAATGGCAGCAAAAAAGAAAGCAAAGAAAGCAGCACCAAAGAAGAAAGCTACAAAGAAGCGAAAATAGTCTTCTCTCGGTGAACAAAACCTCGCACAGTAATATGTGCGAGGTTTTGTATTATATGGTAGAATGGCACAACAATGTTTTCATTTATACAAAAAATAATAGGCTCTGATTCGGAGAGGATTCTCTCGAAAATTCAACCAATCGTAAACACAATTAATAGCCTCGAAGGGGCGATTTCTGCTCTCTCAGACGTGGATTTAAAAGCAAAGACTGTTGAGTTCAAAAATCGTCTAGAAAAAGGCGAAACACTTGATGCGCTTTTGCCTGAGGCTTTTGCTGTGGTGCGTGAGGCGTCGCGTCGTACACTCGGACAGAGACATTTCGATGTACAGATGCTCGGTGGAATTATCCTACATCAAAGTGGTATTGCAGAAATGCGTACGGGAGAGGGTAAAACACTCGTTGCAACATTGCCTGCGTATCTGAATGCACTTACTGGAAAGGGTGTGCATGTTGTCACTGTGAACGACTATCTCTCACGACGTGACGCTGTGTGGATGGGACAAATCTATTCATTCCTTGGGGTATCGGTGGGAATTCTCAACCACGATGAATCATTCGTGTATGATCCACTTCATCGTGAACTCGATACAGAGCGAGATACTCTCGGTTCATTTAAAGTTGTAAATGAATTTCTTCGACCAGTAACTCGACGTGATGCATACGCAACAGATATTACATACGGAACGAACAATGAATTTGGTTTTGATTATTTGCGTGACAATATAGAGTATGAACAGTCTCGTCTTCGACAGCGAGGACATAACTTCGCACTTATCGATGAAATCGATTCGATTCTTATTGATGAAGCACGAACACCACTTATCATTTCTGCACCTGCATCTGAGTCGGGGGATTTGTACCGTCAGTTTGCAGATATTGCACGAAAACTTGATGAGGGTGAACACTATACAAAAGATGAAAAATTCAAAACTATTTCACTCACTGATGCGGGTATTAGTCGTGTAGAGGAAATATTGGGCATTGAAAACATGTATACAGAAAAGGGAATCAAGTTCGTGCACCATCTTGAAACTGCTGTTCGCGCACACGCTCTCTACCAGAAAGACAAGGACTATGTTGTGAAGAGTGGTGAGCAGGGTGACGAGATTGTTATCGTCGATGAATTTACTGGGCGTCTTCAACCGGGGCGAAGATGGTCAGAGGGATTGCATCAGGCAATAGAAGCAAAAGAGCACGTAACAGTTCAGAAGGAATCCAAAACATTTGCGTCAATTACATTTCAAAACTATTTCAGACTGTACTCCAAACTCGGTGGTATGACAGGAACAGCAGAAACATCGAGTGAGGAGTTCTACAAAGTATACGGTCTGTCGGTATTTCAAGTGCCAACACATCGACCTGCGATACGAAAAGACAATAACGATCTTATATTTCAAACGGAAACAGGAAAATTCAAAGCGGTTGCACGAGAGGTCAAGGAGCGATATGTGAAGGGGCAACCAGTGCTCGTTGGTACTGCATCAATTACCAAGAATGAATTGTTGTCTGAGTATTTGACCGCACAGGGAATACCTCACGAGGTATTGAATGCAAAAAATCACTCACGAGAGGGTGAGATTATTGCTCAAGCTGGCAAGAAAAAAGCAGTCACGATTGCGACCAACCTTGCAGGACGAGGTGTGGACATCAAACTTGGTGGAAATCCGGGAAGTCCCGAAATGTACGAGGAGGTGAAGTCACTCGGTGGTCTCTTTGTGCTTGGAACTGAGCGTCATGATGCACGTCGTATCGACAATCAATTGCGAGGACGATCGGGACGTCAGGGTGATCCGGGAGAGACACAATTTTTCG
>CAYVMP010000004.1:0-15643 GCA_964452635.1 uncultured Candidatus Saccharibacteria bacterium | reverse complement strand
CGAGGACGATCGGGACGTCAGGGTGATCCGGGAGAGACACAATTTTTCGTTTCTCTTGAGGACCATCTCATGCGTGTGTTCGGTGGTGAGGGAATTAAAAATATCATGGGTAAGCTCGGTATGAAAGATGATGAACCTATTGAAAATCGTCTCATTACACGCTCACTCGAAAGTGCTCAGCAGAAAATAGAAGGATTTAACTTTGATGCACGTAAACATGTGCTTGAATTCGACGATGTTCTCAACTTCCAACGCAAAATAATGTACGCTCGTCGACATGATATTTTGCTTGGCTCACAGGAAACTGTTATCGAATACATTCGTCAGATTGCTGAACACGCAGAGGAAGGGGAGAAGAAAATAATTGAAGAGAAAATCGCAAATGCAGATGGTGGGTATATCGAAGCACTTCGTCGCGTAATATTACAAACGATTGATATGTTCTGGATCGAACACTTGGAGGTGATGGATTACATGCGATCATCCGTAAATTTGCGCGCATATGGTCAGCGTGATCCGCTCGTTGAATATAAACACGAAGGTCTTCGAATTTTTAAGGAAATGCAAGCGTCAGTCGAGCAGGAAATTCTAAAACTTATCCCACAGATTCAATCAAGTGCAGTGTTTCTGAATGATGAACCGAAGAGACTTGTCGAAACTCGCGAAGGTGCGGATGCACTCACGACCGAAGCACCCGTTCAGTCCGACAGACCGTCCGACCGTACTCCAACAGGTGAGAAAATCGGCCGAAACGATGAATGTTTCTGCGGAAGTGGTAAAAAATTCAAGAAGTGTGGGGAGTTGAATACGGATGAGCATCGAAAAAGGATGGAGAGTAGATAAATCAAAAAAACACCAGAGATGGTGTTTTTTTGTTGTGGACAATTGAGACTTGACTAATACCCCCTAGGGGGTATATCATCCGGATATGAATATACATACATCTAAACTATCACGTCGGTTAAAAATCATTGAAGGTCAGGTGAGGGGACTCCGAGATATGGTTGAGAAGGGTACATATTGTATTGATATTATCACTCAGAGCTCTGCAGTGAAGCAGGGTCTTTCTAATATCGAAGATATGCTCATGGAGCATCATTTGTCTCACTGTGTAGTCAAGCAAATACAAGAAGGAAAACCAACCAAGGCAATCGATGAGGTTCTTAAAGTGTACAAACTAAAACGTAAATAACATGAACACTACTCAAACGTACAAAGTAAAAGGAATGCATTGTGCCTCATGTGCGAGTATCATTGAAAAAACTTTTAAGAAAACCTCAAGCGTTCATTCTGTGGAAGTTAACTATGGAACTGAGACAGCCAAGATTACATTTGATGAATCTAAAACCAACCCTCACTTTCTTTCAGAGAAAATTGAAAAATTAGGTTACTCTCTCACAATTCCCTCGGCAGAATCTATGGGAATGACTGAGAGTGAGCATTCGCAACATGTAGGACTCAATCAGTCAAAAAAAGAAAAACTCGAAGAAGTTTCGCATATGAGAACACTTGTTCTTTCGGCCATACCGCTCGCTCTGCTCAGTATTTTTATTATGGGTTGGGATATTCTCACTCAGTATAATGTAGTCAGAGAAATGGGTATAGTCGTAAAGGAATTTTTCCACCATCTTCTTCCGCTCTGCGCGACATACGTTTTGTTTGTGGTTGGTAAACCATATCTACTTGGTCTATATCGTTTCCTTCGATATGGGAAAGCAAACATGGATACATTGATTGGCATCGGCACATCTTCTGCATTTCTGTATAGTTTTATTATTACTGCATTTGAAAATACACTCCGACCTTTTCTCAATGTAGAGCATACATACTATGATGTAACGATTGTTGTTATTACGTTTATTGCACTCGGAAAGTATCTCGAAGCTCAATCAAAAATAAAAACGGGAGATGCGATTGAAAAACTGCTTAATTTTCAGGCAAAAACTGCTATGGTGGTTCGTGATGGTATAGAAATAGAAATATCAGTACATGATGTGGCGCACGGAGATGTGATTGTTATTAAACCCGGGGCGAAAATTCCTGTTGATGGAATTGTTCTCGAAGGAATGTCTTTTGTTGATGAATCTATGGTGACAGGGGAACCAATGCCGACACAGAAGAATGTTGGAGATGGTGTTGTTTCTGGAACACTAAATACAACAGGATCGTTTGCATTCAAAGCCACAAAGGTGGGGTCTGAGACACTTCTTGCCCACATCATAAAAATGGTTGAGGATGCCCAAGGAAGTCGTGCACCGATTCAAGCTCTTGCAGATAAAATATCTGCTGTATTTGTTCCGATTGTTTTGGTGATTTCTTTCTTGACTCTTGGTGCATGGCTTTTGTTCGGTATTGGATCTTTAGGGTTTGCACAGGCACTTTCGTTTGGACTTATGTCGTTTGTTGGAGTGTTGGTTATTGCATGTCCATGTGCACTTGGTCTTGCAACCCCGACGGCAATTATTGTTGGTGTTGGTAAGGGTGCTCGCGAAGGAATTTTAATCAAAGACGCATCAACACTAGAAACACTACATACCGTTGATACAGTTGTGCTTGATAAAACGGGCACTATCACGATAGGCAAACCAACACTTGTCGATATTCGAAACATGTCTGGTGTAGATGATAATCAATTCATATCAATCATCGCATCCCTTGAGAAAAAGTCAGAACATCCCATCGCTCACGCAATCGTACATTATGCTACAGATCAGAAAATTCCATTTGTAGAAGTTTCAAACTTCGAGTCACTTCAGGGTAGGGGTGTACGAGGTGTAGTTCATGGCATCGAATACTTTGTTGGGAATGTACAACTCATTAAAGATTTGGGAGTGGACTTTAATATTTCAGATATCGATGCCTTTACTGCTCAAGGTAAAACTCCAGTGATTCTTACAACAAAGGAAAAAGTTCTTGGGTTTGTCATGGTTTCTGATGAAATCAAACCAGAATCAAAAAAAGCTATCGAAGATTTACATAAACTCGGTATTACAGTGGTTATGCTTACAGGAGATGATGAGAAAACTGCACAATACATCGCCTCGCTTGTTGGTATAGACGAGGTGGTTGCGCATGTGCTACCTCAGGATAAATTGGCCAAAATAAAAGAACTGCAGTCTCAAGGGAAAATCGTGGCAATGGCAGGGGATGGTGTCAATGATGCACCTGCTTTAGCTCAGGCAGATGTCGGAATTGCCATGGGTACTGGTACTGATGTTGCTATTGAGTCAGCAGGAATCACTCTCCTTGGGGGTGATATATCAAAGTTGGTTAAAGCAATAAAACTTTCAAAAATGACCATGCGAGGAATCAAACAAAATCTTTTCTGGGCGTTTATTTACAATATCGTTGGTATTCCACTTGCGACTGGTATGTTCTATCCAATATTTGGATGGCTTCTCAATCCAGTGTTTGCAGGACTCGCAATGGCGTTTTCAAGTGTGTCTGTCGTGTCTAACTCTCTCAGAATTAAAGCGATGAAATTATAATAATATAGTAAAAAATATGAGCACTCAAAAATATACATTTCATGTTCACGGTATGCATTGTAATGCATGTACTCTTGTCATTGAAAGTGAAATAGGAGATTTGCCACACGTTACACACGTTGTATCAAATCTAAAAAATCATTCCGTTGAAGTTGTCGGAGATTTCGGTGAGAAAACACCAGAGACAATTGCATGGGAGTTGAGTGTGCCTCTCAAAGCACATGGGTACACTATATCAGTAGAAAAAAAACAACAGGTGGCTAATTGGAGTGATTTCAAAATCGCCATACCAATCGCAGTAGGATTTGCAGTTTTATTTGTTGTTCTGCAAAAAATGGGATTAGTGAATTTAGTTAATGCGGGAAATGTTACGTATGGTACAGCGTTTGTAATCGGTATCATTGCCTCACTCTCGACATGTATGGCGGTGGTGGGAGGTTTAGTCCTATCTATGTCTGCTACGTTTGCGAAGGAGGGAGACCCTACTTCGCTTCCAACTTCGCTGAAGCTACGTCGGACAAGAAAGCTACGAAGGGCAAGTAATATAAAACCACAGGTAATGTTCCATGGAGGAAGACTCATTTCTTTCTTTTTGCTCGGAGGTGTCATTGGGGCAATCGGTTCTGCTTTTACATTGAATACAGGTGCAACATTCATACTTAGTTTGGGTATTGGTGTCGTCATGCTTCTGCTTGGGATCAATCTTCTCGATACATTCCATTTTGCAAAAAGACTTCAGCCGAGAATGCCAAAATTTTTAGGCAAGCATGCTCATGGAGTTTCTAAATTTAATCACACGCTTACTCCTCTTTTAGTTGGTATTGCCACTTTTTTCCTTCCATGTGGTTTTACACAATCAATGCAACTCTACACTCTGACCACAGGGGGGTTCCTTGCTGGTGGTTTGACTATGTTATTTTTTGCCCTCGGAACATTTCCTGTTCTTGCATTGGTTAGTTTTAGTTCATTGAGTATTCAGAATAGCTCAAAATCAGGGATTTTTTTCAAGAGCGCCGGACTTGTTGTGATTATGTTCGCATTATTCAATATACTCAATAGCTTGGTTGTTATTGGACTCATACCACCAATCTTTAATTTTTAAGTCTAAGCAGGTATACTATAAAAATATGAAAGCGACCATCCTATCTATTATCGTCGCACTAGCTCTCATCGGAGGGTCAGTAGTATTGAGCAACCGAACGGTGAATACCGATCAGGTTTCAAATGTGAATAATGTTACTATTGTCGACGGCAAACAAATTATTGAAATCACTGCAAAAGGTGGGTATCAACCGAGGAAAAGTGTCGCAAAGGCAGGTATACCAACCGTCATACGGTTTGAAACGAGCGGGACGTTTGATTGCTCATCTTCTGTACGGATTCCAAGCATGAATATTTCTCAAACCCTTCCACAGTCAGGTTCCACTGATATAGATATCGGTACTCCTACAGTCGCAGTACTTCACGGAACCTGTGGCATGGGAATGTATCCATTCGAGATTGATTTTCAGAGTTAGGAGAGAGAAATTTTTCTTTCTATATATTTAATTAGCTTTTTTATTAAATCTCAATTACAATGCCTCCTATGAATAACATAGTTCCTTTGCACATTTTTGCTATTTATTTTTCTCCATACACTGCTCACGCGATTGAAATAGACGGTGTGGTGTATCCTTCGGTTGAACATGCGTATCAGTGTCAGCGATACACAGACGAAGCTATTCGAGAGGAAATCAGAAGTGCGCGTAGCCCTGTTCTAGCATGGCAGCTATCTTCAAAATATAAACATCTTCAAAAACTAGAATTCAAAGATCCTGATCACAAACTTAGTGTGATGGAAATGCTTATGAGAATGAAAGTTGCACAGCATGCCGATGTGTGTACAGCACTTCTTGATACTGGGGATGCACGTATCGTCAAACACATAACGACATATCCTCCGGGAGATGGGTTTTGGGATGATGGCGAAGATGGTAAGGGTTTGGATCACATGGGTCGTCTGTGGATGAAAATCCGAGACGATGAACAGAAAAAACAATAGCAACAAAAGGCACTCAAACTGAGTGCCTTTGCTCATTGAATTTGGGAATCCAAAATGCTATTATGCACATATATTGAGTGGGTGATTATACAGGTATGGTTAATTAAAAATATACGTATGAAAAAAATTATTTACATTCTCATTGTGCTTGGATTTTTGGGTGGAGTCGTTTTTCTCATTATGACTCCGGGTAAGGCAGGTAAATACGATACATTTGCACAATGTGTTAAAGACAATGGTGTGAAGTTTTTCGGAGCATTCTGGTGTCCTCACTGTCAGGCACAGAAAGCTCGGTTCGGTAAGTCAGCCTCTAAACTTCCATACATTGAGTGTTCTAACCCTGACGGTCAGACTCAAACACAAATCTGTAAGGATCTCGGTATCACGACATATCCAACATGGGAATTCCCAGTTATGAGTACGACTACAAACGCCACATCAACTGAGCGCGTACTCGGAGAGCTTGAGCTTACAGATATTGCAAAGCGAACAGGATGCCAATTGCCGGATAATATATAGTATATGATTTCACTCATTACTCCACTTATTTCACTTCTCGTACTCGTTTCAAATGTGCTGTTCATTGTGTTGATTGTGTGGTTGTTTGCTGACCGTGCGTTTCGTGTGCACGTGTATCGTTTTGTTCAGACACATATTTTGTCTATTATTTTCGCAATATCCCTCTCTGCACTTATCGGAAGTCTTCTGTACTCAAATATTGTTGGGTATCCACCATGCGAACTCTGTTGGATACAGCGTATCTTTCTGTACCCACAGACACTACTTGCATATCTTGCACTTCGTAAACGAGATATGAACATGGTCGGGTATCTTCTCCCGCTGTCTATTATTGGTGCCATCGTTGCACTCTATCATTCCTACATTCAGTGGGGAGGAGGATTTTCTGTTGCACCGTGTGTAGCGACAGGAGGTGAATGTGCAAAAGTTTTTGTGCTTTCGTATAGTTACATTACTATTCCATTCATGTCTTTTTCTATCTTTGCATATTTGATTATTGCTTCAGGTATATACTACAAAGCGCTCAATTCTCGCTAGATATATGAGTACAGAAAAACAAACATTGGTTATCGCGACACACAACGGTTCATTTCACGCAGATGATATTTTGGGAGTAGCCACTCTATTTTTGGCATACGAACATACACACAGTATCACTGTCATTCGTACGAGAAATACCGAAAGTATTGAGCAGGCAGATATTGTTCTCGATGTTGGTGGACAATACGATCCATCTCGAGACAGGTTCGATCATCATCAGGCTGGTGGTGCGGGTATGCGTGACAACGGTATTAAATATGCTGCGTTTGGATTGGTGTGGAAAAAATATGGTGAACAGGTCTGTGGAAGTAGGGAAGTTGCAGAGAGTATTGAACAGAAAATGGTTATGCCTGTAGACGCTATGGATAATGGTCAGGAAATATATACTCCACTCTTTTCTGGTGTACATTCGTATGGACTCGCTGATGCTTTTTCTGCATTCAAAGTATCGTGGAAAGAAAATAAAGATGAGTTGGACGGTCGGTTCATGCATCTCGTCGACTTTGCCAAGGAAGTGATACACAGAGAAATTAAAAGAATTAGTGACGGATTAGAAGCAAAGGAAAAGGTTCTCGCACTCTATGCACAGGCAGAAGACAAACGATTGCTCGTTCTCGACACATACTATCCGTGGGAGAGCGCACTCTCAGGTGAGAATGATGCACTACTCGTTGTCTTTCCAGACGTACTTGATGGACAGTGGTGTGTGCAGGTTGTACCTGCAGGTGAACATACATTCACATCAAAAATTCTATTCCCAGAAAGTTGGGCTGGTAAACGTGGTGAAGAATTAGAAAAGGTAACAGGGGTAACTGGTGCAATTTTTTGTCACAGTGGAAGATTCTTCGCTGCTGGAAATAGCAAGGAAGTCGTACTGAAGTTAGCGGATATAGTTTTGAAATGAAAAAACAAAGATTGACTTAACTGTGTGATTAACATAGTATTTTTCCGGAAATTGTTAGAGCCTAAGTGCTCTTTTTGACAATACCAAGATTGCAAAGAAAGGTTGGAAAATGCTCAGTGCTAAAACCCTAGGGTTAAATACGAGGCGAGAAATTATACGATATCTTGTCTCACTCGGTATCTCTAATCAAGATATTGCTACCGTTCTAAACATTCATGTTGGTTCGGTTATTAATGACTTCAAAAATATTGGACATGCAAAAATACATACCAATATGAATTTGTCACAACGTCGCGATAATGCATTCAACTGCGCGAT
This sequence comes from uncultured Candidatus Saccharibacteria bacterium, assembly GCA_964452635.1. Lineage (GTDB taxonomy): Bacteria > Patescibacteriota > Minisyncoccia > Phycocordibacterales > DATDWN01 > CAYVMP01. Next base: position 7,833 of record CAYVMP010000004.1, on the reverse strand, counting down.
GCGTGAGTGGTTTGCAATTTGCGATATCTCTGACTGCGCAAAGAAACTAGGTGTAGATCAAGAAACCGCACAAGGGATTATGAATGCCTTGGAGATTTATCTTGATATTAGGCATTTTAATTCGGTTGCCGAGGGTGCGATGGTCTTTGTTGATACAATGATGTGTCCCATCGATCCACCTGAGTATGTTCCATACAGGCGACTACTCTACGCTGTTTTAGGTGAAAGATTGGGCATGGAGAGAATAAGGGCACAGCAACCTCTCAAGGAGTTTGCTAATATCATCAATAGTAATGTTCTGCTGACACGAGATTCTTTTGCCTCTCAGCTTGCTGGCTGGGCTTTGGCAGAATATCGTTCGTCATGGATGATTCCGTTGGGTGAAAGTGCCAAAAATGGGATAGATGAAGTAATCAGGACAATTCCACATGAACGTTCACAGAAAGTTATCCGTCTTCGATTTGGCTTAGATGGAGAAGAGGTTCTTCCCCTGAGGGAAATTGCTAAACAGTTTGATGTGACCTTTGAAAGGATTCGACAAATCGAGGGTAGAGGCTTGCGCCAACTTCGCCATCCTCAGCGTGCTCGTCAACTCCGACTATTTCTCGAGTCTCCGTTTGATTTTACTCAGCGGACACTCGAAGAAATGTTTCCTCCTCAAGCGACCAGTAGTTGAGCCATCTACAATAGAAGAGTAGCTAAGTACATTTATAGTCCGTGTCTGATCTTTGTATTAGGCACGGGCTTCTATCAAAGTATTTTTTTAAAAGAATATTTTGGTAGAAGTAACATTATAATAAATTGTATTTTGACCCATTTTTGTGTACAGTTGGTGTATGTTTATAGACGAACTTACACTCAATATATCTGCCGGTACTGGTGGAGACGGGATAGTATCATGGATGCACCAGAAGGGTATTGATCATGCTGGTCCGGGTGGTGGCGATGGAGGTCGCGGTGGAAACGTATATCTCAAAGGAGTACGTGATATTTCGCGTCTCTCGGCGTACCGATTCATAAAGGACTTTCATGCTGAAAATGGTGACTCTGGTCACGGAGATTGTATGCATGGGAAAAGCGGTGAAGATGTTACCATCGAGCTTCCACTTGGTAGTATTATCACCAACACCGAAACGAACGAGTCCGTTGAGGTACTCTCTGAAGAGCCGATTTTTTTCCTCAAGGGTGGCAACGGTGGTCGCGGGAATGCATACTTTAAGGGATCAAAAAATATCCGTCCAAAGGAATCAACTCCGGGTAAACCGGGACAGTCAGGGACATTTTTTATCGAACTTAAATTGATTGTTGATATTGGACTCGTCGGTCTGCCTAACGCAGGCAAGTCAAGTTTGCTCAATGCGCTGACACGTGCGCAGGCAAAAGTCGGGTCCTATCAGTTTACAACACTTGTACCTAATCTCGGTGATTTGTATGGGTTTGTGATCGCAGATATTCCGGGACTTATCGAGGGTGCGTCAGAGGGGCGAGGACTTGGACATAAATTCCTGCGACATATTTCTCGTACGAAAATGTTGCTCCATTGTATATCCTGTGAGTCGGAGGATTTGATGAAAACGTATAATACTGTTCATACTGAGCTTGAGCAATTTGACCCGTCTCTCTTGGATAAACCAGAAATAATTTTACTTACGAAAACTGATGTGGTGGATGATGTAACACTCAGATTATATACATTTAACTTTGAACGAACTGGTGTGAAGGTGATGACTGTGTCTGTGATTGATGATGCATCAGTCAAGAAATTATCAGATGATTTGGTAAAAGTCTTAAAAGCACTATAATATAGTATTATGTCAGATTCAGAATACATAATTACTGTTGGTTTGGAAATTCACGCTGAGCTCAATACACAGAGTAAAATGTTTTGTGGGTGTGCGAACTCTCCAGAATCCTTTGAAACAGACGATGGGGTTTTAGCATCTCCAAATATTCACATCTGTCCTATCTGCATGGGGTATCCGGGAACACTTCCTGTAATCAATAAAGAGGCTGTTCGAAAGGTACTCACTGTCGGTGTTGCGGTAGGCGCACAGCTTGCCGATTTCACTGAGTTCGATAGAAAAAATTATTTCTACCCTGATATTCCAAAGGGATATCAGATTAGTCAGTACAAATATCCTCTCGTGTCGGGCGGTGAACTCGCTGGTGTCACACTGACACGCGTTCATCTCGAGGAAGATACTGCACGTTCGAGTCACGATACTCCGGGTATGAGTCTTGTGGACTACAACCGAGCAGGTGTTCCACTCATGGAGTTGGTGACTGAGCCGGTGATTCATAGCGCCGAACAGGCGATGGTATTTGCTCGTGAATTACAGCTTCTCCTTCAGTATCTCGGTGTCTCTTATGCAAATATGGAAAAGGGTGAGATGAGAGTCGAGGTGAACATTTCAGTTGCGAAAAAAGGCGCTTCACAGTTTGGTACTAAAGTAGAAGTCAAAAATATCAACTCATTTCGTTCTGCGGGACGAGCGATTGATTTCGAGTACACACGACAATGTGCGCTCCTTGAGCAGGGAGAGAAAGTTGTGCAAGAAACACGGGGATGGGATGAAAATAAAAACTGCACTTTTTCACAACGTTCAAAGGAAAATGCTCATGACTACAGATATTTTCCTGAACCAGATCTTCCAAAGTTAAAACTTTCTCTAATTCCTGAATTTAGTCGTGAAGCACTTCTGAGTACTATGCCTGAGTTGCCGGCACAGCTTCGGACACGATATGCTCGGGATTATGGATTGAAGGAAAGTGATATTGAAGTATATGTATACAACCGAGTCGCAGGAAGTTTTTTTGAAAAGGTTGCATCGTCACTCGAAGTCAATGTTGGGAAAGACATATTTCAAATTGCATCAAATTATATTACATCAGACATCGCTGGACTTTCGAAAGCACGCCAAGGATCGGATACTGAATTTTCTGTTGGTGCAATCACACCGTTTGATTTTTCACAGATGATCCGTATGATTCGTGTCGGTACAATATCAAGTAGAGGAGCGAAGGATATTCTCAAGATTATGTTTGAAGAGGGAGGAAATCCAGAAAAAATCGCAGAGGAAAAAGGCCTTGTTCTTAAAAATGATATCGAAGAAATTAAAAAAGTAATGGCACAGATTATCGCGGACAACCCATCTGTCGTAGAGGAGTATAGAGGGGGAAAGGAGTCGGTCTTTCAGTTTTTCATCGGACAGGGGATGAAGATAACAAAAGGTGCTGTAAGTCCTGAAGTGCTCAAAACAATAACTATTGAATTATTAAAGTAATTATTGTATAATTAATTCTCTGTATCGGATAGTTGCTCTGATGCCCTCACGGGAGCAGGGAGGAAAGTCCGAACATTGAGTCATTTGATTGGCAGGGGTAGCGGGTAACGCCCGTCTGGAGTAATCCAAGAGGTGCGAGCAGAGACGCCAAAAGCGAAAGCCTATGGGTTCCGTGTGAATTTATTTGTACGGAATAATCCAATAGAAATATTGGGGTGAAACGGCAAAATCCTTACTTCAATGCAAGGCCGTGTACTCGAACAGACTTCGGTAGGTTCGAGTAAGTGCCGCTTGACCGCATGAGTAATCATGTGGCTAGATAAATAACTATCACTGTTTCGCTATTGCCCAAGGACACGTCCTGCGTAGCTTTAGCGAAGCAGGACAGAATTCGGCTTATAGGTACAGAGATAAAAAACACACTCGCAAGAGTGTGTTTTTTATCCACATAAATATGCTTTGATATTCGCACATACTCTTATATACTTAGTAACACATATTTATTAGTAGCTTTTATATTATTACAATGCAAGAAAATTCACGTGTCTCGGTATTTGAAAATATTTCGTTTTACATTTTGTTGGCGATGACGTTTCTCATACCAATATTCTTTGTTCCGGTTACATTTATTTCAATCCAGTTTGGTACGAGTTTATTGTTTGCACTCGGTGTGATCGCAGCCTTTCTGTTTTATATTGCAGGAGTATTTACATCTGGATCTCTTCCAATGCCACAACCTGCTCGATATGCGGTTGGACTCACATTGCTTGTTCCGATTGTGTACGTGCTTGCGGGAATCAGCAATGGCTTTTCGCGAATGGTATTCTTCGGATACACATTCGATATTAGTACGGTCGGGTTTATCATTCTTGGATTCGTGTACTTGATTCTCATGTCAGTACTCGCGAATTCAAAACAGCGTATCTTCTACTCCTATCTTTCATTCCTTCTCTCATCACTTATCTTTTCACTCTTCCTTTTGGTTCGTGTTTTGTTTGGTGCTAAGGCATTGTCATTCGGTATTTTTACAGATCTTACACTCACTCCGCTTGGTAGTTGGAATAGTGTCGGTATCTTCTTTGGGATGACAGCACTTCTCGCACTCCTTTCTCAGCATATCCTTCGATTGAGTAAACTCATGAAGGGTCTTCTTCTTCTTGCACTTGTGTTCTCTCTTTTCTTCCTCACACTCGTAAACTTTACGATTGTGTGGTACGTGCTCGCAGTGTCATCTTTCTTGTTTGTTCTCTATAACTTCTTCCTTGTTCGAGAGGATACACTTGGCATACCACTTACATTTGGCCAGAAATTCAAAAAACTTCCGGTGTACTCAGTTGTTGTATGTCTCATCTCTATTGCGTTTATAATCTGGGGTGCTTCTCTTGGTGGTTACTTCGCTAAAAAATTCAACGTAAACAATGTTGATGTCCGTCCATCACTTTCTGTAACTCTCGATATTGCACGATCAACCATTCAAAATCGACCACTCTTTGGTTCTGGTCCAAACACATTTGTGACTCAGTGGCTTTCATATAAACCTGATGATATAACTGCTACTATATTCTGGAATACTGATTTTGCGTATGGTATTGGTCTTCTCCCTACATTTGCAGTGACAACGGGTCTTTTTGGAGTTTTATCGTGGCTATTATTCTTCGGATTCTATATCTACACAGGTATAAAGTCTATATTCATGAAGATAGAGGATACATTCGAAAAGTTTCTCATGGTTTCTTCATTCTTTATTTCTCTCTACCTCTGGATACTTGCTATCGTGTATGTGCCAAGCACTGCGGTGTTTGTGCTCACGTTCTTCTTTACTGGATTGTTCTATGCGTCAGTATATGTAGGGGGTGTTATTCGTCTCAACCGAGTAATACTTACAAGCAATCCACGACAGGGATATGTGCTCTCGGTTATATTGATTGCTCTTACCATTGGTACTCTATCACTCGGTGTTGGTCTCTTTAAGAATTCTCAATCACTTTGGTATTTCCAGAAAAGTTCATATGCACTGAACAACTCAAAAGATGTTGCTGGTAGTGTTGCACTCATGCAGAAAGCGATTGATGCAGTTAAATACGACACATACTATCGAGCATTGTCAGAGATTCAGACAGTAAAACTCGCAGGTATCGTTGCACAGGATCCAAAGAAAGTAACTCAAGAAGCATTGCAGAAACAAGTCAGTGATACGCTTTCAGATGCAATTCGTGCCGGTATTTCAGCTCGAGATGCTGACCCAATAAACTATCTTAACTGGATATCACTCGGTCGTGTATATCAGTCCGCTGTACCACTCAAAGTTCAGGGTGCGTATGAGAGTGCTCAGTTCGCGTACACAGAAGCATTCAGAAGAAACCCAAAGAACCCAGGTATTCTATTGCTTCTCTCACAGCTTGAAGTTGATAACGGTAATCTTCCACAGGCACGTGCGTATGCAATACAGGCGATTCAGGCAAAACAAAATTATCTCGATGCATATTTCTTGCTTGCACAAATTGAGATTGCTACAAAGAATCTTAAGGGTGCGATTGACTCAGTTACTGCCGCAGCTATCCTAAGTCCAAATGATCCAAGTATTCTCTTCCAACTCGGATATCTCAAATTCAATGCTCAGGACTTTGCTGGTGCAATCGAGGCGTTTGAGAAATCACTGACATTGTCACCTCAGTATGCAAACGCAAAATATTTCCTCGGACTTTCATATGAAGCAACGGGCAATCGTCCTAAGGCAATTGTACAGTTCGAAGAGTTGAAACAAACCAATCCTGAGAGTACAGAAGTAAACCAGATTCTTGATATTCTCAAATCAAACAAACCGCTCTTCCAGCAGGAAGCTCCCGTCAAACCAGGGAAAACAACAACTCTTCCAGTTAAAGAAAAGGTTCAGTAGTTAGTTGATGTAAAAACAAAAAACACTCTGAGTGTATCGGAGTGTTTTTTGTATCTAAAAATTTTGAGAAACTATTTTTCTGCTGTATTATAAGGTGATAATGGTGAGCAAATTACTTAAGTTTTTCAATCAGGAAATATCTGGTATTCATCAGGCGGCATATCTTCTCGCTTTTTTTGCAATCTGTAGTCAGGTATTGGCGTTGTTTCGAGATAGGTTACTGGCAAGTCATTTTGGCGCAGGGAATACACTCGATATTTATTATTCTGCCTTTAGAATTCCAGATATATTATTTGTAACTGTTGCATCTGTTGTTTCTCTTTCTGTTCTCATTCCATTTCTTCTTGAGAAACTTGATACAAGTCGAGATGATGCTCGGGTATTTCTCGATACTGTATTTACATTCTTTTTTTGTTTTGTATGTGTTTCAGGTACTGTTATATATTTTCTCGCACCTTCTATACTTGCGGTTTTGTTTCCTCCATTCGCACATTCAGCCTCATTTTCTGAACTTGTTGCGCTCACTCGTATACTTATTTTATCACCTATTTTTCTCGGTTTTTCAAATCTACTTGCAAGTGTAACGCAGATACATAAACGATTTTTTTTGTACGCGATTTCTCCCGTACTTTACAATGTGGGAATCATTATTGGAATTATTTTTTTCTACCCAGTGTGGGGTCTGCAGGGTCTTGGGTGGGGAGTGGTGACTGGTGCCTTTTTTCACTTCTTTATTCAGGTCCCATATGTATATACACAGGGATTACTTCCTCAACTTCGTTTTCCATTTTCGTGGACTGTGATTCGGAAAATAGTCACTACATCATTACCACGAACCCTCACGGTTTCTTCCAATGAACTTACCGAACTCTTTCTCATATCGTTTGCTTCTTTTTTATTACCGGGATCAATATCCATATTTAATTTTTCTTTCAATCTGCAGTCGGTTCCGTTTTCTATTATTGGGGTGAGTTACTCTCTCGCAGCGTTTCCAGTACTTACACGACTTATTTCTTCGGGAAATAGAGATGAATTTTTGTCCCACATGATTACAACATCACGGCATATTATATTTTGGTCGATACCAATTTCTGTCATGTTTGTTGTATTGCGTGCGCACATTGTACGAACTATTCTTGGGGCAGGGAAGTTTAATTGGGATGACACTCGATTGACTGCAGCCGCACTGGCACTCTTTGTTGTGTCACTTATCGCACAGAACCTCGTGACTCTGTTTGTACGAGCATATTATTCACGTGGGAAAACTAGAAAACCACTATTCATAAATGTCATCTCATCAGTCTGTATTATTTTGCTTACATATTTTTTAGTGTACGTGTATCAACATTCGATTTTCTTTAAAGATTTCATTGAGTCACTCCTAAAGGTTTCTGATATACAAGGAACCGTGGTGCTCATGTTGCCACTTGGGTTTAGTATCGGAGTCCTCCTTAACCTTGTAGTTCACTGGATTGATTTCAACAGAGAATTCCCAAAATATTCTTCTGTCGTGTTGGTTACATTATTTCAAGTTGCGACAGCATCAATCATTATGGGATATGCAACGTATCTATTTTTAAACATAAGCGCACTGTACTCTCTTTTCGATGTCGATACTGCTATCGGAATTTTCCTTCAGGGAGCTGTATCTGG
>CAYVMP010000003.1:33838-47166 GCA_964452635.1 uncultured Candidatus Saccharibacteria bacterium | reverse complement strand
GGGAGATTAGTTAAGTGGTATAACAGCGCTCTCCAAAAGCACTGTCGGGGGTTCGATTCCTCCATCTCCCGCAAAAACGAAGTTTTTGCTGAGGAATCGAACAGATTGTCGGTATACGACCGCACCAGCGGTTGTCGACAATCTGCGTTTTCAATTTATTTGAGCGACGGCGAAAATAAATTGAAAAAGATTACCCTCCACCCCATACTTTATCTACAAAAATCCGCCTCCTTCGGATCTTTGTCCGTAGAAGACGGTTGTTAGTTTGAACAATTATGTAATTCGCAATACCCGTCGGATCCCGGAGCAACAAAACCACATACCGGGCAGGATTTGGTGTTTGCTGGGATGGTGGGCTTACTCTCTTTCGTATTTGGCGTTGGCGTTTGTACCTCAGTCATATTTACCTCTTGTTGTATTAAAGCATACCACCATGTATCATTCCAGTATTTTCTCCACAGCAATTCCTCGAGATCCTTTAAGTAGAAAAGTATACCCTTGAAAATTTTGTTTGGTGAACCAGTTTTTTGCTTCTTCAGAGGTTGCAAACCACTGAGTGTAAATACTGCTTTGTGCGAGGGCTTTTTTGAAATGATGACCGATATATATGATGCAATCAAATTTTTGTTCCTCAACAAAGTTGACAATTTTTATGTGTTCTTGATCGGTATATGTGCCAAGTTCGAGCATATCGCCAAGAATTACTCCTTTCGGTTTTTTCTCTAACAGAACAAAACTTTTAAGGGCGAGCAACATACTTGTTGGGTTTGCATTGTAACAGTCAACAATAAAATCTACCCCATTCTTTATGAGGAGTTGTGATCGTTTTGAAAGTGGCTCGTATAAACTGATTCCTTCGATAACTTTTTCTTCCGATACATCAAAGTGTATTCCAACAGCAACAGCAAGATCAATATTTTCGTCATTATACGAACCAATGAGATTTTGTGAATGTGCTCCGATTGTATTATGTGAGTATATATTTCGTTCAAGATCAGAAGAATCCTCTAATAAATCCATGTGGTTTTTGTTAACAAAAGCTGTCGCAGTATGAATATGTGCCCAGTCGTATATTTCCTTGTTTGCTCGTCTACTTCCTTCTGGTGTCCCGAACCCCTCCAGATGATCCATCCCATTATTTGTAACAACTACATGTGTTGGTTCAAGTATGTTAAGCAATGATGTGTGTTCGTGTGGATGGTTTGCTCCAATCTCGAATACACCTATTTCAGTATCTCTCGGCATTGAGAGAATAGACAAGGGAAGTCCGATGTGATTATTAAGGCTCCCGATAGTTGCATGTACTTTGTATTTTCTTTGCAACACAGCTCGAATTAATTCTTTGCTTGTTGATTTTCCATTTGATCCTCCGATACAGAGCATGGGTATTGAAAATTTCTGTCTATATATGAGTGCGCAATGTTGGAGTGCCTTGAGAACGTTATCTACACACACTATATTCTCACCGATATTTTTTGGATCGTCAGTTATTGCGCAGTACGCACCTTTGGCTAAAGCGTCTGTGACAAATTTATTTCCATTAAAATTGTCTCCGGATAGAGCAAAGTATACAGTTCCGAGGACATCTGTGCGTGTGTCCGTTGACACTTTGAATCCATTTTTTTCTAACCTCTCTAGAACATCGCTGTATGTATTCATATAATATATATTATTTAAAATTCATTAAGCATAGAGATATTTGCACCGATTGAGTTGAGTCTCTGTGCTATGTTCTCGTATCCTCGATTGATAGCATACACATTGCGAAGAATCGATGTTCCTTTTGTACCAAGCATTGCTACGAGAATAATCATTGATGGTCGAAGTGCTGGTGGGCATACGATTTGTGTTGCCTTGAGCTGTGTTGGTCCCGTTACAAATACCCTGTGTGGATCAGCAAGAATTATGTCGGCACCGAGACGGTTTAGCTCAGTAAAATATATTGCTCGGTTTTCCCACATCCAGTCGTGAATGAGAGTTGTACCTTTGGAAACAGTAGCGATGGGCACGAAAAAAGGCAGGTTGTCTGTGTTTATTCCTGGATATGCAGATGCATGCACTTTGTCTTTCAATGCAGTGAGTTTTGATGGGAACACTGTTATGTCACAGAGTCGGGTTCTTCCATTTTTTGCATAATATATTTTTGACGAGGTGTATCGAAGACCCATTTTTTCGAGTTTTAAGAGTTCAAGTGACAGAAAATCGATTGGACATCGGGTGATGGTTAATTTTGAATGGGTGACAATACTTGCGGAGATAAACATCATCGATTCGGTTGGGTCTTCACTGTTCCAATATTCTATCGGTGTATTTATTTCTGAGATTCCGTGTATTGTGAGTGTGCTCGTACCTATTCCTTCGATGTGTACTCCACATTTCTCTAAGAAAAAACATACTTCTTGGACTTGGTAGTTGGGTGGGGTAAAGCGAAGCACTGTTTTCCCGGGAATACGTGCGGCAGCGATCAGTAGGTTTTCTGTTGCAGTATCAGATGCCTCAAACAATACGATTTCAGCAGGGCGTAACTTTTTCACTTTAATCGCATAGCAATCATCTGTGGTTGCTATCGTAACCCCCAATGATTCGAGTCCGTATCTGTGGGCAGTAATTGTTCGTTGTCCCATTTTACATCCTCCTGCATGTGGAATTTTAAATACATTTTCGTGGTGAATCAAAGAACCAATAATCATGAGAATTGAGCGTATTTTCCCACTGCTTTCCGTATTCAGTTTTTCAAGAGAAAATTTTTTCGGTGGAGTAATACATACTGTGTTGTGTTCGATCCACTCGACTTTTACGCCGATGCTTTCAAATATTTCAATAATTCGATACATTTCCTCGATTCTTGGTATTCCGTGGAGGGTTGTAGTTTGTTTGTTCAGAAGGGAGGCACAAAATAAACCCAATGCACCATTTTTCGATGTGTTTGTCTGTATTGTGCCTGAAAGCTCTCTACCCCCAACGATTTTGAAATCATCCGTGTTGTTTTCTACTTTAACGAACGTCTTTCCCAGAAGGGAACTGATTTTGGAAATGATATCTGCCGTAAGGTTTTGGTCGCCTCGCTCTATACGGGCGATTGCGCTCTGCGATGTGTGCATACGTTTTGCAAATTCTTCTTGGGTGAGTCCTGCGTCTTCACGCATCTGCCGAATCATTGTTCCTATTTTTTCTGTGCTTTTCATGTGTATAGTATATCATATATGATATACTATACTGCAAGGGGTTAATACACAGGTTCAAGTACTCACATGAAAAACTTACACATTCAAGAAAACATTCAGCTCAGTGTGTACACTACGATGCGACTTGGTGGTACCGCTCGGTATTTCGCTGTCGTTTCAAACCAATCAGAAATGCTCTCTGCTCTGCAGTTTGCACAAGAGAAAGATATCCCGGTTCTTCCACTTGGCGGTGGGTCAAATATCCTTGTATCCGATGTACTCCACGATGTGTGTGTTCTAAAAATTGAAAATAAAGATTTGACAATCGTTTCCGAAAACGAAAAAACAGTTACTGTTCGAGTGTCTGCTGGATACATATGGGATGATTTCGTGCAGTGGTCAGTTGATCATTCTCTTTCAGGGATTGAGGCTTTGTCAGCTATACCTGGCACGTGTGGGGCAACACCCGTTCAAAATGTGGGTGCATATGGAACAGAAGTCTCGAGTGTTATAGAAAGCGTGTGGGTATACGACACGGTCTCGTTTAAACTCAAAAATATTTCAGGAGATCAATGCAAATTTTCCTATCGTGACAGTATTTTTAAAACTACATTGAAAGGAAAAAATATCATTGAATCGGTGGTGTATACTCTGTCCAAAGCGCCAGCGAATGTACCCGACTATCCGCTTGTCTCTACGGTTTTAACAGAATATCAAAATAAAAATCCGGGTGCGCCACATGGTGTGGCAATACGTAACACAATACAGAAAATTCGTCGGGATAAGTTGCCCGACCCGAAAATTATTTCAAATGTCGGGTCATTTTTTAAAAACCCAATCGTCGATGCAATGTGTCTAAAAAAGATGCTAGATGTGTTTCCTCGTGCACCGTATTTTATTGTCGGCGATGCATACAAAGTTCCTGCAGGTTGGCTCATCGAGACTTCGGGATTCAAAGGTTTTTCAAATACCCGAGTTGGTGTGTATGAGAAAAATGCACTCGTGCTTGTAAACTATACTGCCGTGTCGCTCGGTGATGTATTACAGCTGGCAGAAAGTATACAAATGGCTGTCTGGAATATGTTTGGGATTCAACTCGAGATCGAACCAGAAATTATCGTATAAATAGTGATACTTTTTTGAATATTTTCTTGGATGCCTTACTGGAACTTGCGTCCACCCAGTGCACTCGGGCATCTCTTTTGAACCATGTCATTTGTCGTTTGGCGTATTGCCAGTTACCAGTTTGTATGTGTGCGATGAGTTCTGCCTTCGATATTTTCTTTTGGAGATATTCAGAAAGATATCTGTATTCAAGTCCAAGACTGTGCATGCGTTTCCACGAGAGACCGCGTGCATGAAGTTTCTTCGCTTCTGCTACCATTCCTTTTTTCATTCGCGACAGACATCTTTTCTCAATATTTTTCCTAAGCACGTCCTCTGGTAGGGTAAGTCCAGTCTGGAGGAAGTCATAGTGAGGTGTCTCCGATGCTGTACGAAGTTTCGGTACCTGTCCGAGTGCTGTGGCAATCTCAATCGCACGGATGAGTCGTACGGGATTCTGCTTCTCTACTGTTTCGGCACGTTCTGGATCAATTTTTTTAAGGAGTGAGAAAAGATATTCTGGCGATTTGTTTTTTAGTTTCTCTCGTAGTTTTGTATCTGGAGGTACCTCAGGAAGGACGATATTGTCGACGATTGATTGGATATAGAAACCTGTACCACCACAAATAATCGGGAGTTTATTTCTCTCGAGAATATTTTGAATCTTCTTTTTGGTTTGTAGTTGCCATTCTGCAACGGAGAAGATTTTCTGTGGTGACACGACATCGAGCATGTGATGGGGGATACCACACATTTCTTTCTTAGTGATTTTCCCTGTACCGATATTGAGTCCCGTGTATACTTGGCGTGAATCCGCTGAAATAATTTCGCCATTATGTTTCAGTGCGATTTTTACAGCTAAGTCACTTTTGCCTGTTGCAGTTGGTCCAAGAATGACGATTATTTTAGGTGTGTTTTTTAAGACTTTCTGCATATTATTTGATATGAAAAAATCGAACACGTGGTTCGACTGTTTTCGGAGAGCAGGCCAGTGTGTGTTGATTCCTAGCGCAGAATGGAAAGGGTCGTAACTAGGGTCCACTGGCCTGCTTACCTCCGTTGCCATCACAATACTCCATTTTAAATAAAAGTCAATTGGAATTGATCACCCTTAATCTACTCCAATTTTTCTCCTGTGAGCTTTTTGTACAGCTCATGTATGTTGGGGAAAAGGAAATTTTTTGTTGCTTCATCGCTCTCGCATGTTTCTGGCAAATTGCTACATGCTATTTCTTCTCGAATAACTTCCAGAATCTCAGGGTTTAATCCCATTTCACAAAGGAATGCAAGGATGTGAACTCCTTCTGTTTTTGAACGAATTGTTCCATCAAAGGGACAAAGGGGTACTTTCAAATGCATATGGATTTTTTTCTCCCCACATGCACTATAACAGGGCACAACTCCGTATTTGTCTTCAGACATTGTTATTTACTCCATAGAAATCATACAGTTTATTCGTAAAGTAGCAACATCATAGATTATGTTTGATTTTTTGTACATATACGCTATGCTTGTACTATTGCCGGAGTGGTGGAATTGGTATACACGCACGACTCAAAATCGTGTCTCGAAAGGGATGGGAGTTCAAGTCTCCCCTCCGGCACAAATGAAAAACCCGAAAGGGATTTTTTCATTTGTGTCGGAGGAGAAAGCCAACTGCTTGGCTTTCGTGGAGACTTGAAAGACGGAGGCATGTTTTGCGAGTACGCAAAAAACTAGCACAATAGTAAAGATATTTTACATAACAAAATCCGCCTCCTCCGGTGACAGATCTTGTCTGCCGCCGTGGGGCGGGTTATTTCTTGCATGCGATGCGTACCTTTTCGAGTAGCTCTTTTTTTTGAGTTAGGCTGTACTCGGTTCTGCCTGCATCCCAACCTCCGTAGCAGAATACCAGTATATCTCCTGAGTCCCTTGGTTCAAGGCGAATGTTGCACACCTCTGAACGATATCTGTAACTACACAGGGCCTCCCATACAACAATAGACCAACTGTTACGAACCATCCATTGATGAGAGAATGGAGTTATACATACATCCATTTCCTCAAACAACTCTTTGAGAATCAGATCTCTACGATGACTGATCTCTTGCTTTTTCTTCCACCAATTTCTGAGTCGATTAAACACAACCTTCTCCTTCTATCAGTCTTTTTTATAGTCCTGACGATGGACTTTTTTCATACTGCAATATACACCTACCGATATTATTGTCAATAATTTTATGGTTTTGTAAAGGGATCGTACAGAAATAAGAGTTCTATATAGAAAGTTTAGAATTAAAGCTTTGCACTAGCAAGTCTCCCCTCCGGTACAAAAGAAAAAGCCCACTGATCGATACACGATTTAGTAGGCTCTCGAACGATTCAAATTCAAACAGGAAGGTTGTCAATTTCATCCAACGGTTTCAACACGAAGTATTTTTCAACAAGTTCGTGTTTTACCACAACACCAAGGAATCTTCCTCTTGCCAGATACAGAGTAAATTCAACTTCTTGGTGGTTTCGTCTATTCATAACAAGAATTTTATATCCCGATTTCCTTGCAACCGCGTGGGCAATTAGGTAATTTATTCAGGTTGGTTTTTGAACTAGTATCTCAACCGGCACGGTATCATGTGCAAACAGAAAAGCCATTCTTTCGAGAACAGTATTTTCTGTGAGGTCCACAGTGATACCGTCGTCTGGCTCTCCATCCTCAATAGCGTGAATATTAAGGTTCAAACGAACATTATTGATACCGCTAGGATCTCCGTCAATATGTTCAATTTCGCAACTCAGATGTGAATGAATTTCTCTCGTTTCTATGCCAACGATTTTCATCTCAGGACACAGTGGTTGTGTACCGTTTTTGAGACGGTTGATACAATCGTCAAATTGGTCGTTCACTTTTCTTACCTCCCTAGAATTTTCCACATACAGTAAATACTCACATAGATTTTTTGTTAATTTTTACCTAATCACCCAGTGCTATTTTACTAAAAATATTCCTTTATGATACTATTGGTACATAATTCATAATGATTACATAACCCATGGCTCAATTTTACAATGACTCTATTTTCTGGATTGATGTAGACAAAATTCATCCGAATCCATTTCAACCCCGCAAGGAATTTGACCAAGCTCAACTCCAAAGTTTGGCTGATTCGATACGTCAGTATGGTGTGTTGCAGGCGCTTGTCGTGACTCGAAAGGAACGGGTCAAGGAGGACGGAGGTCTTATTGTTGAATACGAGCTCATTGCCGGAGAGAGACGTCTTCGTGCATCAAAGCTTGCCGGTCTCTCACAGGTGCCTGTGCTCATCAAGGTTGGCGATGAACAAAACGACCTCATGAAGCTCGAACTCGCGATCATTGAAAACATTCAGCGTGAGGATTTGAATGCTGTTGATCGTGCAAAGGCGTTTGACCGTCTCGCAAAGGAGTTTGGTTTCAAACATGGTGAAATCGGCAAAAAGGTAGGGAAGAGTCGTGAATATGTTTCAAATACAATCCGTCTTCTCGCTCTTCCTCAGGAAATTCAGGATGCACTCTCAGAGGGAAAAATATTTGAAGGACATACTCGTCCACTTCTCATGCTCGACACTCGTCCCGAGGAACAGATGACTCTGTTTAAAGATATTGTTTACAAAAAACTCTCTGTTCGTGAGGCAGAAACGCTCGCTCGACACTCTGCACAGGATCGTGTTCGCAATAAAAGCTTTATGCTTGATCCGGGGATGCAAGAGCTCGAAGAGAAATTGACAGAGACGCTTGGAACTCGAGTACTCATCGAAAAAAGAGAGCACGGCGGCAAAATATCAATCGACTTTTTCTCTGATGATGATTTGCGAATGATTTCTGATTTACTCAAGTCTCGTACGAATGGAACTACACATGCGGTAGGGGAAGCAACGACCCCCACAACTCCCGCAGACACTCTCTCTGCACCTACTGAGGTAACTGACTCTGTAATGACAGACGATCGAAGCCCTGTCGAAATCAAAGAGGAGGAAAATATGAGTGACGAAATGTACTCGATTAAGAATTTTTCGATCTAGTTAGATTCTAAACAGACTCTTATTTTTTAGGAGAGAGTGCAATACGAATGTGTTTCTTTGCCATAGTAGTTTTGACGTTGTCGAGCCATTTTCTGTTTGGTTTTGCGCTTTTTTTAGTTTCAATCTCAACACGATCGCCATTGTGTAGCTGTGTGTAGATGGCGACGAATTTTCCATTTACTTTTGCACCACTTGTTGTATTGCCTATATCCGAGTGGATACTGTATGCAAAATCAAGCACCGATGATCCTTCTGGTAGGTCAATTACATCGCCTTTGGGTGTAAAGACGAATATTCTCTCTTCAAAGAAATCTGTTTTGATATCATCGAGTACATCATCGTGAGCAACATTTTTCTGGTAGTCGACAAGTTCTTTAACCCATCGCGGAACGTCACTGAAATCAACCGCTTGGTTTCTTCCTGCAGGTTGTGTTTTTTCTTGTGTCGGTGTGTCAGTCCAATTTCGATTGATGGGAAGAATACCTTTGACCCACTGTAGAGTTGGATTAGATACTTTTTTCTTTTTCTCGTTTGTACTTTGTTTGTATCCGATGTGAGATGTAATACCGTATTCTGATTCTCGGTACATATCATCTGTCTTGATTTGAACCTCAACGATTCCACCGTCACCATTGAATACTGTTGTGTGGAGTGCTTGATACCCGTTCGGCTTTGGGAATGCAATGTAGTCTTTGATACGTCCGGGGAGTGGTCGCCAATTGCTATGAATGATTCCAAGTACTCGATAACAGTCGGATATAGTCGGTACGACAACTCGAAGTGCTGCGAGGTCATGAATTTTTTCAATATCCATATCCTTTCGTTTTAGTTTTTTATACAGACTGTAGAGACCCTTGATGCGGTAATCGGTGTGAAAGTCTGTTACATTTTCCTTGGCAAGTTCCTTTTTGAGTGACCGGTGGAATTTCTCAAGCGAATCAATCTGAGCACCATGTCTCTGTTTGATGAGTGATTCAACCTCGGCGTATTCATGAGGATAGACATATTTGAAGGCGGTATCTTCTAACTCACGGTTTAATTTTCGAATTCCGAGACGATAGGCGATAGGGGCGTATATTTCGAGTGTTTCCTTTGCAATACGGAGTTGTTTGTCCTGCGGAACGTGCTCTAGTGTTCGCATATTGTGTAGGCGGTCACAGAGTTTGACGATGAGTACTCGGATATCCTGAGACATTGCTACAAACAATTTCCGGAGACTCTCGGAGTGCCGTGTCGTTCCTCGATATTTGAGTTGTCCAAGCTTCGTCACTCCATCAACGATAAATCTGATTTCTTTACCAAATTCCTTTTCGATTTCCTCGGCTGTGATGTGTGTATCTTCGACACTGTCGTGGAGAAGACCCGCAGAGATGGTAGTTGCAGACATACCAAGTTCAGCAAGGTTTTTAGCAGTTTCAAGTAGGTGGGTGAAGTACGGTTCTCCACTTTTTCTTTTTTGATTGGCATGAGCTTTCTCAGCAAATGTATATGCTCGTGTGATGAGATTCACATCCTTTTCTGAGGGATTCTGCATGAGAGACAATATTTCCTGTACATTGTTCATAGTATGTATTCTACTTATATATACAGTATTTACAATTCAAATATTGAAATGAATATGTTGTGTAGAAAGTTATCCACAGTAATACTATTGAATGTATATATTGTTATTGGTATAATTATCTCTCGTGTTTCGAATGCGAGACACGATTTTATTTCAGTGACGGATTGTTCTTTAGTTAGTTTTATGAATTTCTCTGCGCAGAGAAATTCATTCGAGCGATTCCTGCAGGAATCACCCACGGGCACCATTGTGTGCCCACCAGATTTCAATCGAGCACATGCAACTTCTCATCAGACCGCATGTGCTTTTGCGTTTAGAAATATACACAGAGTAAATATATTTATTTTTATATATCTTGTATACTTATCTATATGAGCACTATACCATTCCAGTTATCACCGAGTGTACGCATTGGAGTGTTGCGTGGAGGTCCATCTCCTGAATACGATATCTCACTGAAAAGTGGTGAGCATGTACTGTCGCATCTCCGCGAGACACATAAACCAGTAGATATTTTCATTGGACGTGACGGTGCGTGGCACATGCACGGAGTTCCTCGTTCTCCAGATCGAATCCTCAAACACGTTGATGTGGTATTCAATGCACTTCATGGTGCGTATGGTGAGGATGGTGGTGTGCAGGAAATACTCGAACATCATGGAGTTCCATATACAGGCTCAGACAGATTTTCGTCTGCGATGGCGATGAATAAACATTTTACGAAGGAGCGTGTACGTGCGGGTGGTATCAAAACTCCCATATCGGTCATGGTTCGGAATACAGAAAATATTTCGTCTGTCGCACGCAACATTTTCTCTTCATTCCCACACCCACTCATTGTCAAACCGACATCCGGAGGGTCATCACTCGGACTGTATCTCGTCGATTCCATCGCCGATCTCACTGTCGCTCTTGAGACGATATTCGCTGTGTATGACAGTGCACTCGTCGAGGAATACATTTCTGGTCGGGAAGTCACCTGTGCGGTGGTTGATGACTTTCGTGGACAGGAAGTCTACGCACTACCGATTATTGAAATCATTACATCTCCAGAGTCACCACTTTTTGACTACCATTCAAAGTACATACAGGAAGCACGAGAGATTTGTCCCGCACACATTCCACTTGATATGAAGAGGGAAATTGAACGTCAGTCGGCACAGATTCATTCACTTCTCGAACTCTCACACTACTCACGATCGGATTTCATCATCTCACCAACTCGAGGAATGTATTTTCTCGAGGTGAATTCGCTTCCGGGGATGACGACATCATCACTTATGCCGAAGTCATTTGAGGCGGTAGGGGTTACAATGCCCGAGTTCATACACCACGTACTTCGACTTGCACTCAATCACAAATAATGTAAAATAGTGGTGTCGGTTGTTTTGATTGTACAGACGATATTTAGTTCATATTTTACAAACAATATTGGGCCCTTAGCTCATCTGGTAGAGCACATCATTTGCAATGATGGGGTGGCAGGTTCGAGTCCTGTAGGGTCCACAGAAAAAAGTCCGCGAAAGCGGATTTTTTCGTGACCCTAAGAAAGTGCTGGGAGCACTTTCGTCAGGACTCGAAGGGATTTTCGGTTTACGTGAGCAGTAGCTCGTGTCGAAAATCCCCGTCCTAACTTTTGATGAGTGGCGACGAATCAAAAGTTAGGAAGAGATCCTGTAGGGCCTGACTTGACTTAGCAATATACGCGTGCTATTATTGTAAGTAGGAGGCAAACCTCTCCCTACCCCTCAATACGAACCGGAAAGTTAACTGCTAATGATTCAATCATCGTACCACACTCCTCTTGTATCATCACTTCATATGCTGTATACCCACACAAACACTCCTTCGGTTTGTGATTAAAATACATTTCAATATCAGAAACAAACTCAAGAGAGATCGACTTCAGGTCGGTCTTTTTTGGTACAAATTCCCGTATCCACCGATTTGAATTCTCGACCAACCCTTTTTCCCACGAATGATACGGTTGACAGAAGTAGATGGAGGTACCAAGTATATCTTCTAACTCCTTCCACTTCTGAAAGGCAATATCATTGTCTGTGGTGATACTAATTACAGTGTATCCTCTAAGGATGCGCACAAGCGCATCCTGCACTACTTCGGTGGTTCGATTAGGAAGTAGTGCTAACCGAATTAGCTTTGAATACTTCTCAACACAGACAAGGAGTACCCACGAGTTGTGTTTAGAGACGATGAAGTCCATCTCCCAGTGTCCGTATGCAAAGAATGCTTCAGAGGGTCTCGTCTCAATCCACTTGCGGTCAGGGTCAGAGAGAAAGAGAGTACTCTTTCTCTTGTGGCCACTTTTGTGATTGTTTCTGTTCCAAAAGAGATATCTCTCGAGTCCAGATCTTTTCCTGATGAACTTCCGTATGCTCTTTGGGCTTGCATATGGAAGTCCTGACTGTGTTTCCAGTCGGGTTGATATCACTTCTGGTGACCACCCACTTTCTAGTTTTTTCTCTACGAATTTTGTCAGATGACCGTCAGTTGCTACCTTGTTACAGTTTCGTTTCTTTCTGTACTGCTTCCAGTATGCTCTTCGTATTGCTGTGGTTGCAGTGTATTTCTTCCTACCTCCATTTACATTCACTTCCTCACAGATTGTTGATTTTCCTCTACCCAGAGTGACTCCGATATCAGCGAGCGTTTTACCCGCCCGACACATCTTTTCAATACAAAACCTCTCTTCATCTGACAAATGCTTTTTCTTGTTGCTCATGTGGATTAATTGTATCCAAAGTTCGTATTTAAAGGTGGGGAGAAGAAAAATGCCAAAAATCAGTATAGCTGTGATTTTAGTCGTCACCCTCTTGTTACTAAGTGGATGCACGTCAAACCAGATGGCGAAAAGCTACGGCGGAACGATGACAATCGATTTGCCGAAGGGTGAAAAGTTGGTGACCGCAACATGGAAGGAAAATTCCTTGTGGTACCTCACTCGCCCTTCTCATGACGGAGAAAAACCAGAAAAACTGATGTTTCGAGAAGATAGCAATTTTGGGATAATGAAGGGAACAGTTATTTTTCAAGAGCACTAAAGGAGAACAGTAATGCCAAGTACAATAATAATCAATGGTGTTACCATCACCACCAGTGGTAGTAATATCTCAGTCCGCAATAACAGGGTGATAGTTGATGGTCAGGATGTCACTCCTGATGCGAAAACCATCAGTATTACCGTGAACGGAAATGTAGATAGAATTGAGGTTGACGCCTGTGAAAAAGTTTCCGTCACTGGCGACGCAGGTAGTATTAAAGCACAATCTGGCGATGTAAGTGTTGGTGGCAACATCAAAGGATCTGTGCAAACAATGTCAGGAGATGTTGATTGCGAAGGTTCAATCGGTGGGAATGTCAGTACCATGTCAGGAGACATCAAATCCCGGCGATAGACACTGATAGCTCAACCTTCCGTCCGCAAGAGACCACTCG
>CAYVMP010000003.1:0-33738 GCA_964452635.1 uncultured Candidatus Saccharibacteria bacterium | reverse complement strand
CGGTTTCTTTTTATATAAAATTAAATCCAATTTTTTAATACTCGGTACAGAAACTGTAAGTTTCGAGATCTTGTGGAATCGGTGTCAGGTACCGTTTATAAATTTGAAAAATAATTGTATTTATAAAAAAATGAAAACGTCCAGACGGACGAATCCGTTGGACGTTGTGACTAGTTCATTCCTTTATTATTTCTTAAAACGTCGGTAAGCCACAGGGTTGTAGGCTTTTCGTATTTTGTTTTTCCAACATTCTCCATTTTGTTTCCCACAAATAACCCAATCGTTCCAGTAGTATCGACTACTCAAATCAAGTGGATACCCACGCTTTACGAACTCAGCTAGAACCGTTTGGCAAGTTTTTGCCCACGTATCAGCCTCATTTACTACCAATTCTTCGATATCTTTCGGTAAAGAGTTTTTTTGCAGGTGTTCTTGCTCGTGCAGGAACATACACACAACAAGCACCTCAAACATTCTTTTTCCATCAAGAGCTTTTGCGTAGGATGGGTATTCATCCATAAATGACGGTACAAATATAGAGATTGATGCTTGACCGTCTATCACAGTGTTACCTGCGAATACACTCTTCGAATGTTTGTTGTACATCCACGATGGATGGATTGCGATTCCTTTAGGATATGTGTTCGCTATAAAGCGATTCATTTCCGATGATCTTTTTTGGATTTCTGGGATGGGGTATTTCCCAGCCATAATTTGTTCCATGATAATATGGTTGAGATTTGTGTCCCAAAACGCATGTATCTGATCCACTGTGTAGGGAACATCGATTGGTTTTTCGCTTAATCTTTGAGCAAAAACACTAAAAGATGTAAAAACATATAAACTAAAAAAAAATCGAAGAAGCATACAAACTCCTATTCTGCGTACCTTGTCTTGCTCGCCAGCATGTTTTCCTTTTATATAAAATCATATTAAATTGTATATGTCAATTGTATGGTTTGCTTGACATATATTTTAGTATATGATAGGTATATATTTGGAAGGAGAAAACAAATGACTTTCTGGGAAGCCTTGATGTCTGTTTGTTGGGGCGACTAGTCTCAACAAACCAAGGGCGCTTGCACGATGCAGGCGCTCTTTTCATGTATTTCGAATTAAACATGATCGTCGGTGGAGGTTGTACTTATTATATTTACCAAGAATATTTATTATTAACTCTTTTACCCTTGCAATTTCGAAAAAAATATGGTTATCTATAGCCAGAATGAGAAACACAGCGTTTGAATTACGCACCGCACCTAATTCTCTATTGGAGACCTTTACCATAGGGAAAACCTTGCACGAAGTCTGGTCAAAGACAGCAAGAGAGATCGAAGAATCTCTTACTCTTCTTCCGGACGAGATAATAATGTGGAGGCTTGTATATAACTGTCATTCGACTGATGAGGACAGTGAGAGTGCAACTCCTGAACCAGTCATTACAGGGCAGGTGTCTATCATCACGAAAGATACGCTGTTCCTAAGAAAGGCGTGCCCATATTCTTTTGAATTTTCCGTTTTCGGGCAAATTTTAAGTCTGAGGAACAACAGATTTGTTGCTTTAGACGAAGAGGTGGCCAAAGTAGTAATCGATAGTCTGACAACAGACTAAGACAATCCTATATTGTAGCGCAACTTAAAGATAGATTATTATTTTTATATAATTATTCTATCAAAATGCAAGTCGTAGGATTTATTTTAAATTCCTGCGGCTTTTTCGTTATATTTTTTTTGTAAACAACTTTTCTCGTAACCATCGGCGCAACTTTTCATCCTGCACATACACACCGTACGCGATACAGATAATGACTACTTCAAAACCGATTGAAAGGTGAGACCATGATATGTTGGTATGTGCGACCAAATAGTTTATCGTTGCATTTCCTATTTTTTGGTGGAGGAGATAGAGAGGGTACGTGATGCCACCGAGTATAGTGAGTATACGGATAGTTCGTGTGTGTGTTACATATCGAGATGCGTACACGAGTAGCGGTACTCCAATAAAAAAGATGATATGTAGGGCAGTGATAATATGTATGTCGCGTGGGTTGACTGTATAGTATGGCTCGAGTGCTCGTGGATGAATGTATGTTGCATAGAGTGCACTTACACAGAGGAGAGTCCAATCGGTGTATTTCTCACGCACAGTTTGTGCATGTCCAGTTGTGATGAGCGCAAGTGCTCCACCAAATATGAAATATGACGCATGTCGTACGAGAAGTAGTTTGATGTAAAAGTTGTGATCAATACCTACTCCAAACGCAGTCGCGCTACATATGAGCCAGAGAGTGAGGAAATAGCGAATATTTTTTTCTGAAAAGAAATATGTGTATGTTCCAATTCCAATATAGAAAATCAGTTCGACGGTGAGTGTCCAGTATGACGGGTCAATGAGTCGTGTGTATCCGACGATTCCATTAAACAGGTCGCCACACATTGTCATACTGCGTAGGTACTCAGTAAACGATACGGTGCTCGTATGTGGTATCGCAAGAGTGATGAGGTATGTAGCTGTGCAGAGTATCCAAAATAGCGGGAAAAGACGGAGGAATCGGTTGATGGAAAATTCGCGTAGAGTTTTTCCATGGAGTGACTGGACAATCACAAAACCACTGATAATGAAAAAAAGTTGCACCCCGAGGTTGCCGTATCGATACCACTCTAAATCACCGGTTTGTCCAAAGAGATAATGGAAATTCATCACCCAAAAAGCGGCAAAAAACCGTACCGCATCAAGTAGGGAGAAATGAGCTGTCTTCATGTGTATTGAAATGGTACTCCTATACTCGGAATATAGCTATCAGAGGATTTGAGTTGCGTATGTGACTGTGTATGGTATCGTATTGTCGGAGGTAAGTTCGTATGACATGGGAAGAGCTTCTCAGTCGGGATGATATCGTTGGTGGGGAATTGCAGATTAATGAAGGAGGCAACACTTGCCGAGGGCCGATTTCAGAAATTTTTTCTTGCGAGGATATATTCTTTTTTACTCTATCATGGGTCGCAGAAGTGAAAGGTGGTGGTAACGGGAAGTGGAATTTATGCAGAGGAAATTTCATTTATCCTGTAACTTCAAAGGAAGTACGACCTTCAGATCCGAATAATGGAATGATTTCCTTTGATCTACCTTCGGGAGACAGAGGAACAATTTTTCTCAAGGGTACAAACACCCTTGACCCTGATACAATCGAAGGTTTGGCATCCAGTTGTTACTAGTAGCCTCCCCACAGAACACATGATTCTGTGGGGATGTCTTTATATATTTCAATTGTTTGTTACACTATGGTAATGAAAAAAATTACACCGTTTCTTTGGTTCGATAAAAATTTAAAAGAAATCACGGACTTTTATACATCAGTATTTCCAGAGGCAAAACTCAAAACCAATGGCACTCTTTCAGATACTCCATCGGGAGAGGTTGAAATGGCTACACTTGAAATATACGGACAGGAATTGAGTCTCATGACTGCTGGACCAATGTTTAAATTTAATGAGGCGATATCGTTTGTTATTAGATGTGAGAATCAAGAAGAAATTGATTACTACTGGAGTAAACTATCGGCAATACCCGAGGCAGAGCAGTGTGGGTGGCTTAAGGATAAATACGGTCTGTCATGGCAGGTAGTTCCAACTGTTATGGATACAATGATGTCTTCTGGTGATACTGAGAAAATCCGTCGAGTAACACAGGCATTTTTAAAAATGAAAAAATTTGATATCAAAACACTTGAGGACGTCTTTAATGGATAAAGATATATGCAAAAGGGACACCGAATCGGTCGGTGCCCCTTGGCCCACTAGTAGTGGGGGTCGTCCACGCTCATGAGACTCATGAACCAAGTGATGATTGCCTCCATGTCATCACCTCCTTTCTTTTTCTTGGTGTACAAATTCTTGAATAACCTATCATGTATAAAATATCTGTCAATACCCCAGAACTGAGCCGGTGACTTGTTGCATTTATTATAAATACATGATATAATCCGAGTGTAGGTGGAACATTGACATGTGCATGACATACGAGTGTGCACACATACGAAGTGGAACCTCTTTTCTTCTCTTTTGATCCATGTGGTCACAAGGGAAGAGGGGGGCAGTCTGGTAATTAGCCAGCGTATCGTGTCTGTCGGCACGGTATCCAGCACCTCTCAAGAAATGAATACCATGGGTATTTTTAAAGTATTGGGACTTGCACTGCTAATTATCATGCTCAAGTTCCTCGTTCCCAAGATTTTTGCGGGATTCGAGAACACCCTTCTGGTGTTCTTTGATACCGTTCAGACGATTCTCTCGACGAGTAAATCGTCTATGACCGCTGGATTTGCACTTCCAAGCATTCCACAGCGGTGACTTTCAACCCGCGCGTGTCCACTCTGCGACAGATGCGCGGGTTTTCGACTATTTAAAAAATTCTTTGCGAATTCTGTTTACATCAAATGCGAAGCCCTCAGTGTGTTCGCGACGCGGATAGGGAAGTGATATATCAAATGTTTCCGCTAACTGTCGATGTTTAATAAGAAAAATACGTTCTGAAACTGAAACAGCTTCCTCAATCAAATGAGAGACCATGATGATTGTTTTCTTTGTATGTTTCCAAATTTTAATAATGTCATCGTGGAGTTCTGCGGTCGTTTTCGGATCGAGAGCTGAAAATGGTTCATCGAGCAGGAGTACATGTGGATCGACAGCGAGTGCGCGTGCAATACCAACTCGTTGACGCTGTCCGCCGGATAGTTCACGAGGGTATCTATCTACCATGTCTGCGAGTCCCATCATGTGTATTTGTACACGTGCTATTTTCTCTGCGTGTGCAGGTGTCATATTATGAGCAGTGAGAACAAGCATAATATTTTCTAGTACTGTCATCCATGGGAACAGCGCACCTGTTTGGAAGACCATTCCCACTCTCTGTGGTCGAGTAATGTGTCCAGATGTTGGTTCGATGAGACCTGCAATGAGTTTGAGAACAGTTGATTTGCCACCACCTGATGGACCAATAATGGAAACAAACTGTCCTCGTTCAATCGACAAATTCACATCACTCAGTGCGACTGTGTGTCCGGGTTCAAATATTTTGGTTATGTGTGAGCATTCTACAATCATATGTTTATTCAAAACTATATTTCTCACTGTATTTCATGAGTTTCTGCCAGACGAAAAAGTTTAGGAGTGCAATGCATGCAACGAGAATGGCGAGACAGGTAATGAAGAGCGTTGTGTTTCCGTGAGTTCCTGCGTTTGCCATGATGCTTCCAATACCAAACAAATCTTGGGATTCTGTGCCGAGTGGTATGTATGTGTGAATGATTTCTGCAACGATGATGAGGTTCCATCCCTGTGCAAAGGCGAGAATCGAGCCGGTAACGATTTGAGGGAATATGGATGGTAATAGTACGGAGCGAACATAATTCCATCCACGTATGTTGAATACATGGGATGCGTACATGATATCTTTTGGAATGATTTTGAATCCACCGACAATAGCGAATACTATATTCCAAAGCATCGCAAGGAAAATCACAGAGAGAGCGGCAACATCTGGAAGACCAATGTGAATGAAAAATAGAACGAGAACAGGGAAAAATGCGAGTACGGGAATGGATTCGAGTACGTCGAAGACTGGGAGGAGAATTTTCTCAAACGTTTTATTCTTTGTTGCGATGTATGCAAGAGGGATTGCTGTTATGAGTGCGCACACGTATGCGAGGCAGAGTCGAAAAAATGTATACAATGTCGCTCCAATGAGAGTTCCAAATGAAAACCGTTCAGGCACACTGTATGAATGTGGAATGAAAAAAATAAATAGAGCAACACCAGTGAGTGCAATGAGTGGACCGAGGAAAACAGAGTACACTCGTTCGTGGAGCGTAGTTGGATACGTGAGATATCGAGTGTGTTTGCTTTGGTGCATGATTCGTTCACATATAGTTTATCACAGGTGCGTGTATGCAATACTGTATGTGTGTGGATAATATGTGCTACTTCTGTATTCCAAATAGTGATTTTGGAAGTTCAAATTGTTCAATTATTTTTTTATTTTTCTCGTTTCTTCTCAGGAATATGATGGTGTAGTCATCTACATATACAGGTGCCCAATCCGGATCAGTGATACGTGTAAGGAGAAAGGTTTGCGCCCATGGTGTCATATCGAGTCTGTAGAAATAAATCACATTGAAATTTTCTTCCGCAAGGACTTCCTTCCATCGAGTTGTATTTTCCTGCATGGGAATATACGTGTCACTGAAAAATGTATTTGGGTATGCTTCTGGTCTATTATCCACGAATACTTTTTCTGTTGGGAAGAAATTAAAGATAAAATAACTTCCAATATCGTAGTTATTGAAAAATGGTCCGGTGATAGTGTTCTGTTTTATAAACTCGGCGGACTGGAGTGCTCGGGGCACAAGTCCGATTCCGAAATTTGAATTCCACGGAAGTCGATTGGAAAAATGAAATGAACTAAAAATGATGATGAAAATAGAAATAATAACAGCAAATACACTGCGTGCTTCTCGGTCGATTCTCTGTGATATGGGTGAGGTGAGATGATGGAGATTGTAAATACAGAGTGGGAGTGATACGAGAGCAAATGCGGTCATGCTTCGGATACCCATGTATGCAATGAACGCAAATACTGATGAAAGTGCTGTGAGTGCGTATGGAAATGTGTAGGAGGTTGTGTTCTCACTCGATCGTCTCCAGTGGTATATGAGAAGTATCACGGTTGAGCTCAGTATGTATGCTACGGTGAGTTTGTACCACAGAAAACTTGGGTTAGTGAAATGTATATTTTCGAGAAATGAGATTGATTGGTTTTCAACAATGAGATATCCGTAATTTTTAAAAATAGCGAGAGGGTAGAGTGCAAGAGTAATTCCAAATGGGTTTATGAGTATTGCAATGAGTGATGCACCGAGGATTATTCCGATGTGTTTTGAGTGTGTGAATGTTTTTTCCCTCCATTCGCGAATGAGTGCTTCGCAGAGAAATGCTCCAACGATACAAATTCCGAAAATAAAATAAATATGCATATTGACCCAGATGACGAGTGTCGCGGGAATACTCCAGAGGACTGCGCGGTGTATTTTATTTTTTGAATACGATGAGAGTAGGAATATATAGAGCATGATGAATGCATAACTCACTCCTTCGGGACGTATTTCTGTACGGTCTGCAATCAGGGGAATAATGAAGAGGCTACCAAGACAGATATCGACGAGAGAGACATCGTCTCGTACGATGCACAGCCCAAGGAGAAACGCACCAAGAAGACAGA
Source organism: uncultured Candidatus Saccharibacteria bacterium (assembly GCA_964452635.1). Taxonomy (GTDB): domain Bacteria; phylum Patescibacteriota; class Minisyncoccia; order Phycocordibacterales; family DATDWN01; genus CAYVMP01. Next base: position 26,462 of record CAYVMP010000003.1, on the reverse strand, counting down.
ATAGATATGCGAGGGATAATCCATTCCATCCAAAAAGAGTAAATATAATATACGCACAGATACCGCTGAGCCAGTGGTGGTTTACAAATGGAAATGATGGATACGTGTAGGAAAATAAATTTGTACGGATGACATCGGATGTATGAATGTTTTGTATTGAGTGAATGATGAGGTTTCCATTCATAATGTGTCGCCCAAGATCTGCGGTGAGCAAGTTGATTTTTTGAACGGAAAATAATGAGAGATACACACAGAGACACACCGCGAGTATCCAAAAAAGTTTTGATTTCATTGCGCATATTTTAGCATACCTGCTCTGTGGTATACTACTCTCCATGAACGAACCAACCACCATCATCATTTTTGGTATTACAGGTGATCTTGCTCAGCGGAAAATACTACCAGCGCTGTATGATTTGTATATCAATGGCGGTCTGCCAGAGCGGACACGTATTGTTGGGTTTTCGCGCAGAGCGTTTTCTCATGAAGAAATCCAAGAACAGACTCGTCTGTCTCTACCTCGACACAACCTCATTGGTGATTTTTTGACACTCATCACGTATGTTCAGGGAGATTTTGATGACCAAGAATCATACGCAAAACTCGGCAATCATCTCGTCGAGCTCGATGGTGAGTTTCATCATGGATGTAGTAACAAACTATTCTATCTATCAGTGCCACCGACGTTGTACGCACTCATCGCAGAGCATCTCTCTCAGTCGGGACTGTCGATTCCATGTGGCGGACCGGACGGGTTTGCACGTATTCTCGTAGAGAAACCCTTTGGTAATGATTTGAATACTGCAGTTGAGCTCGATAGGCTTTTCGGAAGTCTTTTTCAGGAAGAACAGGTGTTCAGAATCGATCATTATTTAGCCAAACAGGGGTTACAGAGTATGCTTCTCGAGAGGACTTCAAGCAAACTACTCTCTTCTCGGTGGAACAACACACACATACAACGTATTGAAATTAATCTCTATGAGAGTGCGACCGTCGGGAGTCGAGGAGCTTTTTATGATGGAGTTGGAGCGCTTGCAGATGTTGGACAGAACCATATGCTTCAGATGCTTGCACTCATGCTCATGAAAATTCCGGAAGAACAGAATGCTCAGAGTATCCAACATGCTCGTGCACAGGTGCTCGAACGTCTCATTCCTCTCAGTGCTCGGGAAATATCAGAAAGTGTTCGAGGACAGTACGATGGATATGTGACCGAATCCGGAGTGAATCGAGCATCGAAAACAGAAACTTTTTTCTCAATCCGCGTTCATGTTGATATACCAGAGTTTTCTGGTATTCCATGTGTGCTGACATCTGGCAAGGCACTCAATGAAAATAAAATCGAAGTCATTGTTCGATTTATAGACGGAACACATCACACATTTACTGTGCCTCCAGAAAATAGTCTTCGTGCATACCAGAGAATTCTTATTGATTGTATCAAGGGTGATCAGACTGTCTTTACATCAACACAGGAGGTTCTCGCTGAGTGGAAATTCATCACACCTATCATTGAGCACTGGTCAGAAGTGCAACCAGTTTTGTATCCCGTTGGTTCAAAACCAGAGGATATTATGAAAATGGTTTAGTAATATTTTTGTATATTTTTTTTGTGACCGTCGTACGTCTCAGAGCAGTGAATGATTCCTTTTTTATCATGCAGATAGAATATGCATTTTGTCTTCTGTGGATTGTATGCTGCTGCGATTGCGTCGAGTCCGGGGTTTGCAATTGGGGATGGTGGAAGTGAGAAATATTTGTAGGTGTTGTATGGGGATTCAATGTTTTTATCATCCGGTTCTACCTGTGGCCACCAATCTCCCTCCGTACCCTTTGCGTATTGGAGTGTTGCATCAACTTGTAGCTTCATTCCTTTAAATATTCGATTCCAGATAATCCCAGAAATAAGATTCATGTCTCGTTTGCCACCCGACTCGCGTTGGATGATCGATGCGATGATGAGCGCTGTGTTTTCGTTGACGATGCGTGTTGATTTTGGTTTTTTGACCGTGCTTAATTCTTTTTGAAATTGGGTGAACATAACATTACCGATAGTGTTTGGGTCATCGAATCTTGATATCATGTATGTTTTTGGGAAGTAGTAACCCTCCATGTTTGTTTTGGATTCTTCACCGTCTGTGTTGAATGCGAGAGTTGCGTTTTGGAATTGTGAACGTTTTTCCTCGTCCCATCCGAGTTTATCTCCAACGATTTTTGTCACTTGTTCTTTGCGTAATCCTTCTTGAATTCGAACAATGCGGATGGAAGGGTTCGCTAGATTTTCATAGAAGCCGACATCGGTGAGTACGCTCCAGTCAAAGTGATAGTACGTGACAACCCCGACAAGCGCCATCCCGCACAAACCGAGAATTGAAAAGAGAATACCAATAGTTTTCAATTTCATAGTTGATATTAGTGTATCATATAGTATGATACCTAGATACACCGTATACACAGATAACCAATAAAATTATATTTTATGTCAATCAAAACATTTTTCATGAAGAAAATGCTCGCATCACAGCTCAAGGGAGTTCCGCAGGAGGAGCAGGATAAACTATTTCAAATGATCGAGAAGAATCCAGATTTGTTTCAGAAAATCGCACTCGAAACTCAAGAAGAAATCAAACGTGGCAGTGACCAAATGACCGTAACCATGAAAGTTGCAAAGAAATACGAGAACGAGCTAAAGGCACTGAAGGGGTAGGGGGTATGTAGAATATACTTGTGAATGTTCGTACTATAAATGAGTATGTAAAAAATATATATAAAACTGATGAATTGAATGAAAAATCAACTACCCGGAATTTCCGGATAGTCCAAAAAGAAGGTAAGCGTGATATAGAACGAGATGTTCAGCACTACAATCTCGATATGATTTTATCGATTGGTTATAGAGTTAATAGTAAAAAAACAACTTTATTTCGTCCTGAATCTGCTATAAAACCAGAAAATGCAATCATTTGGTGGACAGGAAGTATGTCCAACTGTTGAAGAAAAAGCAGCTCATCTTCTGTATTTTATGGTTAAAAACCATCCATTTACAGATGGTAATAAGCGCAGTGGTGCGTATGCTTTTGTGTGGTTTTTAAAAAGTTATAGAATAACAAGCAAATTCCATTCTATCTAGAGATAAAAGTACTTCCACCACTTCGAAGAAGATAAATATGATTTAGCCATGATGCATGCTTTTACGGACCATTGACATACTTATTATTATTTGTTATAAGCATGTTTAGGAGATCATTGTCAAGAAAGGAAAATGCATGAAATCCGACAAATATGTCGTCGGGAAAAAGGTGGGAGAGACGGAAGAATTCCGTATCTACAAATGCCGTCTTTCGGATACCGAAGTTGGTATCCTAAAGATTGCCCTCTCTATCGCCGAAAATAGCATTCTCGATCGTGAAGCTTTCATTTTGAAGTCTCTGCGAGAAGAAGCTGAACTGTGTGAAGTGGAATACCAGAAAAGAAATCCTGGGAGAGTTCTAAACTATAAGATTTGCTTTCCTGAACTGGTCGATAGCTTTATTGCCGAAGATCAGGGCGGGCGACGAATCAACATTTTAAAGTTTCCTTACGTTTGTGATGACGTGGGTCGACTTGTGCCAATTGGTCAAATCGCTTCACCCCTTCACCTCCACGCTCGTGTGGATCCAAGGACAAGCGCATGGATCTTGGGTAAAGGCCTCAAACTTTTGAATTTTGCTCATAATCAGGGAATGCTCGTTGGTCGAATAGACAGCGAAAATTTTCTGATTGAATGTGACGAGCATTATGTCGCGTTCTTCGATTGGAGCAATCGAAGAACTGAATTTACAAAAGAGGCTATGTGCGAAGAAATTTCACAATTGGCTCAGGAGGTAATTTCTGCGTTGGGTGGTAATCCTGAAACTTTTGAAATTCCTTCAGATCCTCAAGATTCTGATGGACGTTATCAAGCAATGCTGTCTGCTCTGGCAAATGGCAAATACTTTGATGCACAAAAAGCTCATGCAGATTTTTATAAACTCGTTCGGTCCTTGTGGCCTCGCGAGTTTTGGGAGTTTACAACTTACAGCTTAGAAAGGGCTAACTAATGGCAAAACGTGTATTATCGGAAGATGCGTACGTACGAGTAAAAAATACAGCACAAAGTGCTGGCTCGGCAACTCACGTTGGTGAAGAGCGTCGACAGAAAGGATTAGGCCTTGATCCATTGGTTGATCCAAAAGGTCACGGACTTATTCGTCGTTCGCTTTGTCGATTTGAAGAAATCAGTGGGCGATGGGTACTCCCCAACGGTGTGGCAATGCCCAATGAGACGTTGTTTGATGGCACAGGCTCTATCGGTAGAACAAATATCGAAACCGGACTTGACACACTCAAGTTGGCTTACGATCAGTTCTCACAGAAAGCATTCCACCGGTATGACCCCCAACTTGCTACGGCAATGTTTGGAGATACTGAAGACCAGTGTGTTCTTCAGCGCACTCAATTTGAGATGGATGTGGAGATAGCTCGCGAGATGACGATGTTTGATCCGCATGGATTCAATGGACAGGGAAACTACAAAGAGAATCCCGAGTACGGTCTCTTCGGTGCCACTTTTCTCACGGATTTTGACATCTGGAGATACGGATTGAGATCCTACCATCACACGTTGTCAGATGATGCTATTGTGCATCGTTTGGACTCACACCAACTTGAACGTATATACGGGAATGAGGTGTGGGAAAAAGTGAAAGAGAATGGCCATGAGGGAGTAGACTCACGCAATTTACCTACAACACCCGAAATGTTGCGGATGCTTCTCAAGCGGACACATGCGTTCTTTTACCTTTTTCGCGAACAACATTCAACAGTCAGACAAAGCTGGACAAAATGCTACGGTCGCGAACGGGTAATTGACATTCCAGAAATTAGATTGTTTACGTTCTATCAGTCACTTGTTAACGCTTTGACTGAAGGAGTTGTGGATCTTCAATCGGGTGTGGATTACCTACGAGATTCCGAAAAATCAGCAATTGGTAAGGGGGATGCAAAACAAATTGTGGAGGCAGTATCACACATTCCGCTCGGTGCGCAGGCTATCCTACCAAACTTCCTGAAGATTCCTCCAAAAGGATCCTTCTTTGCGGAGAAGCGCGGTTTGTGGCCAATGACTGAGGAAGAATTGAAGAAAGGGGTGGAGCCGTCAAAAAAAGATGATTCCAAAACTCCGAAAAAAACTAAAACAAAGAGGATGTGGCTTTAGTCACAAACGGGGTGGCCACAAGCCACCCCTTCACTTAGGAGGTAAACGATGAGAACAAATAAAAAAGTTTTTCTCGTCACGGACCTAGGTCCTGGCGAGGGAGGTAAGGGTGGTGTTGTGCATAAAATCTCTTGCGAGATGAATGCTCATGCCATTATCAAAAGAGGTGGTGGTCAAGGTAGTCATGGAGTTCGTACCACAGCTGGTCAAAGTTTTAACTTTAGCCACTTTGGATGCGGAACATTTGAAGGCGTGCGGACGCATATTTGCGACAGAATGGTGATTGATCCAAATGCACTAATGTATGAAGGTGAGTCACTGAAATACAAGTGTGGTATCAGAAACGTTTTTGACCTTCTCACGGTGGAAGAAAATGTTCTTTGTGTCACACCGTTCCATCGCATGGCTTCATGTCTTCGAGAACTGTCCCGTAAGAACAATCCGAAAGGAACTGTTGGAGTGGGAGTTGGCGAAGCAATTCTAGATTCGGAAAAATATCCTGATTTAACAATTAGGGTCGAAGATTTGGATAAACTATACCTTCGCGAAAAACTTGAGGCTGTTAGAGTTAGAAAATTGCAGGATTTACAAGGAATCATCGATGGAACATTTCTCGATGATGACCATGATCTTGCATTAGAACTAATCTCTTCACTTCGAAATCAGAATTTTTCTCAAGCAATAGTTGAAAGTTTTGCGAATATGCCTACTTTGGTCAAAGTTGTTGACCCGAGTTATCTCAAGAGAGAAATTTTATCACGAGATGGTGTAGTGGTCGTTGAGAGTTCCCATGGAATTCTAACCGATCGATATTACGGATTTCATCCGCACACTACTCAACTTCGAACGGTTCCATCTGTCACTCTCGATCTCTTGAAAGAGAATGATTACGATGGTGATGTTGTGAGGTTGGGGGTTACTCGAGCATATCAGATTCGTCACGGCGCGGGGCCGATGGTAACTCACGATAGAGCGATGGACGAAGTATTGATTTCCGGAAGTAGTAAAGATGAAAATCGCTGGCAAGGCAAAGTCAGAGTTGGACCTCTGGATCTTGTTTCCCTTCGTTATGCGATTAACGTTTGCGGTGGACCAGAAGCATTTGATGGAATCGCAGTGACTTGGTTTGACCAAATCCAAGCACAAGCTGAGTGGAAGATTTGTGACAAATACACTGAAACAGGGGACTGTGATTTTTTCTCGGGAGATGGAGAAATCAAAGTTCGCCATGGTGTTGGTCTAGAACAACTCGACCACCAAGAACGTCTTGGAAAAATTCTGCGAGGATGTGGTCCATGCTTGGATTCCTACGACATTTCTCCGGATGCAAGCCGAGAAAGTCTGATTGATCTTTGTGATGGAGTGCTCGAAGAAAAACTAGGAATTCCTCTCGCAATGATTTCTTTCGGTCCGACGGAGGATGACAAGATATGTTTGTAGTTCTTTTGAAGTTTATGGGGGACAGAACTGTTTTTACAGTTCTGTCCTTCTATCCGCAGGAAACCCCGCCCGACTCCCTCTGTCCTGGTGAGGGCGGGGATGAATGCGCAAACACATTTCCTGCGAGTACGCATGAAATGTGTTAACTGCGAAGCGAACCCCTGCACCCGGAAACCCCGTACGACCGAAGCCGAGGGAGTGCGGGGAGGAGGTCATTTCTTTTGTCCAGTTTAAAACTATTGACAAAGAATATTTAGTATGCTAGGGTTCCAGTCAGATTGAGTCCTCTCTGGATTCGATGAATCAGGTCAACCCTGACACGTTTTTTACAAGGAGGTGTATTTTGGACGGAGAAACAACCAATTTTCCCACGGGTTGGAACGAACGCGTAGGCGCGTTTGCAACGGCGGTCGGCAAGACTGTCGAGGACGTAACCAAGGCGCTCGTCGATGTCATCGGCGAGCCGAGCGAGGACGCTTTGAATATCCTCGCAGACGCAACGGCAACTCCCGATACGGACATCAAGGCCGCACTCGCGACACTGAAGATCCCTTCCGGGAAAATCAACATGCATCTGGCAAAGCTGCGCGGCACCCCAAAGGTCGCCGAAGCCGCAACCAGTTCAGCAAGCGTAGCCATGCAGGCTCTTGCCATTCTGCCGGCAGTACCCGACGAAACGAGCTTCCTCGAGATGCTCAAGACCGGCGGTGTGCTGAAGGTAGACGTTACCGAAGTTCTCTCAGCGGTCAAGGCTGCTTTAGCCAAACGCATCGGCCTTTTCGATCTCCCGGATCGCATCCTGGAGAAGATGGAGGCATTCGCCGAGGCTCAAGAAGAACCGTGTGGCGAAGCGTTCTTCAAACTCCAGCGCCTGCTTACCGAAAAGAAGTATGGCGATGTTCTCTCGGCACTCGGCGTCCCCGGGTCATATGTGTCGGAACGGCGGAAGAAGGATTTTTTCACCCGGCTCGACGCGAAACTCTGGAACGCGCTCGGCAGTTTCCAAACACAGCTCACCGCCTGGCAGCAGGCGTGGATGCAGGGTATGGCAAACCCTGGCATGCTCATGGTCGCCATGACGGCTGGCCATTCCGGAGGTGTCATGCCTCCGGGTATGATGGCTCCTCCGCCGACTGACGCATTGCGGGCATCGGGCGAAGAAGTAGTGAACAACATCAATCGCGTGTTCGCAGGTCCCGGAATTCCGGTCGCCCGTGCACTCGCATACGACGCCACTCGCATCATGGGCATCCTAAACGATCCAACCTTACCGTCGCAAGTCGGCGCAGGCACGAAAGATCAGATGCTCAAAGAACTCGGCCTTTCTGTCGGTGCGGACATCGTCCGGACTGAACAGGGCATTACGCGTTATTGCCTGGCCATCATGTCGCTTCCGAAGGTCACGGCGGACGCAGAGCTCGCGTATCTCGCGGCTCTCATCCAACTCGGCGCCACCATCCCATGGGACAAACTTGGGAATGGCAACGGAGTGACGGAAGTTCGCCGTCCCGCCGGCATCGGCCGACCGAAAAACGAAGTGCAGTATTAGACTTATTCGAAAACTCGACTGGGCAGCTCTCACAAGGGCTGCCCGGTTTTTTTATTTCTCTAGTTGTGGCAGAAATACTTTTGATAGAAATAATTTTGTTGCGAGTCTTCTGTAACCCGAATCGTAAAACATACTGTCACCATCTATTTGATCCGAATGTTCCGTATTCATTCCTCCTTGTTTGGAAAAAAATCTGGCGTAACCTTTATGCATCAATCTGTATTGCAAAGTATCACGCTCCATCTCTTCAAGCCAAATTTTTCTCGCATCTACGCCATGTATAGTTTTGTCTTTTGAATATAAATATCCCGGCAATAATTTCTCATATAATTCTTTTATCGCTGATTGATTGCCAATCCAAGCTCCTTCAAGCAAAACGTGAGCTGATGCCCTGTCTAAAAGATTTTTATCCGTATCGGGAAAATCAATCACATCTAGTTGTCCATCTTTTTCTTCCAACCAAAATTCAACTACATTTCCTTTTATTTTCTCGTGAGAAAATGCCTGGCCTATTAGCTTGTGGAGTTTTTCTCTTTCTTCGATAGGGATGCCGGGTTTTACAAAAACTGCAACATCAAGATCTGCATTGTCCGCTCCATATCCTTTTAATTTTGATCCGAATAATATGGATACGGGATATAAAAACTTACCGAGTTCAGGGTTTGATTCAATAGATTCAGTAATTGGTTTTAAAATATCAATATCATTTTTTAAAATATTTTCTCTTTCCGAAAAAGGCATATCGAGCTGATTTTCCGAATGTTTTGTCACTATTGCAGGTTCTACTTTTTCTTTAAGCCATTTTGCTCTGGCCTTGGTGGTGTTTTCCAGAGAAACATCAACAGTTTTTTTCTCCTGTAGTTCTAAACCATTTGACCTCAGTATTTCATTCATTTGGTCGCCAGACAATAAATTCATATCAACTAAAACTGGCAGTGTATCAGCAACACTCTTTTGAAGAATACTTCCAGGATTGTCATTGATTAAATCAACAATTTCAGAGACTGAAATCAAACCTTTTTCCATGAGTTTTGGTATTAGATGCGCGGCTTTAGTAACTCTTTCCAGAGGTTCTGTGCGAAGTTCTGGTTCTAAGACATCTCCCTCGATAAAATTTTGTCTGACGTCATTTACCCCTAGAAGTTTGTGCCATATGTCCATGTATAAATCGGTAAATTTTTTTGCTACTTCGTTTAATTCTTTTAATTTTGGTTTAAATGATATTGGTGGGATTAATTCAAAAGGAAAATATAATATCATTCTTGCATTATATGGATCTGATTCCAGAACGGCAGTTAAATTTTTGTATGCATTGGTTAAAACCTCCTCGTCAATTAAATTCAATTCTACTGTTGTTTCAACTCGTACATCAGCCTGTGGAATTTGGGTAAAAATTTTATCCAAATCAATAATAGACTTTTTTCTCAGAATTACTTGTTGTTCAAGCTTCTTATCTTCTCTAACATGTTCTGGCCACAAGGACTCTTTATCTCCAATATTAAACAATGATTCTATCGCCGGGGAAAGAGAAGTTATTTTTGGTTCTGATTCGTATGTGTTTTGTGGTAATTCAGTTTTCATGTTTGATAGACTATAGGTTATATATAAGTATAGCAAATTTATGTTTTGATGGAATTTCCAATATAAGCGTATATATGTATAATTGACTAATTATGTCATCTTTATCCATCGGTATTGTCGGACTTCCAAACGTTGGGAAATCAACGCTCTTTAATGCGCTTACGAAAAAGGCGGTGCCGGCAGAGAATTATCCATTTTGTACGATTGATCCGTCAGTTGGTATTGTGCCGGTGCCGGATGAGCGACTCTGGAAATTGTCTGCATTTTCAAAATCTGCCAAAACGATTCCTGCGGTTATTGAGTTCGTGGATATTGCCGGTCTGGTCAAGGGTGCATCTGAGGGTGAGGGATTGGGTAATAAATTCTTACAAAATATTCGTGAGGTGGATGCTATCGTCGAGGTGGTGAGAATTTTCGAGGATCCAAACGTCATTCATGTTCACAATGCAGTGAACCCTATTTCAGATATTGAGGTCATCAACCTCGAACTCGTACTTGCTGATCAGGAGACAGTGACGAAGCGTCTTGCGAATCTACAGAAGGATGTAAAGAAAGGTGACAAGCAGGCAGTGTATGAAAATGAAGTGGTAACGAAAGTTGATGCACATGTGAAGTCAGGACAGTTGGTGAATACACTCACGTTGGATGAGAAGGAGTGGCAGGTGGTACGAATGCTCAATCTGCTTACGAGTAAACCAATCATGTACGCACTCAATAAAAAAGCAGGAGGGAAAAATCTCGATGAGATGAATGACCCGCGATACACTGCGCTCATTGAATATTTTAAGAAAAATAATATGCAGTGGGTGGTAATTGATGCAGGTATTGAAAATGAATTGAAGGATTTGGAAGGTGAGGAAAAGGAGATGTTTCGTACTGAGTTGGGAGGCAAGGATGATGGTATAGACAGTCTCATTAAGGCTGGATATCGACTCCTTAATCTCATTACATATTTCACAACAGGAGAGGATGAGACTCGCGCGTGGACGATACTTCGAGATTCAACTGCACCTGTGGCAGGGCAGGCGATTCATACTGATTTCAAAGATAAATTTATACGAGCCGAGGTTGTGCACTGTACCGACTTGCTTTCATCTGGATCATACGCACAGGCTCGCGAGAAGGGACTTGTTCGAACAGAAGGGAAGGAGTATGTGGTCAAGGATGGTGATGTGATTGAGTTTAGAATTTAGGCATGAAAAAGGCCTGAAGTTTCCAACAGACCTTGCCTTTGATCACATTGCCTTTGAGGGCAATGGTAGAGCGATACCTGGCTCAAACGGCTAAAGCTTATTTCTCTACTAGTATAGTAGTAGCAAACTACCGTACCTTTGTCAAGTAGCCGTAATAAGGCGGTTTTATTGAGTGTCAGATTTAGGTAATAAAGAACCACAGAAATTTTGGAGTTTTGACATAGGTGTTCGCTCGCCACTACTAACCTATACTCCTGATTTCTGTGGTAGGCCACTCGGTCACCCCATACGGAGAAGTAAAGGTTGGCCACTCCCTCTACGAGTGAATTAAGAGTAGCATACTTCAACAAAAATACTAGTTAAGGGGGTGGTTTTATTTAGGTAAGGACAAACCCCTTCATGAAAGGGGTTGTTGACTAGTGAAGTCGAATTCTTGTTGCGTAGGAGATGGTGGATAGATTGATCCACAACTGAGGCAAATAAATTTCCCCGGATTGTCTTTTGCTTTTTGCCACTTAGAACTACCATACAACCTAGACCACGACATCATGATTGATTCATCTGGTTTTGGGAAATCTTCGCAACGAATGATTTTTCTTCCGCAAACCTCTTGGTTACTCGGCCAAACATAAGTGCATTCAGTTTCTGCCATAAAACCTCTTTTCTTTAGTCATTATTATCTTATATAAATAAAAAATCAACTAATATAGCTGACTGGGTATTTGACGAGGGATATCCAATAGAGTACCTTTGTAATGGCTGTGGGTTAAAGCTGCCGAGTGGATTATTCAATGCAGTGATGTAAGGACTGTCCTCATCCCAATGGCAATGATATTAGATAGTCATAGTCGGGATAATATTGTGAATGGCCATCTTTTGTATATAAAAGAGGGTGGTATCTATTGGGTCAAACCGATTGGTCCAGTTATAGTAGGAGATTTCTGGGAAGAAGTTCTCAACGAAGCATTAAATCAATCCTACGATAGTTGACAGGAGGCACTACTTTAGCAAGAGTGCCTCCTTATTTTTTTATTTCTACCTGTGGATAGTGCTATTGACAAGTGGTGTTTTTTGTGCATAATTGCGATTAGACGTTTTTGATACAATTGTTCTTTGAGAGCCATTTTTTTAGGCTACAGAAAGGAGAGCACCGAGTGAGAAAAACTCTAGTGCTGTTGTTGTCTCTGTTCGTATTTCTCTCGGTGCTCTGCGCCGAGGGACGGATCGTCGAGGTCAAGAAATTGACCTCAACGGGGTGGCGGACGTTTGAGTACTTCGGTGACGAGATAATCGTCAAACCGAAGGAGTGGAACGTGGTGTCCGCAAGTGCGAAAGTGTCTGAAAAGACACGATCGTCACTTGCAGACAACTGCGATTCATTGGGTGTGTGCTACATCGCCTTCCAAGGCGATGTGCGCGCACTCTCGGCGACTGTGGAAGAGTTGAACTCCGATGTGAACTTTGAATGGGCGACCCTGTCGCCTGTATTGAGGACACGTCAGGCACCTACGGGTGTGAGTTCGTCTCAATACCCCAACGCTAGTGCGCAATGGAATCTCTTTGGATCCCTTCCAGGGTCGATTGGGTTCCAGATTCGACCGGCGAAAAATGCGGACAACTTATACGTCGTGTCACTCGACACGGGTATGAGTCTCACGCATGAATCCATTAACTATTCTCGCAATAAAAAGGAGAATAATTTTAATGGAACCGTTCCAGACTCTGCTACCGATGAGGCGAAAGCCTACGTCGGCGACGATAACGGGCACGGTACGGCGACGGTAACGGGTGTCATTGCTCAGAAGGGCATCGTTGGTACATTCAACGAAGCCAAATTCTGGGTAATGAAAGTTCTGGAACGAGATGGTACTGGGAAAACTCAGAACATCGTTCGTACAATCCTTCGTCTCGCCGAACAGGTAGGGAAACTTCCCGCCGGTTCGCGAGTGGTTGCACTCATGTGCTTCGGCTCGGAGGAGAGAGTCCTCCCAATCGAAGCGGCGATGCAAATCGCTCAGCGTGCAGGCGTAATTTTCGTGGTTGCCGCAGGCAATCGTGGAAATAACGCTGACCTCTTCCCAGAGACCCCTACCACGACCGATGGCGTCATTGCTGTCGGAGGGTGCGGGTATCAAGGGGAGATTGTGCGCAGGACGTACTTCTCTTCGACCTTCGGGCCGAAGACGGTACTCGTCTGCGCTCCTGCAGTGGATATCGCAGTAGCAGTTCCGAAACCCTCCGAGGGGTCGTATTATGATCCCTATATGTCCGATCCGTTCGGATATAAAAGAGGGGTGGACGGGACGTCCTTCGCAGTCCCGCAGGTTGCAGGCATAATGCTTGCCGCCTTGGATGAAAATCCAACGGCGACACTCGAAGAGATTAAATTCCGCTTAATGAATGGTAAACGGACGATGCCGTCCGAAACCATCCTCGAGCGCGAATACGGGGGATGTGAGCTCTTCACCTCGTGCGGTGGTCTGTCATGGACCGGCGCATTGGTGGAGAAGTCAACTCCTCCGCCACAGCCGATTCTCACATCAGTCGTGGCTGGTCACTCTGCTATCCGAGTCGAATTGGATTCTTCTTCTAAACCCGCTGCTGTCCGGTGTTACCACGGTAACATTGGTGAGCAGAAGGTAATGGAAATCAACCCTTACCTCGGTGGTCCGATTCTCGTAAGGGGATTGGACGGTACTCCTCTCACGGAGGAGACACCTACGGATGTGGCGTGTCAGGTCGCAGACGCGACGGGACAATGGTCTCGTACGTCTGTCCCGGTTTCTGTGATCACTCGCAAGAGTGTGTCACAGGAGCTCTCGCTCGGATCGTTCACTCGAGGGTTCGGTCCTCTGGGGGACATCATTTCCCAGATTGACCCGAATACTCAGGTACTTTGGACCGAGACGGAATTCCCGTTTTTCGGTCGATCGCTCTACGCGGGTAACCCCCGCACGATAAACTACCGAGTCGGGAATAACGACTCCGTAGTTGATTCAGCACCATTTCTGGTGCCCGAGTTTGCTTCGATCGATCTGGACACATTCGTCCAAATGTTCGGTACGGGACCGCAGGGGTCCCACTTCGACAAATCATCCATCTCCGTTCTCTATCAAGAGAACGGCAAGGTGCGAGAGGTGACTTTGGTTGAGATCGTGAGGAACAACACCTCACTTGGTCTCGAAAAGTTCTCGTTGGACGTCTCCCAGTTCGCTGGCAAGACGATCCAGATCCGCTTCAGGTTCTTCACCAACGGTAGTTCCGTTGGTATTGGTTGGATTGTCTCGAAGGTAACCCTCCGGACGATCTAACTCGCTTTTCAGACAGGTGTCCTGTGTGCATGGGTTTCCATACCCACCACACGGCAACACCTGTCTTTTCATTTGCATTTTTAAGCTATTTTTGTATACTAGTAGGACTATGGAATTTGCAGTTATACACACAGGAGGTAAACAATACAAAGTCTCAGCCGGAGACATCGTCAAAATTGAGAAAATCAAAGGCGATTTGAAGGTGGGTGACAAGGTGGTTTTTGATAAAGTTCTTCTTACAGAAGGTAAATCTGGTACCAAGATTGGTCAGCCGTACGTCACTGGCGCGACAGTTGAGGCAACTCTCGACTCTGTTGGTCGCAATAAAACAGTAGATGTTATTAAATACAAACAAAAGTCTCGATATTTCAAGAAAAATGGTCATCGTCAGCCGTGGTTCAAAGTCAAAATAGGAGCGATTAAATAAGGTAAAGAAAGGCACTCCGCGGGGAGTGCTTTTTGATAGGGAGGACAGTGAGGGTTAAATCAAATCAGATCCAAACCCAAATGTCCTATCCTTTTCCTTTGTCCTATCAATTTCCTCCTTCATTTCGAACATGAGTTCCGCTATCTGTTCTATGGTCATTCTTGAAAATTCGTCCACAAATTTTTTCTTTCTTTTCTCTTTTGCTTCTTTTTCTATTTTTTCTGCTTCTTGCAAATCTTGTTGTTCCCACGCATTTGGTATTAGTGCCATTGACGTTCTCCTTCTTCTACTAGATTCTCATATTTATAATCAAAACACAAGATTTTATTTATTTGGTATACTAGGGTATGGAACGTGAATTTGCCCAGAAATTTAAACCATATCTTGACCACCCTATTTTCCTCGAGGTTTTGGATTTGGTTCGGAAGAATTCACAAGGAAAAATTTGGCTTATGGGTGGTTTTTTGTATAAAAACTTGGCGCGAGAATTATACGGGAAACCTACGGAAATATATATAAAAGATTTGGATTTTTTGGTTGAATATAAAAATGATCTTCTACAAGAGATTCGTGGGTGGCAGATATACACCAATTCATACGGGAGTCAAAACTATATGACTGATACTGTGCGAACAAGTTTTACTGAAATTAGAAAGGCAATTCGAGCTAATAAAATGAATAATTTTACAGTCGATGAATTCATTCACCGTACCCCACTTACGATTCAGTCGATTGTGTATGATATTGATGAGGAAAAGATTGTCGGAAATATTGGGGTGAATGCATTATTAAATAAAACGATTCAAGTAAATAATTTTGAACAGGCAGAGTTATATGTACATCTAAAAAATAAAACAATCGAACAGTGGCTGGACGAGAAAAAGGCGGAATTAGGATTTTAAATTCCTCACTTCTTACTGTCTGTTTTTCAGGGCGTTTTTGATGGTTTCGGTATCTGAGTATTCAAGTTCGGTACCAGTGGAGAGTCCACGACCAAGGGTTGAGATTTTCATACCATGTTTGTCCGAGAGAGGTCGGAGGAGGTTTTGGAGGTATGTGAGTGTGTGTTCTCCCTCAGGGTTGTAGTTGAGTGCGATGATGATTTCTCGGAGTCCTTTTGGGTGGCGGAGTTCGATTTGGTCAATGAGTTCTTTCTCTCGAATTCGTGATCCCGGATTTTTCTCAAGGATTGGGATGCTTCCACCGAGGATGAAATAATACCCAGCGTACGAATGAGTTTTCTCTATATTTTCAAAGTCTACATCGTGGGAGACGAGCATGAGTGTGTGTGCATCGCGGTGAGTATCTCGACATGTTGGACATGTTCGGCTCTGAGATGCATCGTGTGGGAAAAAACGAAAACACGAATCGCACGTCTGTACTTCTCGTTTGATGTCGGCAATAAGTCGAGCCAGTTCAGTCGAGTATCCTGCATTTCGGTGAAGTAGAAAATAGACAAATCGCTTTGCCTGTCTCGGTCCTATGCCGGGGAATTCCCGAAAAAGCTCGATGAGTCGTTGTATGTTGTCCATGGTGGTGAATGTTGCGATGTATTTCCTGCAGGAAATGTAGTTGTTCCTTGTATGTTACATCTGATGAGTACATCAGATGTAAGTGTCCGCTACGCTTCCCTTAGAAATCACTAAAATCTTTTTCGGCACCTCCGTACTTGGATTTGTCCATATTTTGGAATGTTGCCTTTTTATCATTGAAATACAGATCGACTTTGCCAGTCTCGCCATTTCTGTGTTTCTCAATGAGAATCTCGGCGATGTTGGTGCGTTCTGCCTCATCTTTGTATTTATCTTCACGATGAATGAACATAACCACGTCTGCATCCTGCTCGATGGAACCTGAGTCTCGGAGGTCGGAGAGACGAGGACGACCACCGCGTTTTTCAACCTCTCGAGAGAGCTGTGAGAGTGCGAGGACGGGCACATCGAGTTCACGCGCAAGGTTTTTGAGTGACCGAGAAATTTCGGTGACTTGCTGAACGACGTTATCATTTTTCGTCTGTGTTGGGACCATGAGTTGGAGGTAGTCGACAACGATAAGTCCAAGCCCGTGTTCAGATTTGAGTCGACGTGCAATGGAGCGCATTTTGAGAATATTGTTCCCCGGTTGGTCATCAATGTAAATCGGTGCTTTATTGAGTTTATCAAGTGACTCACGAATCGCATCGAAGTCATCCTGTCGAGAAAGTTTTCCTGTTCGAAGTTTCCATGCGTCGACATTTGCCTGTGCTGCGAGCATACGGTCAACGAGTTGTTGTGAGGACATTTCGAGAGAGAAGATACCGACGGGAGTGTTGTGATTGACTGCAGACTGTCGAGCGATATCGAGGGCGAGAGATGTTTTTCCCATACTTGGTCGTGCAGCGAGAATAATCAAATCTGATTTTTGTAGACCAGAGAGTTTCAAATCAATATCAGCAAACCCTGTCGGAATACCACGCATGCCAGTGTCGTCAGAGTGAAGCCGATCAAGACGCTCCCATGCCTCCGCGAGTTCGTCTTTGAGTGGTACGAATTTGTGAGCCGTGTTGAAGTTCGTGACTTCGAAGAGTTTTTTCTCTGCACTGTCGAGCATTTCTTCGAGTTCGGTGTTTTCGTCATACCCAATGTGACTAATGTGGTCCGATGCCTCGATGAGTCGTCGCATCATGTATTTTTTTTGTACGATTTGTGCGTAGTACGTGATGTTTGCTGACGAGGGAACGATGTTTACAAGTTCTGTGAGATACGTGTTGCCACCGATTTGATCGAGCCATCCACGCTCTTTGAGACGTGCAGATACAGAGAGGAGATCAATCGGCTGACGTTTATTAAACAACTCCATCATTGTGTCGTAGATGATGCGGTGTTTGTCCGAGTAGAATGAATCAAGCGAAATGATATCGGCAATATCGTGAAGTGCTTCCGGTCGAAGCATGATAGATCCGAGGAGTGCCATTTCCGCATCAAGGTTCTGTGGAGGAATGCGAAGTCGGCTCTGAGACATAGGTGAGATGATGGACTGAGTCATGTGTAGTATTCTACCATGCGCGCATTTTCGAGCGCTACTAGCCAATATGGAATATTCTGTGTGCAACCTGTGGATAGTCTAGAAAAGACTATTTTTTCTGGATTTTTGTTCCTTCAGGAGTGTCGAGTACATCAAAACCAAGGGATTCAATCTGAGTACGGATTTCGTCGCTTCGAGCAAAGTCTTTATCTTTGCGTGCAAGATCACGCTGTGCTATCAAATCCTCAATTTCTCGAGGAATACTCATTGGGTTTTCGTGTTCAATCGGAATGAGTGCGCCGTTCATATCAAGTCCAAGAACACGATCGAAATCTAGTAGAAGTGCGCGTTTGTCTGACGGATCAATCGTATCGTCTTTGATTACCTCCCAGATGAGTGCAAGTGCTCGGGGAGTGTTCAGATCGTCATTTATATATTCTGTAAACGTATTCCTAATCGCGCTCGCTCTCTCGCTACTCTCCTCACGAGGTGCTTCTGTATCGAGTGGAATGTGGGCCACGAATTCTCGAAGGCGTTTCCATGCTGTCTGTGCACCCATGACCGCATCCCATGTGAAGTTGAGAAGTGTTGTGTAGTGCGCACCAAGTACGAAGCAGCGATACGCAAGGGGATTCACACCTCGTTCGATGAGTGTTTCAAGTCGAATGAAATTTTCCCCAGATTTCGCCATTTTGCCGGAGTCGATATTGAGAAAACCATTGTGTAGCCAGTAGTGTACAAAGGGTACGCCGTTTGCACAGACTGATTGAGCAATTTCATTGTTGTGATGAACTGGCACATGGTCGATACCGCCTGTGTGAATATCAAACGTATCGCCGAGGAGTGCTCGAGACATAGCAGAACACTCGATGTGCCATCCGGGGAATCCAACACCCCATGGTGATGACCATTCCATCTCTCTCTTTTCGTTTAGTGGACTAAATTTCCACAGTGCGAAATCAGTCGGGTTTTTCTTTTCTTCATTTACACCGATTCGTGCACCTTCTTCGATTCCACTCAGGTCGATATTACCGAGTTTTCCGTAGTCAGGAAATTTGGATGTATCGAAATAAATTCCATCACTTGTTTTGTATGTGAAGCCCTTTGTTTCAAGAACTTTCACCATTTCAATTTGTTCTGTGATGTATTCAGTTGCCTTTGGAAATGTAATCTGGCTTCGGTCGACGTTGAGTCTATCGAGGTCAGTATAGAATGCATGAGTGTAGAACTCTGCAATCTCACGAGCACTTTTGTCCTCACGGCGAGCACCCTTTTCCATTTTGTCTTCGCCGTCATCTGAATCGGATACAAGATGTCCAACATCAGTGATATTGATAACCTGCTTTACGTTCAATCCATTCCACTCAAACATTCTACGGAGTGTGTCGGCAAAGATATAGCTTCGGAGATTGCCTATATGAGCGTAGTTGTACACAGTTGGACCACAGTTATACATCGAAACATGTCCCGATGTGATCGGTTCGAATTTTTCTTTTGCTCCCGTGAGTGTGTTGTGTAAATAAATATCCATGTCAGTTCGGCTACAGCCATTTTTTATGATGTGCGTATGTGAGAGTCACAATAGTCGATGTAATCATGAGTCCTGCGACAATCAAAAATCCATTTGGATTATCAAGAAATGGCAATCCTTCCACACGCATTGCAAATATCCACGCAATGAGGTTGAGTGGGAGTATGACGAATCCCATCACAGTGAGTTGCTTGACTGTTTCGTTCTGTTTGGTTGTGAGCAGGGAATTATTCGTCTCTCGAAGTTCACGGAGCATGTCGAGGTTTGATTGGAGTGCGTTGTTGATTTTCAAATAGTCGAGGAGGATTTGCTGAACTTCCTGTCCGAATTCGTCACCACACATTTTTGCTCCACGAGTGTGTAATGTTTCGAGCACATCTCTGTGCAAATCCGTCATGCGTTTGAAATCGAGAAGTGTTCGTGTCATCTGCGATATGGAGATGACCATCTCTCGTTCCTTGCCACGGAAAATTCTGTTTGTAATGTCGTCTGTAGCATCGTCGATTGCAGAGAGCTCATCTCCGAGGCCGGCATACAAATCTCGAAGGAGAGATATGAACAGAGAATATTCTGATGCTTTTGAGTGCTTGCGGAGAATATCTTTGACCTCAAGTGTTTTGCTGAATTTGTGTATTGTGTCGATGGTGTCGTATCGTGCAGTGATGAGGACGTTTTTCCCGATAATGAAATCTATTTCTTGGTTGCTCTCCTTTGTATGTGTGTGTTTCCACGCGGGGAAGTGGAGGATACAGTAGATGTATCCATCATGGAACTCAATGCGAGGTTTGCGAGTGACTGATGTGAGTTCATGTGCAACGTACGGATCGATATTGTATGTCTCGATGATGGAGTGTATCTCCTCAGGGGTCCCTGAATCAATATCAATCCACGTTTCCTTGCCAAAAGTATGTGTTGTAATCATGTATATTAGTATATCGTACTCATATCTGATTTACCAAATTCATCAAATTAAAAAATCTGTTGACCGATGAGCTCATTATTGCGATAATCATACGTATGATTGAATTTTTAAAAAGAAATCGTTCTACTTTATTTATAGCTGGAGGTGCACTCGTTATTTTTATTCTCGGTTTTTTTATTGGTCGCATGTATTTGCCACCAGAAGCTCGCATCGGTGAGATAGTCAATAAAGACAGTGCTACTCAGAGTGTGGATTTCGCTCCATTTTGGAAGGCGTGGGAAGTAATCAATGAAAAATACGTTCCAACAAACAGCACCACAACTGAGCGTGTGTCAGACCAGACACGAGTATACGGTGCCATTGAAGGCATGACACATTCACTCGGTGACCCGTACACAGTATTCTTCCCACCAGTTGAGTCAAAGAGTTTTGCTGAGGCAATCAGCGGAAACTTTGAGGGTGTAGGTATGGAAGTTGGTGTAAAGGACGGCCTCCTCACAGTCATTTCTCCTCTCAAGGGAACACCGGCATACAAAGCGGGGATTAAGGCGGGCGACAAGATTCTGAAAATAAATGACAAAATCACAGACAAACTCAGTACCGAGGAGGCAGTGAAGTTGATTAGAGGAAAGGCGGGAACAACAGTAACATTTATCGTTTTGCGTAATGGCACAAAGGATCCATTTGAAATAAAGGTGGTACGCGCGGTGATTGATATTCCAACGATTGATACTGAGATCAAGGGAGATGTGTTCATTATCCACATGTATAATTTCTCTGCGATATCAGCAAACCTATTCCGTCAGTCACTTCGAGAGTTCGTTGAATCTGGTAAAAATAAACTCATACTCGATTTGCGTGGCAATCCCGGTGGATATCTCGAAGCGGCACTCGATATGGCGAGTTGGTTTCTCCCTGCGGGGAAAGTGGTGGTGACAGAGGATTTCCGAAACAAGGACAATACTCAGGTATTTCGAAGTAAGGGGTACAATATATTCAATAATTCACTCAAAATGGTCGTGCTTGTCGATGGTGGTTCTGCGTCAGCTTCGGAAATTCTTGCCGGCGCACTCACTCAAAATGGCGTGGCAACTCTCGTCGGTACACAGTCGTTCGGTAAGGGTTCCGTGCAGGAGTTGGTAGAGATTACCAAGGACACATCGCTCAAGGTGACGATTGCAAAGTGGCTCACACCAAATGGCACATCCATTTCTCATGGAGGACTCACTCCAGATGTTGTCGTCAAACTCGATGAGGCGGAATTCCTCAAAGGTCACGATACTCAGATTGAAAAGGCGATAGAGATACTCAATCAATAGTCCTGTTGTTACTAAAAAACGAAAACCGCTGATGAGGCGGTTTTTTTGAAAAAGAGCAGGGAGAGCGAATTTTATTGTTCTGAGAAAATTTTGAAGTACTTCTCGTACTCTGGGTCCTTGACTCGAACGATCCTCTCGATTTCTGAAAATGTTTTCGCTGACCCAAGTATGATTTGTTGTGGCCCACGAGTGATGTTTGTGGTGATCCATGGGTTAAATGGTCGACTGTCCATTGTGACCATGAACACATTTCCATTTTTCCACACAATGAGATCTTGTGTGAAAAGTGTTGTCCTCTGGAGTTCGGTGATTCTAGTCCTCTCTTTTTGAGAGATTTTTTCATAGAATTCTTTTTGTATAATGCTCTCGTGAAAGAGCCCTATCGGCCCGAAAGACAGCATCGCCGATAGAAACGCGCCAGCCCAATTGTTGCCCATGTTGAGTGAACCTCCGAAATCAGTAAACCAAATTTATAGATTTTGTCAACTGCACGAAAGTGGGTACAGTGTGATACGATATGATTACTATGAAAGTTATCTTACTTAAAGATGTTCCAAAAATTGGAAAGAAATTTGATGTAAAAAATGTTGCAGATGGATACGCGACGAACATGCTCCTCCCACGAGGGCTCGCAGAGATTGCAACACCTCAGTCATTGCAGAAAATAGAACAGCTTAAAGCACAGAGTGATGCAGAAAAGAAAATCCAAGGCGAGCTACTCCTTAAAAGTCTAGAGACAATTAAAAACCTCAAAATCGAACTACATGAAAAGGCAAATGAAAAAGGCCATCTCTTTGCAGGTATCACCAAGGAACGTCTCGTAGAAGAAATCCAGAAAATTGCACGACTCAACATTGACCCAGAATCAATTTCACTCGCTAAACCAATTAAAGAAGTTGGTGAACACCACATCACTGTCACTGCTCTCGGCAAAAAAGCAGAATTCACTGTCGTCATCTCTCCACAGAAGTAATTTGTTTGTACTGTGTGTCTAATTTGATATACTACACACATGATTACAAAACCATACATTATATTAGCAGTGGTAGTTGTGTTAGGGGGAGGGTTTTTTGCGTATAAGACAATGCATGCACCGGATCAGAAGTCGGATGTGGTAGTTGGTGAGAAAAGTGAGAGTACCACAGCAGGTAAGAAAATTGCATTCAGTGAATTATTGAAACAAGGAGGTTCGTATGAGTGTACTGTCAATCAGTATGTTCAAAATATCGAGAGTAAAGGAACTGTTTTTATCAATAAAGATCAGATTCGAGGTGATTTCAAAACACAAACACAGGGTATAAATGTCGATAGTTCATTTGTTGTAAAAGATGGGTATACATATACATGGTCCAGTATGCTTGGTGGTCGAGGTATGAAAATCAAAAATCAGGTGCCTGAGGGAGGTATGTCTGGAAATACAGGAGCGTCTGCATCTGGACAGTATGGTTTCAATGCTGAACAAATAGGGGATTATGACTGTAAAGCGTGGACAGTCGATGAATCAAAGTTTACTCCTCCTTCGTCAGTTACGTTTACAGAGTTGAAGGTGTAGGGGAATGGTAGGTATTGACATTTTATTAAATATCTGTATAATATTTACAGATATGTTACAAAAAATTCAGTATTATCTTGATCAATATGCGGATTTCCGCATGCGGGGTGATGGGACTATCGTTGGTCCTATCACTATGGATATTACGGAAGCCTGCACTCGTGCAGGCCTCAGGAAGGTAACTCCGTTTAAAACCACCCGGAATGGGGTGGAAGTCACCGGTGTCGTCGCTATGTCCGGCGATGACATCAAGATCGTCAGGGAAGAATCGTCAGAGAAGGTATGGTTGGCGATCACAGTCTGGTAGTGAGTTTTTATAGATTTCTTAAATCCCTTTGGTTCTTAATTGAGCCAGAGGGATTTCTTTGTTTAAAAAAGTTTGACTACAAAATTCAGTTACACTACATGCACTATCTTCTTCACGACCACTTTGTTATCAAAATGAGTTTTGCGAGTGGTGCCGAACTTTACGATGCCCGGTTTGAGTGCGAAGAGAGTGTGGTCTTTGCCCATGCCGATGTTTTTGCCCGGAAGCACGTCTGTACCGCGCTGACGTACGATAATAGAGCCAGCTTGAGCGCGGTCACCCTGAGTGATCTTGACGCCGAGGTATTTTGGATTGGAATCTCGGCCGTTTTTAGTTGTTCCTGCGGACTTTTTATGTGCCATGGTGTAAAATTCTGTTTATTTCCCTAGGTTTCTCTGATAAAATATATGTCACATGAGTATATCTGAGTATATAGAAAAAATCAAGCCCTACTATACGCCAACCCTGTTTATTCTCGTGACTGTCATATCCTTTGGTCTTGGGCGACTTTCAGCCATCGAAACAGAGAAAACAGGTATCAAAATACTCTCTCCAGAGACTCCTGTCAGTGCTCCTGTGACTGAAACGCAGAAAGACGTGTCTCAGTCACCGTCGACCGTTACGAATGCACAGAGTCAGGTAGGGACAGTCATACAAGCAGTGAGTACTCAGGCGGGAGGGGGAGTCATTGGTGTCAAAACGAGCAAAAAGTACTATTTCCCGTGGTGTGGTGTGGTCAAGCGAGTCAAACCAGAAAACCAATTATTTTTCACTTCAGCTGAGACTGCTCGGCAGGCTGGGTATGTTGCGGGTGGGGGATGCAAAGGGTTGAAGTAGGATTTTTAAATTGTTTGTTGGGTTGGTTATTAGACAAAAATATGATACAATACACACCTATGAATATATCAAATATTAAACTGTTTTTTACAAAAAAGAGAATCATTTGGATCTCTGTGATACTCGTCATTATTCTCGGCGGATGGTTTTTCTTTGGTCGGAAGGGAGTGTCATCGACGATTCAGACTGGTGTTGTAAAGAAACAAAACATCGAGCGAACAGTGCTCACTACGGGACAGGTCATGAGTGAGACAAATCTCGATTTGAGTTTTCAGAGTACGGGAGTCGTACGTGCAGTCAATGTAAAGGAAGGTCAGACTGTGTACGCAGGACAGACACTCGCTGTTCTCGATCAGGGTATTGCGCTCGCAAATCTCCAGAGTGCACAGGCATCTCTCGCACAGGCACAGGCTAATTTCAAAAAAGTATCAGCTGCTGCGACAGTACAGGATGTCGCTGTATCTCAGGCAACGGTTGATGTAGCATCAACTGCGCTCGCAAATGCAAAACAGAATTTACTTCGACAGATTGCTACTACATACAGCGATGTGAGTGCGTCGGTTGTTCTCAATACCAACCCTCTCTTTTCTAATCCACAGTCACAATCTCCACAGTTTGGACTCTCTGGAACAGTACAAAACAATTCTCAGCTCGTCACAAATGTAAATGGTCAGCGTGTCGTGCTCAACTCAACATTCGATACATGGCAGACAGAAGTGGCGACACTTTCTGATACAAACGTGGATTCCATCACTCAGAGCTCGATTGCACATTTGACTGCAACAGTTCAGTATTTGGAAAATATCATCACACTGCTCACATCGTATACTCAGGTGACATCTGGTGGTTCACAGACGACACTTGCAACGTACCAGACATCGGTAACATCAGCACGAACAACTGCAAGCACCGCGATTACCACATTGACTACGTACAGTCAGGCAGTGCGTACTGCACAGGCAAATCTCGATCAGGCAAAGGCATCTCTCGCGCTGAAACAGTCGCCAGCACGTCCTGAGGATATCGCTATTGCAGAGGCACAGGTGAAATCTGCGGAAAGTACTGTATCAAACGCAGAAGTAAATCTCGGAAATACAGTTATTCGTGCGCCGATTAGTGGAACAATTACGCAGGTGGATATTAAAATAGGTGAGCAAGCACAGGCACTCAAGGAAGTAATGAAAATACAAAATGTCGCACAGCTCCACACAGAGGCACTGGTCAGTGAGGCAGATATTGCATATGTTGAGGTTGGGCAGAGTATCGACAATACATTTGATGCACTCGGTCCTGACAAACATTTTACGAGTGCGGTGCTCACGGTTAACCCAGCATCAACTGTTATTTCTGGTGTGGTCAATTACAAAGTGACTGGTAGCCTCGAAAATATTCCGGGTGTTAAACCGGGTATGACTGCAAACATGGTCATTCGTGTGGCAGAAAAGGCCGATGCACTCGTAATCCCATCAAGTGCAATCGTGAATAAAAATAATACTAAAGTTGTGCGTGTCATTACTGACCCTAAAAAGAAAACCTACTCTGAAGTAACTGTCACGACAGGTCTTGAGGCAGATGGCGGACTCACAGAGATTGTCTCAGGACTCACTGAGGGGCAAGAGGTTGTGACCTACATGAAATAAATGAATATAGTTAAAGTTCAAAATCTAAAAAAGGACTACATGAACGAAGGTGTTTCAACATCGGTACTTCATGGTATTGATTTTAGTATGGATCAGGGTGAGTTTGTCGCAATCATGGGACCGTCTGGATCGGGTAAATCAACACTCATGCATATTTTGAGTTTCCTTGATCGGCCAACATCAGGGCTGTATGAGTTTGAAGGTAGAGATACAAGTAGTTTCAGCAAGGACTATCTTGCAGAGCTTCGCAATGAACGCATCGGGTTCGTTTTCCAGTCATTCAATCTTCTTGCACGTACAACAGTACTCGACAATGTAAAACTACCTCTCATGTATAGTAAAAAGAAAAACCATGACGATCTTGCAAAGAAAGCACTCATGGACGTTGGACTCTCTCACAGACTCGGCTTTTTCACCAACCAAATTTCAGGAGGTGAGAAGCAGAGAGTTGCGATTGCACGTGCACTTGTCTGTGACCCAGCAGTTATATTCGCCGATGAACCAACAGGAAACTTGGATTCAAAGTCGGGAAATGTTGTGCTTAATATTTTGCAAGAACTCAATAACAAAGGCCACACAATCATTCTCGTGACACACGAAATGGACACAGCGAA
>CAYVMP010000002.1:0-58905 GCA_964452635.1 uncultured Candidatus Saccharibacteria bacterium | reverse complement strand
CACAATGATAGAAATTTTCAAAAACCTTAAAATAGGTGATGTTTTCAGACATGGAAGATTCGTTTATATGAAAATAAAAGAGATTGTAGTAGTCAGTGGCAACAGGTCGACAAAAAAAAGAAATGCTGTCGCTACCTATGGATATCCAATGAATTTACCTGGTATTAAAAGTACTGAGGTGGGAGATGTGGTATTTTTCCATGAAAACGCAGAAGTGGGTGTGGAATACCAACGTCAAGAAGAAAATGGGTAAATATCGCCAACAGGTAGAAAAAACAAACCTAACCCTCATCTGCCCCACGGGATTAAATCCGTAGGTGGCAGATTTTATTTTTCAAAATTCCCCCTACCCATCAAAAAATCTGCTATAATTTCCATATGACTATTTCGCCATACCACGTACTCACCTTTATTCATCTCATCTCACTGATTATTGGATTTGGTGCTGTACTTGTCATCGACACATCGGGGCTACTCTGGATTCTCAAAAAAAGATCCCTGTCCTTCGTCCAATCAGTTGCAGAGGTAACCCAACCACTCATTTGGATTGGGTGGTCTGGGTTGGTACTATCTGGATCGGCACTCCTCATCATGAAAGGCAGTGTCAGTGGTCTCACAGCAATCAAACTTTTCTTCGTCGCACTCCTTGGACTCAACGGTCTCTACCTGCATATCACAAAACAATCCTTCCCTACATCACCAGACACAATATCAATCCCGTCAATTCTTAAATTTCGAATCACAATCGCATCAACACTCTCACAGATTGGATGGTGGGGGGCAATTATTATTGGATTTCTTAACACAAAAGTTAAAACAAACATACCTGTCATCGATAATCCACTTCTGTTCATCGTGCCGTTTGGAATCATCGTGCTCATTACTATTATCACTGGAGAATTCATATTTCGAAATAAACAATCCCAATGAAAAAATTATTCATTTTCATCACCATATGTGTTGTGCTCTTAGGAGGCTTTATCTATTGGGGGAAAACTAAAAAACCTACTGAGCAAAAACCCCCAACAACCAAAGTAAGTACGAACCGAACAAGTGGCATATCATTCACCTATCCACAGATTCTCACTGTTACCCAAAAAGATGACCAAACCACCGTACACCACGAAATACCCTTTGTTCACCACGACTACTGTGATTTCAAAGGTGAATCAACCACAACAATACCGACACTGACAGATTTCAATCTAAACATGTACACACGAAATGAAAACTACGTTACTGTCATGAAAACAGAAAGTCCATACATTCCCCAAGAAAACTTCGTTAATAGTGAGGTTGTTCCTTCCCCCGGATTTATTGACACTATTACTGTCGGAACACTCTCTGGTTTCAAAATATTTGAGGGCGCAGAAGGGTGCGGACAAACAACATACTACTTCCCTATTACAAATAAAAAGACTCTCGTAGTGAAGCAACAATTTATTACTATTTTCTCTGGAGCGATTGACGTTGACCAAGGTGTTGAAGCTCTCAAAGTTCCGGGAGTAATTTCAAAAGAAAAGGAAAGTGAAATACTGAAAGATATCTTAGAATCACTCTCGGTCAACTAGTGCCTCAAACAATTGCCTTTCAATCGAAACAATGATATATTTTGTGAGCTTGTTTACATCTATAAACATGCCTCATATTCACATTTTATTAATTTATTTATTTCCATTTGAGTACACACGTTAAAATAAACAACCAAATACAGGCACCTGAACTACGAGTAATCCTCGAAGACGGTGATAACCTCGGAGTCCTCTCATTCAAAGATGCGCTCGACAAGGCTCGAGAACTTGGACAGGATCTCATCGAGATTTCACCGAAAGCCAATCCACCAGTTGCAAAAATCATGGATTATGGTAAATTTCAGTATGCTGAAAACAAAAAGCAAAAGGTGGCTAAGGCAAAGGCTCACACAGTAGAAGTAAAGAACATTCAAGTAAAGGTGGGCACGGGCGACCACGACCTCGAGCTTAAGGCCAAAAAAGCCTCAGAATGGCTCAGTGAAGGCAATAGAATCAAAATTGACCTATTCCTCCCCGGCAGAACCAAGTACATGGACGTTAAATTCCTTCGGGAGAGAATGGACCGAGTACTCAAACTCATTACAGCAGAATACAAAATAGCCGAAGAAGCCAAAAAAAGCCTCAAAGGACTCTCAATCATCATCGAAAAAGCATAACTATCATGTCTACAAAAACAAACAAATCATTTTCAAAACGTCTTAAAGTCACTAAAAATGGCAAGATTTTGGCACGAGCAACTGGTCAAAACCATTTTAATGCCAAGGAATCAGGCCGAGCAAACCAAAAGAAAAATCGGGGTGTAAACTTCCCTATGAGCAATAAAGACATCGCTCACTTTATATCAAAATAATCATTTAACACACCACCATGACACGAGTAAAAAAAGGCGTTAATGCGCTCAAATCAAGAAAAAATATCCTCCGAAAAGTAAAGGGATACCGATATGGACGAAGTACTAAGGAGCGACAAGCGACTGAGGCAATCTTCCATGCTGGTGCATACGCATTTGCTCACCGACGAGACAAAAAGGGTGATGCTCGAAACATGTGGAATGTAAACATTTCATACGCTCTCAAAGCAATGAGTGGTGAGACTAAACTTTCATACAGTAAAGTTATGGGTGGATTGAAAAAGAAAAACGTCCTCATCGACCGCAAAATCCTCGCGACACTCTCATCCGAAAATCCAGACACATTCAAGAAAATAGTTGCACTCGCACAATAAGAAAAAACACCACAATCAAGTGGTGTTTTTTCTTATTGTTACTCAAGCGGATACGCCTTCCCTCTCTCTGGGTATACAGCATCGACATCAATATAGTCTCGAAGTCGCTGAACAAGAAAAGCTGATGCCTTTGGCTCACCCATCACCACAAAGACCTTTTTGAGTGTTGCCTTTGCCTGTTCTGCCATTTCGAGAAGATGATCCGAGTCCTTATGGGACGAGTATCCCGATATCATTTCAATTCGTGCTTGTACAGATACGGTCGTATCATTAATCACTACCTCTCGTGGTTTATCCTGAATCTCACGACCAAGCGTCCCTATGGCCTGATACCCCATGAGAAGGAGTGTGCTCTTCGGATCTGGCAGGAAATTAATCTCGTGCCCAAGCACTCGCCCACCGGAAGACATGCCCGATCCTGCAATAATAATTTTTGGATTGGAAACACTCTCGATCTCTCGTGATTCAAGAGAATTCTGAGTGATTCGAAGTTTCGGGAAATTAAAAATATCATCGCCTTTTTTAATCTCGCCTTGCACTCCCATATTAAAATCTCGCCAACTTCGCTTGTAGATTGCAGTTACCTTGCTACCAAGCGGAGAGTCAAGAAACACTGGCACAGACGGAATTTTTCCTTCCTCTACCAAATTATTAAGCTCATAGAGGATCACCTGTGTACGTTCAAGAGAAAAAGCAGGTATCACGAGCGCCCCACCTGCCTGTATGGTTTCTGTTACAATACGTCTAAACTTCTCATCGCGTTCATCCTTTGGCTCATGATTTCTATCACCGTACACACTATCCATAATCAAGTAATCCGCTCCTTCAATAGACTCCGTATCTTTGAGTAATGGGGTCGGTGAATTCCCAGAATCCCCTGTAAAAAGTATTTTCTTTCCTTCATATCGAAACTCATACATCGATGAGCCAAGGATGTGCCCAGCGTCTTTTAGGTACACCGTAAAATCTGAACCAATCGATGTCTCGGTGTGATACGGAATGACTTTCCATTGGTTAAATGCTTGCTCCAAATCTGCTATTTCATACATTGATTCCCTACTTGTATCCTGATGTTCCTGCGCATTCATCTTCATCACCTTTACTGCGTCGAGAAGCATGAGGTATGCAATCTCACGAGTTTCGCCGGTTGAATAAATAGTTCCTCGAAATCCATCACGAACAAGTTTTGGAATTCGTCCAATATGATCCATGTGTGCATGTGTGATACAGAGGAAATCAATAGTTTTTGGATCGTATGGAAATGGCTTAAGATTCTCCTCTGTTGCCCCACTGACACCCTGAAGCAGTCCGCAATCCACAAGAATTCGAGTATTCAAACTTTCGAGCAGGAAATTTGCTCCCGTCACTGTTCCAACTCCTCCCCAAAATGTAATTTGTAGTTTATGCATGATATAATTGAATTAAATAGAAAACTCTTTCTCTCCAATACCTTTCTGTCACCGGATAAGGGAACGAAGTGAACACTTACTTCACGCTCACGTGTATTCACTCGTTCCGCGATGTGCCAGAAATGTATTGGCTCGACGAGTTTTCTATTTAATTTGTTCTGTTGAAGGTGTCGTGGTTGCAAGTCCCATCGAATAGAATGCCGCCACAACTGACCCAAGCACATCCATCACCAAATCAAATAGTGTATCGGTGACATAGTGAACACCGTCGAGGATTGATGTGATGCCAAACATGAGTTCGTATGCCTCCCACAGAAGACCGATGGCTAGTGTACCGAAAAATGCCACTCGGAATATCTCGATGGTCGTCCATGATGGCTGACTCCGTGACACAATCCAAAGTGTCGCAAATCCAACTGATATACCCGCAGTAAAGTGTACGAGACTATCAAAGTATTGAGTAGTCCAGTACAAATACAGTCGAGTTGCGATGAAATTCAAAACACCAACGAGTATGAGTGTGATGAATGCGTGTTTAAATAAATGTGGACGTGTCATATATTAATCATACCGTGTAATGTACCAAAAAGCGAAAGCCTAAGAGTCTGCGGAAACATAAAACACCCATACGGATGTATGAGTGATTCATATAGGATAGTGGCATATTCCCCTAGTAAAAACTAAGGTGGGTGTCCTCACATGTCACGCTCTGAACGCAAGCAAGCTTACACTCATCATGCGACATAAATATTGAACTCCCTGATAGATGGTTAGAAAGAAAATATACACACTATCCTTCTCTTAGTATACTCCGATGTCCGAGGTACTACAATATACAAAATTTATTTCTTGTATTCCGATATTATTCAAAAACTCCATCAATGTTTACATCGTATATGATTTGTTCCTGAACGAGACGGTAGTCAATGAGTTCACCATCTGCAAACCAGTGTTTGATTTCATTTTCTGCTTCACTCACAGAGCCGGATGCGTGCACGAGGTTACGAACAGAACGACCATCCGCATCTGACATCTGGTACGAGTCAAGGACGAAATCTCCACGAATTGTTCCGATGTCCGACGTCAGTGGTTCTGTACCTCCTGTTATTTTCCGAACAATAGCCACCGCATGTGCACCCTCCCACACCATCGCAATTACTGGACCAGATGTCATATACGCAGACAGTCGAGAGAGCAGACGGTTTGTCACTTCAAGTGGATCGGTTGTGGGTGGAGTTAATCCTTTGTCGAGATACCCTTTGATTGTTTTCTCACCCGTTACCCGACGCCACTCTGGATCAAGAGTGTAGTGTTTCTCGATGTATTCCTGTGTTGGCACTACCATTTTAATACCAACAAGTTTCAAACCCATACGCTCGTAGCGTTTAATAATTTCTCCGATGAGTGTTCTCTGTACCCCATCAGGTTTAATAATCACCAATGTTCGTTCATTCTTTGGATGGTTCATGCCTGTATAATACAAATTATATTGTACAGATACAACCCACCCCAAACAGATTAAGTAATTTAATAGATATTTCCAAAAGGCCACAGTGTTGGCCATAGGTGTGCCCACTGAAGCAGGCGTGCACCGATTAGAGGGAAGAAATAGGAAACATAAATACACACCTTGATTACAAAGCTGATAATTCCCCACAGTCCATGAAGTAATGCAAAAATTGCTTCCATTATTTTGTCAGAATTATAGGATCCCCATCTGTAATTGCTATTGTATGCTCTGCGTGCGCAGACGTAGAACCATCTGCTGTTTTGTATGTATAGCCGTCTCGAGCAAGGATAGTCCGAGAGGTACCGAGAGTAAGCATTGGCTCAATAGCAATGACCATTCCCGGTCGTAGAAGCTCCCCACCACCCTTTCTACCCTCATTAGGAACAAAGGGGTCTTCATGGACCATATAGCCCACTCCATGCCCTGCAAGCCCCTCTGCAATGCCATACCCAAGAGGTCGAACGAACGACTCGATTGCGTGCCCAATATCCCCTACGTGCCCCCCACCACGAGCTGCTTTAATACCAATCATGAGTGCCTCGTGACAGTGAGCAATAAGTTTGCGCTCCCTGTCCCCCACATCACCCACAGGTACTGTGATAGCACTGTCGGTGATGAGCCCTTCGTGAGTAAGTCCGAGATCAAGTGTTACCACATCCCCCTCTTCGAGCACCACACTTTCTTCGTTTGGAATTCCATGAACAATACTGTCATTGATAGAAACACAGAGTGCTGCGGGATACGGTCGACGTGCACCCTTGGGTGTGTAGTTAAGAAATGATGCACTATCCCCTCCCTCCGTAATCATTTCTCGCGCTCTATCTTCGAGTGCCTGTGTTGAAATACCCGGACGAACCATCTGTGCAAGTGTAGCCAAAATAAAAGCGTGCCTTTTGCCACCTTCTTTCATAATCTCTATTTCTTCTTTTGTTTTAAGACGAATCATGTGTAAAGTTATGGAGTAATATACCCCGAAATACGAGAAACGATATCAGCGTGAATTTCCTCGATACCCCGCTCACCGTTTATATCTAGGAAACTTACATCGGGATGAGTTCTGAAATATTCGATTGCTGGGATCACATCGGTATCAAACCAATCGAGGCGTTTCTTCACGACAGCGAGCACATCATCAGACCGATGACGCTCTGACAACCTATTCTCTGACCACGAACGCGACACATCCATGTATACAATGAATGGCTTTCTGTTATAAAACTTCATTGCTTCTGTGAAAATAATTGCCTCTCCAAGTTTACGTGGTGTACCATCAATCACCATATGTTGATTTGGCAATACCTTCTCAATCATGATTGATGACCAAATCCACACAGCAAGGAATGATGGTTGGAGCCCACCACTGTTTTGAATAGTGCGTGCGAGTTCGTTTGAATATCCAGACCCAGCAATAAAATCACGAAACCGCTGACCAGTTTCGAGATAAAATATCTGGTTTTCTTTATCCTTTCCTTCGAGATACTTAATGAGTAAATCTGCTTGTGTTCCCTTCCCACATCCTGACCGCCCAATGAAAACAAATGTTTGAGGATTCATAGGTAATATGATAGCAAATTTAAAAAAAATTTTCTCGTGGTATGTCTTGGAGAGTACGGGTTTTCGCTGGTGCGAAATTCCCTCAGGTCCTCGCCCGTCGGCTCCGGGGCCTCTCCAATCCACACCACTCGAAAATTTTTTTAAATTCTCATCTGATGAGTACATCAGATGTAAGTGTACCCTTATGTGCGATGTGCCAGAAAGATATTGGTTCAAAGATTTTTTATTTCTCCCTACTTCCTAATACTCCCGAATAGATACTTGTGCGTCGATTTTCTTGATGAGGTCAATGACTACTGACACTACAATGAGGAGAGCTGTTCCACCGACTGACACTGCTGTGATACCTGTGAGGCCCTTGATAATGAGGGGCAACACCGCGATAACACCGAGGAAAAGTGCTCCGACGAGTGTGAGACGAGTGAGAATACGAGCAATGTGTTCTGATGTAGAAACTCCTGGTCGTACTCCGGGTATGAACGCACCATTTTTCTGCAAATTTTTAGAAATACCATCTGGGTCAAACGTCACTGCTGTATAGAAGTATGTGATGATAAACACCAATAGGAAGTACATAATAGCGTAGAACCAACTGTTGTTGAGCAGTGCTAGGATGGTTGTTGATGCTGTTTTAATAAACACAATGCTATTGTTCTGCAAGTAACGCAAGATGAGCTGTGGGAATACGAGAATAGAGAGTGCAAAAATGATTGGAATCACACCTGCTTGGTTAATACGGAGTGGAAGATATGTTGATGTTCCTCCGTACACACGAGTACCACGAACCTGTTTTGCATATGTAACAGGAATCGGACGTTCTGCCTCAGTGATGATGACTACACCGATGATCACAAGTGCTGCAACAACCACGAATGCGAGGTAGAGAGGAAGTTGTGCTTTATCAAAGGCAAACAAAAGCTGTCCAACCTCAGTTGGGATAGCTGCAACGATACCTGAGAAAATGATAAGTGATACACCGTTTCCAATACCATACTCAGAAATCAACTCACCAATCCACATAAGAAGAAGTGATCCCGCAGTAATAATAAGTAAGTTAATACCAAGAAGTGTTGGTGAAATCTGACCGAGAATCTGCTGACTCTGGAGAAGTTTGATAAAACTAAATGACTGAACAAGCGCCATAGGAACAGCGAGTATTCTTCCGTATTGAGCAAATCTCTGACGACCGATGTTCCCTTCTTCCTGATACATCTCCTTGAGTCGTGGAGAAATGATTGTCATGAGTTGCATGATAATCGATGATGTAATGTATGGACCAACACCGAGCATCACAATGGATAGCTGAGAGAGACCTCCTCCAGAGAATAGGTTGAGCAATCCAAAAAATTCATTACCTGAGAGAAACTGTGCAAGTCTGCCTGTATCAATACCTGGGATTGGGATTGTTGCAAGAAGTCGAAACACGATGAGTGCACCAAGTGTAAAGAACACTCGTCCGCGGAGAATTTTGTCTTGAAATATGAGTGATAGTTTATTAAAAAAATTTGTCATGATATGTATCGCTGTTTTCCATTCTCTTTCTCGACACATACCATTTTGGAAACGGAATAATTTTCTGCTGAAAATTTTCCTCGCCCTCAGGTCTTCACGCCTTCCGGGATGTTCCAAAATAGTATGTGCTCGACGAGAATGTCAAACGACTTTTTATTTACACCTCACAGATTACACTGTAACTGTACCTCCTGCTTTTTCGATTGCTGTCTTTGCTGTAGCTGAGACAGCGCATCCAGATACAGTCAATTTTTTATCAAGTGTACCTGTTCCAAGTATTTTAACACGAGGAATAGTTCCTGACACCTGTGAGACGAGATCGTGTGCAACAAGTGTCAGCGGTGTTACTTGTTCACCATTTTTGAATAGTGTATTGAGCTTTGAAATATTAACTACTGCAAAAGCACTCTGGATACTTGTGTTAATATTTTTACCTCGTCCTCGGAGTTTTGGGAGACGCTTGATGAAATCTCGTATTTCTGGTCGCTTCTTGTGACCTGCACGAGCATTCTGACCCTTTGTACCTCGTCCTGCTGTTTTACCACGAGTTCCCCCGCGTCCAACTGTTTTAGACTTTTTGTTTGCGTGTTTTCTTTTGAGCGTATGACTTTGCATGTTTTTTATATTATTTCTTCAACTGCGCAAGTGCCTTTATTGCAGCCTTAGCGTTGTTGATTTTATTTTTACTTCGAGAAAATAGCTTTGCACTCACCTCTTTGAGGCCAGCGAACTCGAGCACTGTTCGAACTGAACTACCTGCGAGAATACCCTTACCCGGTGCATGCATGATGAGAACTCGAGAACTTCCAAACTTCGCATCTACATCATGTGGAATTGATCCTTTCTTTGTCGTTACGACCTTAATCATATTTTTGCGTGCATCTCGAACTGCCTTGTCGATTGCAACGGGAGTATCTCCTGCCTTTCCAAGACCAGCACCAACTCGTCCCTTTCGGTCACCGATAACAATAGCAACTGAAAAACTAAATCGTCGTCCTCCAGTTACCACACGTGTTACACGGCGAATACTGATGATTTTCTGATCAAATTCTGGCTTCACACGTGCTTCACGTCGAGGAGCAGATTTTCGTGTATTCTTTCGAAATTCACGCTGTGAATCTGCACCTGTTGTAGCACCGACAGGTGTTGCTGTTGGCTGTGTTGCTGTCTGTTCAATTTTAGTTTCTTCTGTTTCCATGTGTATTGTTTAAAATTTCAACCCTCCAGCACGTGCACCATCCGCAACAGCCTTCACACATCCTGTATACATAAATCCTCCTCGGTCAAATACAACATGTGTGACTTTCTTTGCTTGTGCAAGAGATGCAATCGTCTCACCAACCACTTTTGATTTCTCAAGGAGTGTTCCCTTTTTTATATCACGTGAGTGGGCAGATGCAAGTGTTATTGCCTGTGTATCATCAATAAGCTGAGCAGAAATGTATTTGTTTGACTTGAATACAGAAAGTCGTGGCATTTCTGGAGTACCAGAAACACGTGATCGAATTCGTACGTGACGTCGTATTCTTTGTGATTTGTTTGTGAGCTTTTTCATGGTGTTTATGCAGATTTCTTACCTTGTTTACGCTTAACAACCTCCTTCTCATATCGAATCCCTTTGCCTTTGTATGGTTCAGGGAGTTTGTGTGATCGAACATGAGCAGCAAACGCACCCACTGCCTCCTTATCAATACCACTCACTGTGATTACGTTTTTCTCTGCTGTAACAGTAATACCAGATGGGATTGCAATATTTACTGGATGAGAGAAACCAAGTGCCATAACGAGAGAACTTCCCTTTACTTCTGATTTGTATCCAATACCTTCAAGAATCATTTTCTTTGAGTATGGAGTCGTTACACCAGTAATCATATTGATGATATGTGATCCGTATGTCCCCCACAATGCAGTCGTATCCCCTGAAGTACTTCGTGGACTGAGTGTAATGTTCCCATCTGCAATAGTAATATCAATGTCTGACTTGAAGTTTCGAGAAAGAGTTCCGAGTGGTCCTACAACAGTCAACATACCGTTACTGTATGTAACTGTAGTCTTTGCAGGAATTGCTATTACTTTTTTTCCGATTCGTGACATATATTTTTTAATTACCAAATTTTGAAGAGTGCCTCACCACCAACCTTTTCTGTTCGTGCAGTTTTATCAGTCATAATGCCCTTTGGTGTAGAAAGGATGAGTGCTCCAAAACCACTCTTGACTGGACGAATATCTTTTGCGTGGTAGTAGATTCTCTTTGATGACTTCGATACTCGGTCAACACCCTTGATCTTTGGCTCACCATCAGCGTATACCAAACCAACTTCGATGAATTTCACTACTTTCTTACCCTTTTTACCAAAAGACTTGATGAATCCTTCTTTCAAAAGTACATCAAGAATAGCTATTTTGAGTTTAGAATATGGGAAAACAACAGATTCTTTCTTTGAATCTGAAGCATTCTTTATTCGGATAATCATATCTGCGATTGGATCTGTCATGTGTGTGTATTATATCGCGGAAGTATCAGATTTCGAGAGAATTCTGACTCTCCGTGACGTTTTGTGATTTACCAGGATGATTTTTTGACTCCTGGGATTTTCCCCTCATTGGCAAGCTCCCGAAAACAGATTCGGCAGAGACCGAAGTCTCGCATAAATCCATGTTTTCGTCCACATCGAAAGCACCGATTGACTGCTCGTGTCTCAAATTTTGGCGTTTTTGCCGCTCGTGCTTTAACTGATGTTTTTGCCATGCAATAAATGAAGAATAAATTAGCTCTTTCAAGCTCGCATAAAGATAGCAAACTGGGTCTAAAAAGTCAATAAATGAATAAACAAAACCAGTGGGCTCCCCTCGGGGGCACACTGGTTATCTGCTAGACCTGCACACGATGACTAACAATCTTTCTTTTACACATCTCTAAAACTTCCATTACTCCGAATATCTCCCACGCGGTTACCTGACCATCATCAATTTTAATATGATGACCGTTAGAGTAATTTATTATCACAGAAAATAATCTGCTACCCGAATCAGCAGTACAAACATCAATTGAGTTACTTTCAAAACCACACGAGACTGCCAATTGAGAAGTTAGATTGTTTGAATCAACAAAATTTTTAATGCTTTTGTAAAGTTCACCTAAATCTCTTGTTGATAGGAGACCTAGTCTCTCGTTGAAAACAACAAATTTTCTTCTGTGATGAATACCCTGTACCAATACAACGACACCCAACACAAAAGTAAACATACCGACAACCACGAGAAAAAACATATACTCACCTCCGAACTATTACTACCATTATTCAAAATACGAGTCAATATAAAATAAAACCAGTGGGCTCCCCTCGGGGGCACACTGGTCGTCATCCTAACTGCTACATGATACTTTATAGTCTTTCAAAAATTCATCTATAATTCCCATAACTCTATGTTGTATATCCCAAGCATTAGACATTGCAAAAAAATTTTCTTGCACCTCACCCCTGGATAGTACAACACTCCCATCATTAATCACAGACACCAATACAATAGTATTCTTTGATGCTGGATTTTTAGATTTTGACAAGCGAGGTTGCCAGTATACCTCTATAGAATCATGCGAAAGAGAAAGTGTACAATATACAGACACGGGTATTTCCCTGTCAATATAGTCCAAGAATAGGTTTAACCCAGAAAAAATATTCCACAAAAATGACTCTGTGGTAGTTTTATGTCTGAGACTTTCATTTTCTTCTTTCAGCCTCTGGTTTTCCTCATTAATCTTCCTCACAACCAGAAACCAAATCAAAAAAGCACAGATAACGATCAGGATGACCGCAGTCACCCAACATTCAAAACTACTCATTGTGAGAACCTCCGACCTATTAATACCATTATAATAAATTTTCGTCAATTAGAACACAAAATCCCCTTTCGGGGAGTATCATGCTCAATCCTATGAAAACTAGGGACCTATCTTCCCTTCTTAAGTGTTGTAACTGCAAACGGAAATCCGAGGTGAGTAAGAAATGCTTTTGTTTCCTTTTTATCTTTTACATTTGTAACTACTGTAACCGCAAGACCGAACACGTCTTTCAAATCCTCATCTGAGGATTCAGGGAAAATAGTATTCTCACGAATTCCAACTGTGTAGTTGCCCATGTCATCTATACCTGTACTTGAGATACCTCGAAAGTCCTTGGTTCGAGGAAATGCAATGTGAATGAGACGATCAAGGAAATCATACATTCGTGCACCGCGAAGTGTAACCATCATACCGACAGGATCACCCTGACGAACTTTGAAAGCTGCCACTGACTGTTTTGCACCCTTTCGAACGGGTTTCTGTCCAGTGATTTTAGTGAGACGATCCTCTACGAGATCGATTTTCTTTTTATCTTTAAATGATCCAACACCGGCAGATATAACAACTTTCTGTAGACGTGGTGCCTGCATTTTGTTTGTATATCCAAAATCCTTCTTGAGAGCCTCAAAAGCTGTTTCTACGTTTTCTTTTGTTGTTTTGATGTGAGTCGCCATATATTTCGTATTATATCTTTACTGCATTCGAGACATGAAGAGGCATTGCCTGCTCGATGATTTGACCCTTTTCACCACTCTTTCGAGCTCGTCTGTGGATCTTTGTCATATTGATACCAGTGACAATAATCTTGTCCTCCTTTGGCATCGCCTTAGCAACAGTCCCAGTTTTACCTCGGTCTTTGCCTGCTAGAATTTTTACTTTGTCGCCTTTTTTTATTTTCATGATTAGAATTGAATATACACTAATTTCCGATTTTGGCAATACAGAACCTTCTCATTGAGATGCAGTTCTAGGCGGAATGTTGAAAAGAATGTGAGCCTGCCTGAGTGCGCAGGTGAACATTATTTTTAACATTCCAACAACGAAATGCGCTCAATGTGAAGGTTCTATACAACCTCAGGGGCCAAACTGATTATTTTCTGATACCCCACCTCACCAATCTCTCGTGGAATCGGTCCGAACACACGTCCTGCAACTGGTTCTTTCTTTTCTTTCTGTACGATTACCACTGCATTCTCATCAAATCGTATGTATGAACCATCCTTGCGTCGGAATGGAGCTTTTTGACGAACAACCACTGCATACAACACGTCTTTCTTTTTTGCACCCTTTCGTGGTTCTGCTTTCTGAACTGAAAGCACAACCATCTCACCGATACTTGCGTATCGTTTCTTTGAACTTCCAAGCACTTTGAATATACGTCCGATTTTAGCACCAGTGTTGTCAGTTATTTTTACAATTGATCGTGGTTGTATCATGGTAGTTATGTTATGCCGTCACAAGTCGAAAGCGTTTATCCTTTGAGATAGGTGCGCACTCTTCTATGGTTACGATATCCCCCATCTTCTTTGTGTTACCAGCATCGTGTGCCTTAAACTTTTTGTGGATGGATACATATTTACCATACTTTGGGTGTTTTACAAAGCGTTCTATCTGCACCACGACAGTGTCCTTCATTTTATCTGAAGTGACGAGACCGGTGAATTGTCGCTTTGCTGTATTCTTTTGTACTGTTTCTTTTTTCATCTGTGTATGTGAGAAAAATTATTTTTGTGTATGTAAAAGTGTTTTTGCTCGAGCAATGTCCTTCTTAATCATTCGTCCCTCGCGCACGTTTCGAACATTACTACCTGCGATTCCAAATCTGAATGCACGCAAAGCTACCTGCTTTTCAGTGATGAGTGTAGCGAGTTCCTTTGCACTTTTCTTTTGTATGTCTTTCTTTTTCATGTCGTTTAAATTTAGCGTGCGATGATCTTAGTTTTCAAAGGCAACTTGGTTCCCGCCTTTCGGAGTGCTTCTCGTGCGACAGCCTCAGTTACCCCATCAACTTCGAACAATACACTACCGATACGTACTGGTGCAACATATCCTGCCAAATCACCCTTACCCTTACCAAGCTTCACTTCAGCAGGCTTTGATGTATATGGCATGTCAGGGAAAATGCGAATCCACAATTTTCCTGTTTTACCGATTGTACGAGAAAGCACTTTTCGAGCAGCTTCGATTTGGTTTGATTTGATACGTTTTGGCTCCATAGCCTTAATACCGTATG
Organism: uncultured Candidatus Saccharibacteria bacterium; assembly: GCA_964452635.1. Lineage (GTDB taxonomy): Bacteria > Patescibacteriota > Minisyncoccia > Phycocordibacterales > DATDWN01 > CAYVMP01. Next base: position 44,087 of record CAYVMP010000002.1, on the reverse strand, counting down.
AACCGAAAGCAACGGTAATACCGCGTGTTGCAGGCCCCACTTTGAGTGGATTCTTTCGCATAGTATGCCATTTTCGATATTTAACTTTTTTTGGGACTAACATGGTATTTTAATTAAATATTTCTCCCTTATATATCCACACCTTCACACCAACACTTCCGAGTGGCAAACGTGCAGCATAGTGTGCATAGTCGATATCAGCTCGGAATGTCTGAAGTGGGATTCGGCCTTTTTTGTACATTTCTGTACGTGCCATTGAGTTACCTCCAAGAATTCCAGAGAGGACAATCTTCACACCAAGGACATCTCTGTTTGCCATAACCTTTTCGAGCATCTGCTTCACCACTCGTCTAAATGGCATTCGTTTTTCCAAACCTTCTGCAATCATCTGCGCAACAATGGTTGAATTTGATTCTGGTGATCGAACCTCCTTGATGTCGATTTTGAGCTCCCCTCCAAGTGCGAGTTTGTGTTTAGAGATAAACGCAAGAACATCGTTGCGAAGTTTAGTAGCACCATCTCCAGAACGACCGATGATCATACCCGGTCGTGATGTCTCGATGATAACACGGAGTACTTTTTCACCTCTCTCCATTTCAATATTTGCAACATAGTTGCCACGAAGCTTTTTCTCCAAGTGCTCACGAATGAGCACATCACTCTTGAGGAAATCCTTGTATTTGTTTTTTACACCAAACCAACGAGATTTCCAATCTCTGATGATGCCAAGTCTATGTGAATATGGGTGTACGGTATGTGTCATCTTATTTTTTATTCTTTTTAGATACTTTTTTTGGTTCACTCACCACCTTTTCTTCCTTTGCAATCTTTACTTTATTCACCTGTGTACTTTCACCAAGTTCCACAAAGATCGCACTCGTTCGCTTTCGAATCGGGTGTGCACTTCCCTGTGCTGCTGGTCGGCGACGATACATTGTCTTGCCAGCATTAACTGTGATTTTCTGAACAACGAGTTTATCTGTAGGAATATCAAGTGCCTTTGCGTTTGCAAGTGCAGATGCAATAAGTGTTGAAATCGGCTTTGCTGCTCGTTTATCAGTAAACTGGAGGTTTACAAGCGCCTGTGCAACGGCTTTGCCACGCACCAAATTTGCCACCAATCGCATTTTGCGAGGAGACTGTCGGAAATTTGATAATGTTGCGTGTGCTGTTGCCATGATAGTGTATTATTATTTTTTCGCTCCAGCAGGTGCCTTTGCTGCCTGTGCTGCTGCAATCTCACCCTCCTTTTTCTTCTGCTCCAAATCCTTTTGCATTTTACCTCCGTGTTTCAAGAATTTCTTTGTAGGAGAGAACTCACCGAGTCTGTGACCAACCATGTCCTCTGTCACGAGTACTTCAATGTGAGTTTTGCCATTGTGTACACCAAAGTTAAATCCAACCATTTCTGGAGAAATAACACATGCACGTGACCATGTTTTAATAACCCCAGTTTCGATAGGTTTCTTGCCCTCAATTTTCTTGAGAACTCGTGGATCAACGTATGGACCTTTTTTAGATGACCGTGTCATGTAATTATTTTGAAAATGTTTTCTGTAACAAAGCAAAACCACTCTGTGTAGAGCGGTTTTACATCCGACTCAAGCACAATTTACGATAGGCACATACTATACAAATCAGTGTCGAATGTCAATACTGTATTTTCTAATAGAAGCAGAATCGATGAAAATGGGTACTTTCTGAGTCAGAGTTAACCTTTACTACCACCCCTTTATACAAAAACAAATCGCCCAAGGGAGTATTTCCCCTTGAGCGACCGACCCAACCCTAATCTTCATCACGGGTATACGTCTCATCGAAGTTTTTTGTGTGGTAGAAAAACAACGATATGAACACCACTAAAAAAATACAAACAAAGAGTAAGTAGAAATCTTTGAATGTGCTTCCTATCATAAGCACACTCATAAAAACTGTTAAAGTCAGTAATAATGCAACAATGAGTGCATGCCAAAAAGCTACTACCACAGCTATCCTCATTTTTTCTTTTCTCTCCAACTCTTTTCTCTCCAACATAGCCACACCTCCGATTTCACAATATCACAGATACACTTTTTGTAAACGAAAAAGCGTCAGAGGAAATCCTCACGACGCCTTGTTGGGTGGTCAGTAGGGCTCATATCTCCTACTGACCACGAAAAACTACAGTCGCTGGAACGAACTTCGCAAGAAGCTCCCCCCAACGACAACACACATCCCCATTACGACCTGCTCCGGAGTCATCGTGACCCCGAACAAGTCGTACGGCAGACGCACGAGTGCATCTGCCCAAGAAAAAAATAACTGTTCCATAATTCTTCATATATTATACTACTTTTCAATGTAAAAGTCAATAGCTTCCCATATGAATTGCATGTACAAAAATACCGCTCTGTTGAGCGGTATTTTGTTTACTTTCTTTCTTATTTTCTCTTACCAACTTTTCGACGAGAGACAATGAATTTATTTGAGTATTTCTTTGGAGTTCGAGATTTCTGACCCTTGCCTGTTGGTCGTCCCCATGCAGATATCGCCTTGCGACGTCCTCTACCTTGCCTTCCCTCACCTCCTCCGTGTGGGTGGTCAACTGGGTTCATCGCAGTACCACGAACAGTTGGACGAATACCGAGCCATCGTGAGCGTCCTGCCTTACCGAGATTTACAAGTCGGTTTTCATCGTTTGAAACCTCACCGACTGTAGCCCATGCAGTATCCTTGACCTTACGAACTTCAGTTGACGGCATTTTCAAATCAACCATTCCACCGTCCTTTGCGATAACCTCAATGAAGTTACCTCCTGAACGTCCGAGCTTTGCGCCTCCACGTGGTTTAACCTCAACATTGTATACAAATGTACCGACGGTAATGTTTTTAAGTGGAAGACGATTGCCTGACTTGACCTCTGCAGTTTCACTTGTGAGAAATACATCCCCAATACGTGCACCCTTTGGAAGGAGAATGTATCGCTTTGCACCGTCAGCATACTGAGCAAGACCTATGAATCCAGATCGGTTTGGATCGTACTCTACTGTTTTGATAGTATATGGAACATCTACTTTATCATATGTAAAATCAATCTCTCGGAAGAGTCGTTTGTGTCCACCTCCCTTGTGACGAGTTGTAATCTCTCCATGGTGGTTGCGTCCAACAGATCGTTTGAATCCATGTGTGAGAGACTTTACAGGCTCTCCAGCAGTCAACATCTTTCCATACTCAATGGATGTCATGTTTCGGCGTGATGGTGATGTAGGTTTAAATCTCTTCATGGTGTATATATTATATAATCTCTATTTTGTCTCCTTTCTTTAAGTAAATATAGGCTTTTTTATACCCAGCTTTCATACCTCGTTTACCACGAACAAATGTTTCCTTTGCTGGAATCGTAACGACAGATACTTTTACTGGAGTTACTTTGTATTGCTCAACAATAGCTCGAGTAATAGTTTTCTTTGTTGATGTCCCGAGCACTTGAAACACATACACATCTGACTCAGCAGACCGAGTCGCTTTTTCTGTAATATGTGGGCGGATGAGTGTAGCTGAAGTGTTCATGTGTGTGTATTAAAATATTTATTTCACCGATGCTTTCTTTGGTGCAAGTTTTTCTGAAATCTGTCCGAGTCCTGCCTCAGGATTTGCGATAACAACATACTTGTATTTCATCAAATCAAGAGGACTCATGTTTCGAATTTCATCTACCACAAGGTTTCCAAAGTTACCAAAACTTCGCTCTACCACAGGACTTTTAATAGATGTTGCAATATATGCTGAGTTTTTGCGCTTGAGGAGAAGATCAGAGAATCCAGATACTTTTGAGAGTGAGCTCAAAATACCCTTTGCCTCCTTTGTCTTTGCATCAGTGATTTTAAAATCATCTACGAAAAGAATCTGACCTTTTTTGAATTTAGCAGAAAGAATCGTGTAGAGTGCCTTTGCCTTCATTTTCTTGTTCACTTTTCGAAGGAAAATCTTTTCATTGCGAGGACCGTGCGTCACACCTCCACCAACCCAAATCGGTGATCGAGTTGATCCGTGTCGAGCGCGACCTGTTCCCTTTTGCTTCCATGGTTTCTTTCCACCTCCAGATACTTCTCCACGGTTTTTAGTATGAGCCACAGGAGTACGTGCAGTTGATTCCATTGATGTCACGACCTGATGTACAAGATCGGCATTCCACGGCAAACCAAAGACACTTTCAGGAAGAGTGATTTTCTTTGATTCAGTACCTTTTTGTGTGTAGAGTGTTGTTTCCATAGTAGTTACAGACGGGTTATGCAGTAATTTCAACAAGAGAACCTCGGCGTCCTGCGATAGCACCTCGAATGAACATTTCACCTGTCTCTGGTTTAACAGCAACCACAGTTAATCCTCCTGTAGTGATGCGATCTCCACCAGTACGTCCTGCCATTCGTTTGTTTTTTGCAACACGACCTCCATCTCGTCCTCCTCCTCCAAGAGATCCCGGTTCACGTTCTGAGTGTTTCTGTCCGTGTGATCGAGGACCTCCTTTGAATCCATGTCGCTTTACGACACCTTGGAATCCTTTACCTTTTGATGTTCCAGACACAGTAACTGTCTCTCCAGCAGTAAATACAGAAGCATCTACAGTATCCCCGAGAGCGAGTGTTGGTTCAGTTTCAAGACGCTGTTCACGAAGGTGCATGAATGCACCACCCTTCATGTGACCAGTGAGTGGTTTGTTGATATTCTTTGCTCGACGAGTGCCGTATCCAAACTGCACAGCATTGTAGCCATCTGTTGCAGTCGTTTTTACCTGAGTCACAGTCATTGGACCAACCTTAAGAACAGTCACAGGGTGAACTGCCCCCTTCTCATCGAAGATCTGAGTCATATTTACTTTTGTACCGAGAATGAATTTCATAAAAAAAGCCGTATTGGCGATTTGCACATACTAGCAGATATCGTTTTTTAATTCAAGCCCCACAGACACAAACAACGTGAACTAGAAAATATCGTGAATATCGTGAAAATCAAAAACCACCCGAAGGTGGTTTTTGATTTAATTAGATTATCTTGACGTCAATATTCACTCCACTTGGAAGCGACAGATTTGTCAGTGCTTCCATGATTTTAGGAGTAGGATTCAAAATATCAATAAGTCGTTTATGGATGCGCATTTCAAACTGCTCTCGAGCGTTTTTGTACACAAACGCTGCTCGGTTTACAGTGTATTTCTTGATAGATGTTGGAAGTGGAATTGGTCCCTCTACCTTTGCATCATATCGGAGTGCAGTATCGATGATCTGCTTTACAGACAAATCAAGGATTTTGTACTCATACGCCTGAACGCGAATTCGGAGCTTTGAAATCACATCGCCTTTCACTGCAGTCTTTGCGGATGCTTTCTTGGGGGCTGATTTTTTTGTAGCTTCTTTTGTTGTCATTATGTTTTAGTTTTTGAAAAATTTCAGATTTTAGCCAAGGTCGCGTATAGAATTTTTAAATAATTCGAGCCTGCCTTGAGTGCGTAGGTGAGAATTATTTAAAGATTATAGACGATGAGATTGGCAAAATATGGAATTTTTATGCGATGACTTTGGTTACGACTCCTGCGCCGACGGTCTTTCCCCCCTCTCGAATCGCAAATCGAGTGTTATCCTCGAGCGCAACTGGAGCAACGAGCTTAACTTTGAATGTAACTGTATCTCCTGGCATTACCATCTCAACACCTTCGTTAAGAGTCACATCACCTGTAACGTCTGTAGTTCGGATGTAGAACTGTGGTTTATACCCTGAGAAGAATGGTGTGTGTCGTCCTCCCTCATCCTTTGAGAGTACGTATACCTCTGCTTCAAATTCTGTGTGTGGAGTAACTGAACCCTTTGCTGCGAGTACCTGACCTCGGTGAATATCTTCTTTCTTTGCACCTCGGAGGAGAATACCTGCGTTGTCTCCTGCGATACCTTCGTTCAATGATTTATTGAACATTTCGATACCAGTCACAGTGTATTTCTGTGTATCGTGAAGACCGACACATTCGATTTCTTCACCCACCTTTACAATACCTCGTTCAATACGTCCTGTAACCACTGTTCCTCTTCCTTCAATAGAGAAGATGTCTTCAACTGGCATAAGGAATGGCTTTGCTGTATCTCGCTGTGGAACTGGAATGTATGTATCAAGCGCATTTGCAAGCTCAAGAACCTTCTGTGCCCACTCATCATCATTTGATGTTGCCTCAAGAGCCTTAAGACCTGATCCGCGGATAACTGGAGCACCAGCACCATCGAAACCATTCTTTGTGAGGAGCTCTCGAACTTCTTCCTCAACGAGGTCAATAAGATCCTTATCAGGAACCATGTCGCATTTGTTTAGAAATACGATAATCTTTGGAACTCCAACCTGCTTTGCGAGAAGTACGTGCTCACGTGTCTGTGGCATCGCACCGTCTGTAGCTGCAACCACGAGTACTGCACCGTCCATCTGTGCTGCACCAGTAATCATGTTTTTGATGTAGTCAGCGTGACCCGGTGCGTCAATGTGTGCGTAGTGACGAGTTGGTGTCTCGTATTCGTTGTGAGAGAGCGCAATAGTAATACCTCGTGCTTTTTCCTCAGGAGCTGAGTCAATTTGGTCAACACCCTTGATTTTAGATGAATATCCTGCACCTGCACGTCCAAGCACACTCAAAATTGCCGCAGTAAGAGTAGTCTTACCGTGGTCAACGTGTCCAATTGTTCCCACGTTTACGTGTGGTTTTGATCGATCAAAATCTGCCATAATATTTATTGTTAAATTATTATTAAAATTACTAATTATAAGGAGATGATCTTCGAGAATTCAACCAACCCCTGATAACTATCACGGTACCCGAAAACGAGCACCAAGCATGCCAAAAACATGCGATGAACTCTATATTAGCAAAAGAGAGCCAATAGTCAATATGTTAGAAAAAAACTGTGAACCCTACTCACTCGCTACCAATATACTTTCCTTCAGTCGATCTTGCTCTTCTTTTACTAATTCCTTAAATGTGGGGATTTTTGAGTTAAGAAATGCGAGAACATCCTCTGTGGTAGTAGAATCCTCCCCCATGAGAGTATCGAGCTCTGTTTGCTCGGCATCAGAGAGTATATCAAGAGATTGCACCAACACAGCTTGGTAGATGAGCAGTCCAATACGCTCCACCATCTCAACTTGCTTTATTTCGGAGAGGTTGCCGAGTCCCCACTCCTGTATGATTTCTTTTGATACAATGTTCATGATAATTATTTTTGAGCTATTGTTAATGTCTTGATGGCATTTGTCATTGCTTTGGATTTAAATACTCGCTCGAACGCATTGTCTGCAAAGAAAAGTCTGAGCGCTCCTCCATGTTGCATGCCTGGTAGAAGTTTTACATGTGCACCTTGTGCATCTACGAGCCCTTCGGCTATAGGTTTGCCGTTAAGCAACACATGAACTTTATCATTCGCTCCCTGTACGACATGAGCGATACCTCCCTCAAACGGAATAGGTTTGACCACTTTGCCAAGTGTTTTGATATCAACTGTTCGCTCGAATATTTTTACAAAGTCTTCGCGGAATGATTTAGACAAACTATCCTCTTGTAAGAAATCAGCCAGTTGAAATATTTTTTTACCTTCAAAGACATGTTCTGTAGCAAAAGGAGTATCAGTTCTTTTCGGAATCCATTCTTTAAACCCACCTGCATTTACCTTAATTTCTGATGTTGCTTCTATTGGTGCAACATGGTCAACGCCAGTTGGTGCTTCATTTGTTAATGTTTGATATTTAGATGAATTTTCACGAACAATTTGATCATTTTCATTATTAGAAATACCCTGTTCAGGATAAGAAGATGGAGTATCAGTAACAGGTTCAGTCAATGAACCAGCTACTCCAGCCTCAACAGGAGCAGATGCAACTTTCGGTGGTTCTGGAGCAACCACAGAATCTACCGGAGACTCCTTCGGTGTAAACATTTTATCTTTATGAAGTACATTAAATTTGTGATTGCCTGTGTCTATTACCTCTGCAGGTTTGTCACCGAGGTGTTTCAGAGTAAGATGACCATCCTTATCTACAGAAAGATGCTCACCTTTAAGACCCATTGCACTTGCATTATGTGATGGATCATAGAGACCATTGTCTATGGCGAGTTTGGTAGATGATGTATCTACAAATGTCTTGAGATTTGGAGGAAGTTTGGTTTTGTCATTTCCATAATCCTTTAAAATTTTCTCCTTCAAATCGTCGAATGTTTTTATAAAACCTTTGCTATTTAATTCTGTTTGTATTTCTATGTTTTTTGGTGTAGGAGTTTCGATGGAAGATCCTTGAGGTGTTGGGTTACCTCCCGTCACTGGTCTTACTCGAACACCAGTATCTGATACAGAAGGTTTAGAGACGGTACCGTCCACATGATTGTACGAACCAACTCCCAAATTCATGCCATAGTTAACACCTCCACCTACCAGAACAGCAGCACTTGCTTTTGCGATATTCTTATATTTAAGTCTTTTTTGTTCATTTTCAAAATATTCACGAGACTTTTTTTCTATTTCTTCATATTTATCAAGATCAACAGTGTATTCCTGCTTATTATTTTTCAAAACTTCATTTTTACGTTGTGCATCTCTTTCTTTCATATATTTGCCATAAATTGCATCGACACTCCTAGCAGTACCGTACGACGCCAAAGCACCTGTTACTCCTCGCGCTGCTCGGTATGCGACCGCTCCTGCTATTGGAATAATACCCGCGCTTCCAAATGCAACTGCACCACCAACACCCATGAGAGTCGAGCTGACTGCAATTCTTCCTGCAGGACTGAGTTTTCTCCACTTTTTGAGACCACCGTAGAACACTTTCTTATGCAAAGACTGCTCTGTGTCCGCAAGTTCTTCTTGTATCAACTTTTGCATTACATCAAATTCCTTCTGTTCAAATTCAAGAATTGCTTCCATTCTCTCATCGTCAGGAACACTTTGGAGTTTTTCTTTTAATTTTTCTTTTTTTGCATCAATATAATCTTTTTTTGCCCGTTTAAGATCTTCTTGAATTTCTCTCTGCGGTGGATTCCATGTTTGAGAACTCTTTTCAGGATCTATTTCCTTACCAGACACTTTCTCGACTATTTTTTCACCAATAGAATCGGCCTTTCTAAAAAGGTCTTCCATAATTCGATTAAACTTAACTTTCAACTCGCCCTGCTCTTTCTTCCACTTTGCCTGCTCTTTTGCATATTCATAGCAAATATCCCTAAAACCTTTATTTTTTATTTCTTCTTGACCTTCTAATTCAGCAGGAACTTGAGCGTCAACAGATTCAGGTTTTTGATCTGGTTCGGCAAAAGTGCTTTGGTTTAAATAATCATCGGAAAGATTTTCTTGAGATGCTGGAGCTGTTATATCATTTGCGTCAGATGAAACTGCAACATTTACATGTTCAACTCCAAGTAAATCACACAAATCATTTGCCTGATCCAAGGTTAAATATCTTTCCAAAAATCTATCCTGAATATGTAATCTAATATATTCGTTGGTGTAACGTTCTTTCAGAGATTCTATAAAAACAATAGGCATTGTTAAATTTTTCTTTGATCCCTCAGATAGAATTTGTAGATATTCAACAGCCTCTTTCTTCTTTTCTTCTAAGCTTTTTTCAGATATTTCGGGCACAAAAGAACCTTTTTGTTCATCCAACACATCAAATTCTTTTGGTTTTGAGTATAGACCAAGATCTTGTATAAATGTCTCGTTCATTGAATTACATTATAGTACCTCCACGAACAACACACAATTAACAAAACATCTTGTGGTGTGCACAAGATGTTTTGTTAATTTATTTATTTTATTTTTCTATTACTTTCGAGACTCAACGATAGTCTTCTCAACATTTGGAGGTACTACTTCGTAGTGATCGAACTCCATTGTCATTGATCCTCGTCCCTGAGTCATCGATCGGATGTCTGTTGTGTATCCAAACATCTCAGAAAGTGGCACCTTTGCTCGGATCACACGCAACATACCTCGTTCATCCATACCTTCAATCTGTCCTCGTTTACCAGAGAGTGATCCAGTGACGTCACCCATGAACTGCTCTGGCATGATTGCTTCTACTTTCATAATCGGTTCGAGAATCACCGGTCGAGAACGCTTTGCAGCATCCTGAAATGCTTGAGATGCAGCGATTTTGTATGCGATTTCAGATGAGTCAACATCGTGGTACGAACCGAATGTGAGTTCACACGATACATTTACCATTTTGAAACCAGCAACAATTCCGCGATCCATTGCCTCGTGTACACCCTTTTCTACTGCAGGAATGAATTCCTGTGGGATAACACCTCCCTTAATAGAGTCGATAAATTCAAAGTCATCATATCGGTGGACGTTTTTAGGAATCTTCGCTCCCTCCACAAGTGCTTCGAGTGGTTTCAATGTAATCTTGACGTGACCGTATTGACCCTTACCTCCTGTCTGCTTGATGTATTTGTGTTCAGCTTCAGCAGATCCAAGAATCGTTTCTCGATATGCTACCTGAGGTTTACCGACATTTACCTCAACAGAAAATTCTCGTTTCATTCGATCCACCATGATTTCTAGGTGAAGCTCTCCCATACCAGAAATAATAGTCTCCCCTGTCTCACTATTTGATGAGATTCGGAATGTTGGATCCTCATCACCGAGTTTCTTGAGTGCCATACCCATTTTCTCCTGATCAGCCTTTGTCTTTGGTTCAACACGAAGAGACACCACTGGTTCAGCAAACTTGATTGGGTCGAGTACGATAGGATGTGTTTCGTCACAAAATGTGTGAGATGTCTTTGCATTTTTGAGTCCTACCGCAGCTGCGATTTCACCTGCATATACTTTTTTCACTTCTTCACGATCATTTGCTTGAAGTCGCACGATACGGCCGAGACGCTCTTTCTCGCCTGTTGTTGAGTTATAGATATATGAACCAGCTTCGATTGTACCAGAGTACACTCGGAAGAATGTGAGCTGTCCAACGAATGGATCTGTTTGGAGTTTGAATGCAAGTGCTGAGAATGGCTCTGCATCAGACGCCTTTCGCTCAATCTCCTCGCCTGTTGCTGGATCTGTTCCCTTTACTGGGGGAATATCAAGTGGAGATGGGAGGAAATCTACCACTGCATCGAGTACGAGTTGAACTCCCTTATTTTTCAATGCTGATCCTGTAAACACAGGGAAAAAGTGGTTTGCGATTGTTGCCTTTCGTATCACCTTTTTTAAATCATCAACAGATGGTTCTGTACCCTCAAGGTACGCAGACATCATCGCGTCATCATGCTCCACTGCCTTTTCGACAAGTTCTGCACGATATTTCTTTGCCTGCTCGAGATACTCAGCAGGAATTTCAGCTTCACGGATTTTAATACCCATTTCACCTTCAAAGTAATACGCTTTCATTTTGAGCAAATCAATCACTGCTTCGAAGTTACCTTCCTCACCAATCGGGATTTGCATTCGAACTGCGTTTTTATTCAAACGATCGATAATAGACTGGAATGATCGTTCAAATGATCCACCTGTTCGATCGAGTTTATTTATGAAACAGAGTCGAGGTACATGATATTTATCAGCCTGACGCCACACAGTTTCAGATTGAGGCTCCACCCCAGCAACACCATCAAACACAACTACACCTCCGTCGAGTACTTTGAGTGATCGCTCCACCTCTACAGTGAAATCCACGTGTCCGGGAGTATCGATGATGTTGAATCGATGTTTGAGAGACGCATCTGTACCCATGTATGTTGGATTCCAGAAACACGTAATCGCAGCCGCAGTGATTGTGATACCGCGCTCCTTTTCCTGTTCCATCCAGTCAGTCGTTGCAGCACCATCGTGCACTTCACCGATTTTGTGTGACATACCTGTGTAATAGAGTACACGCTCTGATGTCGTTGTTTTACCGGCATCAATGTGTGCAATGATTCCGAAGTTTCGTACTCGCTCAAGTGGATAATCTCTGTTCATAAAAATGTGTTTAATACAATAAAAAAACCGCTGGGGTTAGTAATGCAAAAACTATATACCAAAAGCACTTTTTCTGCAAAGGGCACCTTTATCTAAAGAAAGGCACTCCCTCAGATCCGCACAACATATCTTTTTTAGAAACGGAATAAATCGTTGCTACGATTTTTCCTCAATCTCACTTCTTCACGAGTTCCGACATGTTCTAAAAAAGATATGTTGTGCAGATCTGAACCTGCCATTGACAACCAGAGTTTACTATCATACGATAATGCGCATGCCAGTTCTTTCTCAAAAAATTAATGCAGGTGACACCGTCAAACATAACGGTGCACTGTACACGGTCTCGTTCGAGGCCGCCCCTGACAAAAAAACAGGGGAAAGAAGGTTTTTTATTTCTGGTGCACGTGGACAAAAGACAGCACCAGAAAGTGAAGTCGAAGTGTATTCAACAAAAAAGGGTGCATGGTCACCTTTTGTTGTTTGAACACAATCTCCAAACATACCTCCCCCACATAGGGGGAGTTTTCATTATCAAAATATTTTACCAGTAAAAGAAAAAGAGCCTTTCGGCTCTTTTTCTTTTACTTTACCATGCAAAGTGTGCAAATGCTTTGTTGGCTTCTGCCATTTTGTGAGTGTTTTCTCGTTTCTTGACTGCTTCACCTTCGTTTCGAGCTGCAAGGAGAATCTCATCTGAAAGTTTCTCATGCATTGGTTTACCCTTTTTAGCACGTGCTGCTTCGATAATCCATTTCATTGAAAGGTATGATCGTCTCTCTGGTCGAACTTCTCGTGGAATCTGGTAGTTCGCACCTCCCACTCGACGTGATCGAACTTCTGTAAGAGGCCCTGTGTTCTTGAGTGCTGTATCAAAAACCTCCATTACATCTTCAACTTTTGCCTTTTCTTTAATATCCTCGAATGCATCATAGACGATCTTTCGAGCAGTCGCCTTCTGTCCTCGAAGCATCATGTAGTTGATAAATTTACCAACTTTTTCTGAGTTGAATACGTGATCTGCCTTTGCAATATTTCGATTTGTAACTTTTCTTCGCATTATAGTTTAAATAAATATTATTTCTTTGCTTTTGGACGCTTTACACCATATCGTGATCGGCCTTTCATTCGTTTGTCTACACCTGTTGCATCCAAGATACCTCGCACAATAGTATATCGAATACCGACGTCTTTTACTTTTCCACCTCGGAGAAGAACCACTGAGTGCTCCTGAAGATTGTGTCCCATTCCCGGAATGTATGCAGTAACTTCCATACCATTACTCAATCGAACTCGGGCGATTTTACGAATAGCTGAGTTTGGTTTCTTTGGAGTCTTTGTAGTTACTTTAGTACACACACCTCGTTTAAATGGTGCAGAATAAAACACTGGACGGTTTTCCAATGTATTAAACCCTCGAGTTAGTGCAACTGCTTTAGGTTTTGTTTTGATTTTACTTCGCTTTCGGCGAACCAATTGATTTATCGTTGACATTGGATAGTACTCTAATATATCTAGCTGAAAAACGCAAGCACACTTGGTTATATACCAAAACCTGTTATTAAATGAAACTCAAGTTTAACAAGAGGAAGAACCGATCCCCAAAGGAAGAAAACGAAAAACATAAGCAAAATAAAGCCATACTGCTCAAGAAATGCTCGAATCCCCTGCATCTGTGAAGGTAATATAGAAAAAAGAATTTTTGATCCATCGAGTGGTGGGATCGGAATCATATTAAATGTGGCCAAAATTAAGTTTATAAAAACAATAATAGTCAAAATCCCAACAAATGACGGGCTGAGAATACCCACAGGAATAGCAAAACGCAATACCATACCAAAAATACTAGCGATTACAATATTTGAAAGTGGACCAGCAAAGGCAACGAGAGCCTCTCCCCACCGTTGGTTTCTTAAATTATATGGATTATACGGCACAGGTTTTGCCCATCCAATAATCAATCCTGCTGAAAAATATGAAAAGATGGGTAGAAAAAATGAACCGAACCACTCGAGATGTTTGAGTGGGTTGAGTGTCAATCGACCCTGATAATACGCTGTATTATCACCGAGAAGATACGCAGAATACCCATGAGATACCTCATGAACAACAACTGATATAATCAACACAAGTATAGAAAAAATAAAATCAATATTCATACTATATATAGTATGTTATTTCGAAAGAAAGGCAAACAAAACTGAATTTCAATTTGCAAAATATTGATTGTATGATAGGATGTGAGTCACTATGGCAAAAGCATGTCCAATCAATAACAAAAGTTCACTCGTTGGAGGTGGGTATTCAAACCGCACTCGTGCAACCCAGTTCAACCCAACAGGCATGGTACGAAAATACGCAAATCTCCAGAAAAAGCGTGTATACATACCTGAACTCAAGAAATCAATGACTCTTCTCCTTTCTACAAAAGGCATCAAAACTATTCAAAAAAATGGTGCGTTTGTGACACTCAAAAAAGCAGGGTTGATATAGCCACACTGCAACCTCCCATCTACTTCCGTAAACACCCCGCGGATACTGGAATTATTTTTTTATTTTTCAATTGAAGATTGATTCCGTCTGACGTAAACACAACTGTTCCCATGACACATGTATCAAGTGTTGGTACAGAAAACTTTTCAAGAGTTTTGAGTGTTTCGATGTGTGGGTGCCCATAGTCATTGTTTGTGCCCGATGATATGACTGCCCACTGCGGATGAACTCGTGCCACATACGATTCCGTTGTTGATGTTCGAGAACCATGATGACCCGCCTTGAGAATTGTGCTTGTGAGAGTACTCGTTGCGTTTTTCATATCCAGAGAAATCAAATACTCCTCAATCCGCGCAGTTGAGTCACCCTGCAACATCACAGACGTGTCACCGTACACAAGTCTCATGACAAGTGATCCGTCATTACTTGATACATCGGATACATCCCTGTCGGGGAAAAGTACGGAGAGGTATGCTCCCCCACCAATATCAATAACCTGACCGCGCGTACCAACAATTTTCTGAATTTTTTTATTACTTATTTCTTTTTCCAAAAGTGCATACGTTTCTGTTTTTGATTTCGTTCCGGATTCAAGAACTGAATCGACTCTGTATCTATTAAGAAACGAGATGAATCCAGAGTAGTGATCGAGGTCTGGGTTTGTCACAACAATCATGTCGACATGTCGATCGTACCACGGCATCACATGAGAAAGCGCTCCCATGAGATTTTGAGCAGGACCTCCATCCACAATCACCTGAGTACCAGTCGGTGATTCAATATAAATGGCATCGCCCTGACCGACACTGAGAAATGCTACGGTGAGTAGCCCATGTCGACTTTCGCGATAATACACGTACCACACGATACCAGACACCAATACAAGAAACGCAATACTATACCAACGAATATATGTACGAACGTGAGAGAGAAAGCTGTCCATGTGGTATAGTATACAGTAATTGGATGTTCGGCTATAATCTCTTTCTCGACATATCCCATTTTGGAAACGGAATAATTTTCTGGTGAAAATTTTCCTCACGCTCGTCGTTCAAGAAAACAATATGCGGATCTCGTGTTCCCATCACTCGCCCGCAGTTGTTTTCTAAACAACTGCGCAATGTTCCAAAATGAGATATGTGCTCGACGAGATTATAGCCGATACCAAAATTTTAGTGATTAACCAAAAAAATATGAAAACATTTGAAGAGAAAAAATTTAATATTCCGGAGTTAAAGAGATTGTCTGCTAAAAGTATTGAGGAGCATTTGAAACTATATGCGGGATATGTGAAGCATTCGAATTTAATTTTACAGAAAATCGAAGAGCTCTCGACTGACAGCGAGAAAAATGCGTATGCTCTCGGAGAAGTACAGAGACGATTTGGGTTTGAATACAACGGCATGAGAAACCACGAAGTGTATTTTGATTCACTGTCTGATGGAGCAACTCCATTGAGTAAAGATAGTATGCTTCGAGGAGCACTTGCTGAGGAATGGGGATCATTTGATGCATGGCTTGCACGATTCAAAGCGATTGCTATGACTCGTGGTATTGGATGGGCAATGCTCTACTGGGACAGAGACGAGAAGAGACTTGTGCATGCGTGGGTAGATGAACAACACCTCGGACAATTGCAAAACTGCACTCTCGTTCTCGCGCTCGACATGTGGGAGCACTCATTCGTTGCAGACTACCACCCAAGTGGCAAGAAACAGTATGTGGAAGATTTCTTCGAAAACCTCAACTGGACAAAAGTTGAAGGAAATTTCTTAAAAGGACAATAATCTTGAGAGTGACCATTTTTTGACAAAATTAAAAAAGTAGTTTATATTTTTCATAGAAAGGATTTTATGAAAAATAATGTGTTGGTGACCTGTGCACACAGAGATGTTACATCTCTGGAAGAAAGTTACCCAGTTCACACGTACCCACTAATGAGTGATGCAAAATTTGATGAGTTCATTGATGACCTCGACAAAGTAATTACGAAGAAAAATATTGGGGTCCTGTGCATAATGCACTACGTTACGGAATACATACCCCTAGAATTTATGTTAGGGGCAGGAACACTCATTCAACACAACCCAAACATCCGGATTGTGTTTGCAACAAAAGTGAAAAGTAAGATTAACGGTCTGATTGATGGATCAGTTGCGTATATGGACGCCAAGGGGGTGCACATATACAGAAGTTACAACGGAATACGCTCTGAAGATCTAGCGGTGTGCATGCTAGCAAATGCACAGATGCTAGCAAAATAAAGGTTGGTGAACCGTTCGAAGTGAAAACTATCGAGCGGTTTTGTTTTTCAATAAAAATAGTCCGATGAATAGAATTACGTATACAACAATCAAAATCCAAAATGAAAATACTGGAATATGAACAACGCCAAACGGTAGCGTTGCACCAATGTGGACGATAGTGAGTTGATACCACAGAAGTAAATATGTCGGTAATGCAGGTATGAATGAAAGATAGAGGGAGAACAACCCAGCAACACCTGTTACAAATCCAAGAAACATAGTCAGTGGAATAGTTCCGAGAATTAAAATATTTATAAGAAGTGAAACGAAAGAAAGTAGACCTGTTGTGTAAATGAGAAAAGGTAATACAGTTATCTGAGTTGCCACAGTCGATGATACAATTTCACGCAAACCAAACTTCTCTGTCACCTTCGAAAAATATGGAGTGAGATACGGCGAGACAAAAATAATACCGATAGTCGCGAGAACAGAAAGTTGGAACGAGGGATCAAACACGAGAAGTGTTGGGTTGTGGACGAGCATGAGCACAACAGCAAACCCAAAAGCACGAGGCACGTGGTACTCTCTCCCAAGTTTTCGTGCACAGAGTGCCACAAGCACCATGATAGCAGCACGCACACCCGACGCTCCCCCACCCGCAAGAAGCGTGAAAAGAATAATGCTTACGCATCCGATACCAAATGAAACTGTTGCTGGCAAAAATACAAGTATCGCCATAATACTTTCTGCAACAATCGCAATGTTATATCCCGACAACACAACCACATGCGACACACCCGCACGAGAAAATTCTGCAAGTAATTCTTTTCCAAGTGCTTGCTTGCTACCAATAAGAAGACCAGCAAGAAGACTGGATTCTGGTGGAGGTATGGCACGACTAATACTTTCTGTAAAAATATTTTTGAGAGCAAAGAGCCACGACTTCACTCTGTTCCCATGGTTATGCGAGATCACCTTCATATGTGGTGACTGTCCGACATACCACACCTCTCGTGCTTCTAAATAATGAACGTAGTCGAATTGACGTCCATCTCCTGCATCTATATTTTCTGGAGGAACAAGTGTGGTGGTCAGAGACACCATGTCACCATATTTAAATTCTGGATACAATGGAACACGAACAATAATATTTTCACGTACCGTGGTTGTTCCCGTATCACCACCTATTTCTCTTACACTGATTGTTAGTTGGGTATTTTTTTCACGAACATCTGGTTCAGCGACAATAATTCCATGTGCAAAAATTTTGTGATTCGTGAAATTTTTTAATTCTGATTCTCTGTATATATATGATACATATATACGACTCAATCCAACAACAAAAAATAAAGTGAACAGTGCATATTTTTTATATATTATTTTTTCTGTATCACTCCGATAGAGAGAACTCACCCACAGCATCAAACAGAGAAACAAAAAGGCCACAATTACGTACACAGTGATTGGAAAAACAGAACCTATGAGTATTCCAGATATGAATCCCGAAAGGAGGAGTGACATCATAATGTGTATAAAAAAAATAAATTCCTACACATGCTGTGGGAATTTATTTTTTTTCTTTAAATTCAGCGACGATATCGTCTTCATCGCCTTGTGAAACGGCCTTCCTATACAAAGCACCCGAGACCCCTTTTACATAGGAAAGGCATTCATCCCACGTTGTATGAATCTTAATAATACCGCCAACTTTAGACACATATGAGTATGGTTTAGCACGATTTTTACTTTTTGCTTTTAGAGTTGGAATGTGAGAAACAGTGAGGTCAACACCATACCGAGACCGTGAACCACCATAGAGCACGATTGGTTTACTGTCTGCGTATGACGTAGCAATCACATCGCACCGTTCATTCCCCGGTACACCACTGTGCCCTTTGAGAAGTCTCCACTCGATTGTTCGACGTGTCGTCACACGCACCAACCACTGCCACAAATCAATATTAAGAACATCTTGATTAGTTGATGTTTTCCAATTATTTTTTCTCCATCCATGTATCCATCGTGTCATACCAGATACAACATACGCTGAGTCTGTGTACACAGTGACAGGCATATCTGGAGTTGTTTTTTCAAATCCAACAATCACAGCCATGAGTTCCATTCTGTTGTTGGTTGTAAGATCTTCCCTGCCACCGTATTCATGTACAGTGTCAGATGTCGCCACAATCGTTGCCCATCCACCCGGCCCAGGATTCCCACGTGATGATCCGTCAGTAAAAATAATATTCATACGATATAGTATATCAAAGTTGGCTAATATATATCCACGATACGCAACCGCAATTCAGGAAAATTTCTGAATGTTGATTTTTCCAACGTTGCAATAAGATTGAGAGTAACACCCTCACTGAGAGGAATCCCAAAACTATCGAGTGTAGAAAAGAATGCAATCGCTACGATATCTTTGCCGTATGAATTTTTAAATTTTATTTCTAAATGATTTTTTTCTTTTCCAAACAATTTACATGAACTCACTCGCACCTGTTCAAATAAAAATAGTGGTTTAGGATTGGTGTGCCCAAACGGAGCGAATTTTTCTATATATGTGTATGTATTCCACTGCACATCATCAAGCGTCAATCTGCGGTCAATTAAAACATCGACCGGAGAAGCCTCGCCCGTATACAACTCATCGTATGCACGATTAAGTCTTTCCTCGAGTGTATGAATATTTTCATGTGATACAGAAAAACCTCCCGCACCCTTATGCCCACCATAGTCCAGAAAGACATCTTTCGCCCTCTCCATCAGTGCCACAATATCTGTATCTCCACCCGCACGACACGAACCCTTAATAATAGTTTCTGTTTCCTCACCACCTTCTCGACCCCACAGAAACACCGGTCGGTTATGTTCATCAGAAAAACTATTTGCAACTAATCCAAGGAGAGACGGCTTCCACTCTGGATTACCGATCACAATCACTTTTTTTATATTCTCCGAAATTCCATCTCCCCGTTCATGCATCCTTTTTTTAATTTCTTTAACCATGTGTGCAACAACACCTTTTCGTTCATCATTTTTTTCATTCAAGTGATGTGCGAGTGTCTGTGCCTCACTATCATTTTTAGTTGATAGTAATAAAAATGCATCATGTGGAATACCCATTCGAGAAGCTGCATTTATACGCGGTGTAATCATGAATGCAATATCATCTTCAGTGACCGAGTGTTGATTTATTTTCAAAAGTGAAAAAAGCGATCTCAGTCCTGCACGTGGAGATTTTCGCAATACAGTCATCCCATAATATGCAAACACACGGTTCTCCCCGACCAATGGCACCATATCAGACAGTGTTGCCAATCCAACCATATCAAGAAGCCATTTCTCAAATCCTTCCGGCACCGTATATACACCTTCTTCCCGACCTCGGATGATAAGTGCCTGCACAACTTTAAAAATTACACCGGATCCACAAAGCATTTTCTCGGGATACATACACCCGTCTTGCTTTGGATTGATGATCCCGAATGCAGATGGAAGTATTGCACTAGGAATATGATGGTCTGTGATGATAACGTCTATACCACAACGCGTGGCATGAGCGACCTCATCAACATCAGTAATACCACAGTCGATAGTGATGAGTAGTGTCACTGACTGTGACTGTAAATCTGTAATCGCCTTTTCATTGAGACCAAATCCTTCCTCATTACGAAGTGGGATATAATTTACAACATTTTCAAATCCAATTTTTTTAGAAAGATCATGTAACACTACAGCCCCGGGAATACCATCAGCATCGTAGTCACTATAGATTGCAATCTTTTCATTCTGTGTGATTGCACTCAGTATTCGAGCACACACACTATCCATATCCTTAAGTAGAAACGGATTATACAGACCGATATCATACACTGGGTTAAGAAATGAGTATGCATCCTCGACTGTCTGAACACCACGTACATACAACAGTTCCTGAACAAGTGGTTCATACTGTGCGAGACTCTGTCTCACATCATCTGGCATACCATCTCGTACTACATAGTTTTTCATACAGGCAAGTGTACCACAGAAAATGGTGGGTTCTTAGTTTTGACATGACAATATATATGGTAGAATACAGGCATGGATGATAATTGTATTTTTTGTAAAATAGTTTCTCGTGATGTCGCTGCATATATTGTGTATGAAGACGATACATATATTGCCTTTCTTGATATCAACCCTCAATCCCCCGGACACGTACAGGTCATACCAAAACAACACACTCAGTGGGTATGGGATGTTCCTAATATCGGTCAGTATTTCGAAATTGTAAAAAAGATAGCTATTGCACAGAGAAGTGCGTTCAACACTAACTGGATTATGTCAAAAATCGTAGGTGATGAAGTTCAACACGCTCATGTGTGGGTATTTCCAAATTCTTTTGTACATGGGGACAAAAAAGACTTCCAAGCAAACGCTGAGAAGATAAAGAAAGAGATTCGATAACCAAACTTAAAATCTATTTTTCAAGCGCCTGTATCCCCGGCAGAGTTTCGTTGACTAGGAAATCAAGCATTGCTCCTCCTCCAGTAGAAACGAAAGTAAACTTTTCGTAGTTATTTAGTTTTGCAATCGCGGCCAATGTATCACCTCCCCCAACGATTGATGTTGCACCACTGTCTGCGATAATCTCTGCTAATGTTTCTGTTTTATCAGAAAATCCCTTTTCGTAGTTTCCTAGTGGACCGTTCCAGACAATAGTTTTTGATTGTTCAATAATTTTTCGTATGCATTCTATTGTTTCTGTACCCACATCACCTATATATTCATCGGGCAATACTTCATTACTTTTTTTAAATACGATAGATCCATCAGGTTTTTGGACGGTAACATCTGTGGGAATGATGAGTTTATTTGTCTGTATATTATCTTCTAACATCTGACGTATACCAAAATCACCAGAAGATACGAGAGATGTTCCGACTTCATACCCCATCTCTACAAAGAAATTATTAGCGAGCGCCCCCGCAATCAATACATGATCTGCGCGATCAATGTATTTTTTTATAAGTGACAATTTGGTTTCAAATTTTGCACCACCAAGTATGAAGAGAAATGGATGTTCTGGGTTGAATGCTTTAGATATATTTTCAATTTCCTGACGCATCAACAAGCCACCATAATGTGGAAGAAATGCTGGGACACCAACGATTGACGCATGTGATCTATGCGAGACAGAAAAAGCATCGTTAACATATATTTCTGCTAATGATGCTAATTTCTTTGAAAATTCTGGATCATTATCTTTTTCTCCACTATTTATTCTCACATTTTCAAACAATACAACGTCTGAATCTTTTAACTCAGAAACAATATGATATGCCTCTGGAGTAAAGTATGTTTCAGAAAAATGAACTGGAAAAAATCCGTTCAGATACTTCCACATTGGGAGCAATGTCTTCGATTCTGCACCCTCACAATGAGCAATAATAACAACTCGAGCTTTATGCAATCTCAAAAAATCTATTGTTTCAATGATGCGTTCAAGTCGAAACGTATCTCGAACTTGACCATCAACAATAGGAACATTGAGATCGGCTCGTAATAATACATACTTACCCGCCACATCAACCTGTTCATCAATATATGTAATCATATTCTATATATGTGCCTCGATATCTTTAATAATAGTAACGAAATCCTTTGGTTTTATACTTGCACGACCAATCAACAATCCGTCTACAAATCCCTCGAGAACAATACTCCGTGCACTCACAGTATCCACGGCTCCTCCGTAGAGTACTCGCACGGAATCGGAAATCGAACCAAATATATCATGTAGTACCTTTCTAATATAAATCGTCGTCTCGTGTATCTCACGAACATTCATCGGATGAGATGCACCGATCGAAAATACCGGTTCGTATGCAATCACAATGCGTTCAAGATTTTTTTTAGAAATATCAGCAGTAGCACGTGTAATCTGGTTTTTGAGATGAAGTAAATAGTTGCCTTCTTTATCCCGAACTTCTTCACCAATACAGACAATGGCAGTAAGACCTTCTCCGAGTACTGCGTTGACCTTTTTCTGTACCATTTCATCAGTCTCTCCACGAGCACGTCTCTCTGAGTGACCAATGATAACGTGACTTACTTTAAAATCGAGAAGTTGATTGACACTGACATACCCTGTGTATGATCCAAATGGTTCATAGAAGGCATCTTGTACACCGAGAAACAATGAATGTGTTGGTATTGTTGCCAAACTCCCTAAAAATACGGACGGAGGGCACACAACTGTGTGAATTTTTTTAATAGATTTAACACCGCGTTTTATATCACCCGCTATTTTCTTTGCAGAAGAAACATCAATTGGATTCATTTTCCAATTACCGACAATAAGTTTTTTGACTTTTTTCATACGCCAATTCTAGCACAAAAAACACATTACCTCACCTCCTCCCAAGAAACAGTCTGGTACTGATCGGATGTCAGAGGGAAACTTGGCGGTGGACCGTAGAGTAAGTTTGCATCATATATAATGTTTCGCACGTCGTACCCAGTGCCGTCTGTATATGCAAAACCGTATCGAATATTGCTTGCAATCATTCCATAGAGCGTCAGACTTGAACGTACATAGTTTGAACCACACGAAGATGAGTAATAGTATCTTCCAATACGTCCATTCTGAGCTACAAGTGCTCCGTCTATACGAAGCGTATCCGCACTATTGAGGCCTGTATTGATATCTCCCTGCGATATGAGTGATAGGACGTCTTGTCCATCATATGTTGTATACAACATATTGCTATTGATTGTAATGCTTGGACGAGTAGAAGGGCTATCGGGAAAACGTCCAGCAGCAAGTGTGACTCGTGCAGTCTGAATCTGTCCATCAACCCAGACATTGTCTTCAACAAAAATCAGTCCATTTGCAGGTATTGCATAGTTTGCAACAAATGTTTGACCGTTACTTGCTTTAATACTCCAAATACCCCACCCTGCCTGAGACTGTGTGTTACTACAACCATTTTGAGTCGCAAGATTTGTTACTCTATACACATCAAATGTATCATTCGTTTTAAATATAATATGATATCCTTGTGCACCTGAACTAGAGAAATACCTTCCTGCTGACTGTGCTCCGCTCTTAATCTGTGCCAAATCAGTAGTCATACCAGCAAAATCAACCGCAGGTGCAGGAAACACTCTTCCTGCAAGAAAAACATCTGATCTATTCGCAACTACTGACGAAGGAGCCTCTGTGGATCGAAAAGCATCATTAACACCAGTACTTGGAGGAACATTAACATGGGTATGCACACCGAATTCCTGTCCTCCTGAATGATCGGGGTCGTCATATGATGTACGCGCACTTGAAATAACATTATGTGCGATACCATCAAATCTAATACCTCCGTTTGAATGTATTGGCCCGTACACTTCTGTTCCTTCACCAAATCGCATATTATCATTTGCAACCACTGCATATTTTGCAAAAGATGGAATCGCGAGTTGAGCTTGAATGCTCCGATACACTGTTAAATCACTATCTATGCGACCTGTTGATTTAACTTTCACCAATGTAAAACCTGTTGCCGGCGGAGTAATCTCCAATGTAAATGAGCCAATTTTTACTCCGTCTTTATCGTAAAAATGATGGACATACGGACCTGTTGATGTCGCATTACCATCCTTATAATCCGTCGGTGCATGTGCAAGATGCCATCTATAGTAATCAATTCCTGCCTCTGCTATCTGTAATGCTTGTTCTCGATATCCCGCTACACGTGAAGCCTTTATATTCACACCAGCCCAACTAATGAGTGCTCCTATAATAACAACAGAGATTGATCCAAACACAACAGCTTGAATGAGAATGGAACCAGATATATTTTTTTTGTATACAGTACTCATTATAAGTTGTCTTTTACATTTCGAAGCGTCACCTGAGATGTAATAATGATCGGTGCAGGAGAATGTGCTGGGTTATTATCAATAATAACAGTTATCTTGATCAAACGCACAGTTGAAACATCCACAGGTATTGATAGTGGAGATGTCGTACCTGTATATGTTGATGAATAGTATTGAAATAGTGGCACAGTTGTACTTGCAACCACAGAGTTTATCAATGTGGTTGTTTTTTCATTTGCACTTGAATACGTAAGTGGGTTTCCCGAAGGAGCAATCACACCCTTTTTGATTGTCGTGCCACTTAAATAATATCTGACTTTCTCCTTTTGTCCGTCACTGTCTATATCACTGTAAAATGTAATACCTGTTGAAGATGCAAGTTCTATTGGATATGCACCCAAACTTGATGGTGATGCCTTTCTCAATTCAGCAACAGCGATTTTAACCACATGACGAGCATCAAGTTGAGCGTTGAGACTCGATTGAAGTGTGTTATTCAAATAAAACACATCTCGCTGAAAACTTGTGACACTAACCGTGAGTGCGGTGATGATTGCGATACTAATGAGTAACTCGATGATAGTAAAACCTTTTTGTGTATGAGTATACTTCATATTAATTTGAAACCATGATTACTTCCTGACTCTGCCAGCTTGACGTAACACTCACAGGCACATCCTGATCAGCATATCCGGTCTTTGATAAATGAAGAGTGTATGATCCTGAAGAGAGGTCTGAAAAATATACTTGTCCGGGTGGAGTACATGCAGATGTAAACGTAAATGATATGTCAGATACGGTCGGTGTATATGTTGTTGATGCTGTATCTAAAAACAATTTATACCTAATATACTGAGTATTGTTATTGATTGAATTAATGTTTTGATTTGCAATAGTATAGTATGTTGCACTTGTTCCGTCTGGACCAGTGAAATTCCATGTTCCCCCGTCATTGTTTGTGGCGATTTGAAACCGAACACTTGGACTACCGACCTGAACAGGAACATCTGTAGGTGTCCATATAATTTTTTGAAAATTACTCTGTGATCCAGTATCGTACGTAGAGGAAATCATCTGTGCACTTGGAATATAGTCTCCGAAAACATTCCTGAGCACAATATCCCCCGCAGGATGTGTGGTATCAATATTCCCATCAGAAGAAAGATACTGTGCCCCACCTGTAGATGTTGCAACTCCAGAACCACCTGACCAATCAGTCTGACCGATGAAACCCTGACCTGTGGTTTTGGTTGCACTAAATCCTGATTTTGAAAGCGTTACATCAACACCAGACAATGGAAGTCCTGTGGTGCTATCTTTCACTACAACCAAAATTGTATCTGGATCCTTTGGTGCAACAATAAGTTGCACAGCTTGAGTACTCCCCGGAGACACATTCATTGGTGAGAGTGGGTTAATACCAATCAAATCATAGCTTCCATCGATCGCATTAATTGTGTAGGAGTCCCACTCAATACTACCGAGAGAGAGCGTCCCTGAACCATTTGTGATTTTTGATTGAGAATATTTATACACAACAGGACTCGAACCAATAGTCTTACTTCCCGTAAGAGAAAAATCAATTGAAGGAACTGCGGTACACAGTGGAGTTTGCGATGTAAATGAAATAGTACTCAATGCATCAATTGAAAAACTAACTTGAGTTACTTGCTGAAGTGCAACTGTGGCATGAGGTTTCGTAGGATTTGGATTAGAAACGGATGATGAATACGTTTTATCAGTTGAAAAACCAGTCTTGGTAACTGTAATTTCATATGCATTAACACCGGGAGGAACATCGACAATCTGCAACATTCCCTGTACATTCGTCGTATCATCAATAGTGATTTTCGGTACAACTTGGTTATTTTCAATATGGACCGAAGCATCTGAAACAGGATTTCCATTAGCATCAAATACTTTTACAAACAATGCACCATTTGTCGATGCAGTTTCAAGATTTTTTGGAGCGACACGTGTGGTGACTATGATTGGTTTAAAATTTTTACACAATACACATCCAATCTCTATTTCAACAAGCTTAAAATCAGATGGCGAAGTGTCGTTAGGTGTTCCACCAAGTGTCCCGTCAAATGGGTCGTCTATATTACGAATCGTTGTAGTTACGGTAAATGTACTCCCATCTCTCACCAAATTCTGTACATGAGTTATTCTCCCCACAGGAATACCACTCACAATTCCAACATCTGAGTAAGGTAGATTTCTGATAATCTCAAGTTGTTCGTTTACCAAATCAACTGCATCAATTTTTGCACGACTTGTAAATACAATATTAAATATAGATGTATATGCCCCATACACAGATACAATAATCACCAAAAATACAGACACCCCGACAAGTAGTTCGACGAGAGAAAAACCTTTTTTAAAATGTATGGGTTGTGTATTCATAATACCCTCGTCAATAAACCGAACGCTCGATTACAGAGAGTCAGCAAGTGAATATGTTGGTGCGAGCATTGATATCGCAAAGAATCCTACCGCAGCACCTATAAAAATCATGAGCACAGGTTCAATCACAGATGACATATCTTTTGTTTTTTGATCCACTTCTTCTTCGTAGAATGTAGCGACTGAAAGCAACATATCCCCTATTTTCCCCGTTTCTTCACCTACGGATACCATCTCACCAACGAACAGTGGATATAATTTATCGTGCAGTAAAAAAATACTTGATATTTGATCACCTTTTTGAATTGTATTTTGTATTTCCTGCAACACTTCCTTGTAATATGAATTTTGAATCACATCTGCGGTAACTCCAATAGCAACGACAATATCTACTCCGGATGACAGAAGTGATGAGAGTGTTCGAGCTGTACGAGCAGAATTGATTTGTTTAACAATCTCACCAATCACCGGAAGTCGGAGAGTAACAGCATCAAGGACCCGTTGACCCTTTACGGTTCGAAGGGCAAGAATAAAACCAACAATACACAGTGCAACTCCTACAATAACAAAAAGGAAATAATCTTTTAGGAAATTACTCGTATAAATAATCATTCGAGTCGATAGCGGAAGCTTTATACCGAGACCTGTAAATGTAGCGGTTAGTGTCGGAACCATGTACACCATCATGAGCACACCGATGACAATCATGAGTGAAAATATAACTGCAGGATACATAAGTGCTCCACGGATTTTTCGTGTGAGTTGATACGACTTCTCCATCTGCTGTCCTATGTTTCGAAGTGCAAGTGATAGATTTCCCGACTCCTCTCCCGCTCGAACCATCGAGATAAATAGTGTTGAAAATACATTTGGATATACCTTCATTGAATCCGATAGTGTCTGCCCTTTTGAGATTGATTCGTTGATACTACCGAGAATCTTTTTAAACATTCCCTTTGACTGACGCTCCATAATTGATATACCTCGTGTGATCGGCAGACCCGCATCAATCATAGATGATAAGTTTCGAGCAAATGTGATTTTATCATGCATTTTCACACCACCCATAAATGGGAGTGAGAAGGAGAAAGATGATTTTTTGACCTCCTCAGCAGACACAATAGTTATTCCGTCTTTTTTTATATTATGGTAGAGAGCAAATTTATCTTTTGCATCCATTGTTCCCTCTACCGTCTTCCCTTCTACATCAATTGTTTTGTAATGAAATAGTGGCATATGATATGTATAAGTGTACCAAAAGTTTACCGTGAGCACATATCCATGATGTGCATAAATTATTCTGAAATTACACGAAGCACCTCCTCAATTGTCGTCAAACCTTGAACGCATTGGAAGATACCATCCTCAATCATAGTGAGCATCCCCTCAGCCTCAGCCTGTTTCTGAATTGCATCTGCTGTTCCATTTTTCAAAATAATTTCTTTGATTGCAGGAGAGACCTTGAGTATTTCGTGAATACCAACTCGTCCGCCATATCCATCTTCTGAAGCAGTTCCCTTTTTAGGACGGTAGAATGCTATTTTCTCCCATGTATCCCCTTTATTGACCACCTTCTCTTCCTTAAGTGCCTCGAGAACCTTGTCTAGATTTACAGACTTCCCGAGAGTCGCGAGCTCTGTCTTAGTCAGAAAATATTTTTCTTTCTGATCAAGGAGTCGTCTCACTAAACGCTGTGCAATAATAATATTTACAGTTGACACAATGAGGAATGGCTCAACTTTCATATCCATGAGTCGAGGAACTGCACCTGCAGCAGAGTTGGTGTGAAGAGTAGAGAGCACAACGTGACCAGTAAGTGATGCATTGACTGCAAGTGATGCAGTTTCATTATCACGAATTTCTCCAACCATGATGATATCCGGGTCCTGACGAACGAGAGTTCGAAGTCCCGATGAAAATGTAAAGCCAATTTCAGGTCGCACCTGCGTCTGATTGATTCGTTTCATTTGGTATTCAATCGGATCCTCAATAGTAGAAATATTTACATCTGGAGTATTGAGAATATCGAGAACTGTATACAGAGTAGTAGTTTTTCCTGATCCGGTCGGACCTGTTGCAAGAATAAGACCTGTTGTAGATTTGAGCGCGGCATGAATACGCTCAAGCCCCTCTCCATGAAAACAAAGTTTTTCGAGCGTAAAACCCGATACAGTCTCTCTCAAAAGTCGCATTACTGTTTTCTCACCATAATATGTAGGAAGTGTTGATACACGAAATGACACCTTTTCACCATTCATATCTATTTTAAATCGACCATCCTGCGGAAGACGTTTCTCGTCGAGTTTGAGAGATGAAAGAACTTTGAGGCGAGCAGTGATAGACGGTGCAACATTTTTAGGTAGAATCATCGCATCGTGAAGCAGGCCGTCAATACGATATCTCACCAAAAGCTCCATTTCTTGAGGCTCAATGTGAATATCTGAGGCATTTTGAAGTATCGCATGTTTGAGTAGCGTATCTACAATACGCACCACGGGCACATCATCTGCTAATTTCTTTAAATCTTCCTCCTTTACATTTTCATCACCATTTGCATCCGGAATATTTTTGAGCGCCATGGCGTCCTTCTGAATCAAATCACCGAAATCCGCCTTGAGTGACTTCTGGTATTGCAAAATAGCAGACTTCATTGAATCACCATCCGTCATTCGTGGGAGAATTTTCAATCCGACTTTTTTCTTTATGAAATCAATCGCAGTCAAATCCTCTGTATCGAGCATGGCCACTTCGAGTGCGGTGTCTGTTTTCTTGAAAGCAACGACGTTATGGTTTCGTGCGATTGGCTCTGGTATAAGTGAGAGAATCTCAAACGGCAGTTTCTCCCCTTTCAAATCAACAAACGGGATACCGAGAATATACGCCTGCATACGGCGCAAATCATCCTCTGTTAATTTGCCTTTATTTACGAGAATTTTCCCAATACTATCACCCGACTCATGCGCTTCCTTTTCGGCACTCGTCACATCAGCCCGAGACACAAGCCCTGAGTCAAGAATGAAATCTTTAAGTTGTGTTTCTTCGATGTGCATAGCCAAATGTTACAGTGATGTGAACGAATGACACTACGACTACTCGTATGTGTCCGCTCTCAATTACCTTTAGTATATCAAAATATTTTACATCACACACACAAAAATCTGTGTATAAGAATATGTTTTCACTGACTATACACACCATGTTGACACAAACGAACCAATGATATACAATATACATGTTCAGGTTCGCCTCACGGCGGGCTAATTTTTTACCCAAAATAGCAACAAACACAATGATTGATCTAAAAATAGTTAACTCAGTTCTCACTCAACTTGAAGAGGAACGAGGTATCCCAAAAGAAAAAATAATCGAGGCAATAGAACTCGCACTCGCAACAGCATACAAAAAAGAATACGGCAAAAAAGGCCAGATTATTCGTGCTACATTTGATATACAGACAGGTAAAACTGAGATGTCACAGGTCAAAATCGTTGTGGATGAGTCAACTGTTGTTATGGATGAGGACGAACTCCTTGCTCAGGAAAGCTCTCCGACAGAAAACCCAGACGGTACTCCAGTGATTGAAAAGGAACTCTACAACCCTGAGAAACACATCCTCTTGAGTGATGCTCGAAGAATCAAAAAGGGTGTCGAGCTTGGAGACGAAATGATCTTCCCTCTCGAGGGACAGGAAGACTACGGTCGCATCGCAGCTCAAACCGCAAAACAAGTAATTATGCAGAAAATCCGCGAAGCAGAGAAGGTATCTGTACTCGGTGAGTACGGCAAACGTGAAGGTGAAATCGTCACTGGAACTGTTCAACGAATGGAGAGAGGCAATATATTCGTTGATATGGGTCGTGCAACAGGTCTCCTCCCATACGAGGAACAAATCCCCGGAGAGCGATTTGGTCAGGGAGAGCGCATCCGTGCATATATGTATCGCGTAGAGGATTCAGGCAAGGGCGTCTTTCTCCGTCTCTCACGATCACATCCTAAATTCCTTGAGAAACTCTTTGAAACAGAGGCTCCAGAAATCGCAAACGGAACAGTAATCGTCAAATCAATCGCTCGAGAAGCAGGTTCACGTACCAAAATCGCTGTTGCATCGATAGACTCACACATTGACCCAGTTGGATCGATGGTAGGTCAGCGTGGAGTGCGTGTATCAACCGTCATGTCAGAGCTCGGTGGTGAGAAAATCGACATTATCGAATGGTCAGAAGATCCAAAGAAATTCATCGAGGAAGCTCTCTCCCCTGCAAAAATCATCTCAATCGACACACACGAGTCAGACAAATCAGCAAAGGTACTCGTCTCTGAAGACCAGCAGTCGCTCGCTATCGGCAAAGGTGGTCAAAACGTACGCCTCGCAGCCAAACTCACTGGATGGAAAATCGATATACAGTCTACACAGGTAGCACCCAAGGAAGCTGTAGAAAAAGAAGAAGTAAACGAAGAAACTTCCGCGGAATAAAACAGGTTGCCGTCCAATCCCCGTAGCAGAGCTCGGGGTATTTGGCGGCAACATCAGGGCTGTTTTGTTGGTAGAGGAGACGGCTCCGCCGTCACTACTCAACGCCTTCCATCCTCGGGGCAAGCCCAC
Organism: uncultured Candidatus Saccharibacteria bacterium; assembly: GCA_964452635.1. GTDB lineage: Bacteria > Patescibacteriota > Minisyncoccia > Phycocordibacterales > DATDWN01 > CAYVMP01. Next base: position 12,504 of record CAYVMP010000002.1, on the reverse strand, counting down.
GAGGTATTATCGGCTCCCAATAACCAACATAGTAATAAAAAACAAAAAATCTCTCTTCGTTGAGAGGTTTTTTGTTAAAAGAAAACCCCTACAGCGACGACGATCACTGTGGGGTTTACAGAAAATCCTATTTACAGTCGAGGATGTAGTACTGACAGTTATCCAGTGATTCTTTCTGGAGAAGATTCTCCCACCCCAAATCGTGATGGACGGCATTGATAGCTTTATTTAAAGCTCCGTGACCAATCACGAGAACATCCCTCTGAACACCAAAATCACGAGCAAGTTCTTGCAGAGTGGCGAGTAAAATTTTTGCCCTCTGATACAAAAGTTGGTAATTCTCACCATCCTTCACATCAATAACATATATCTTTCCATTCACTTCTTTGTATGCTTTTGCCCGACTTTTGATCTCTGAATACGGACGACCTTCCAAAACACCATGATGTCTCTCTTTGATAGAAGATAGGAAATGGACAGATTTTTGCAAAATATTACTGATTTCATCTGCCGTCTGGTTGCTCCTCAAAGAAAGTCCACAAAAGATGCGCTCGATGGATATAGAAGAATGCCGACTTAAATCGGTTGCCAACTTACGAGCCTGCTCTCTCCCTTCTTTAGTCAAAGAAGAATTTCCTCCTATGATATGGTTCTTATTGTTTTCGCTCTCTCCGTGCCGGACGAGAATGATTCTCATTTTTTCTCACTTTCTACAACCAGAATATGTTTTTAAAATAAATAAGTCAATTCAGAAACCCTCCGCAATTTTATATACGAAAAGAGGCGAGGTCCGTAGACCCCGCCCGAATATTGCTATTAACCACTGGGAAAATTAATTGTCCAGACGACAGGGTTGGTTCGTCTGGTACGACTTACGTCCCAGTGGATACACAACCCAGCCGTCACGGCTGAGTTTGGTCCGCCCGTCGACCATCTCGACGGACGTGCCACAGACGAACCACTTCGTCTGTTTTGACTCCCAGTGGCTTTGGGCTGTCGTAACAACCCAAAGAAAAACCAACGAAAGGATCATGAAAAGGATGATCCCATGCTGTAGTCTATTTCGCATACTACCCCCTCCCAGAGGCTTCAAAGAACATTTCAATCTCAACTCAATTAGTTTTACGTGATTGAGTTGTCTTTAGAAAAAATAATGATTTACATTCTCTAAAGATTGAGAGATGCGTCGTGCGCAGAGCTCTTCGATACTAGCAAAGTCCGCAGACTCCGCCCAGCTTTCAATCTGTGTTATAAACCTCACTTTCTGGCATATATTATACACGCTTTTAAGTTTATTGTCAAGTAGATTTACTCCCCTATCCTCTGGTATTATGAGCCTATAATTATCCTTAATTAGAGCCACACTATGAACCTATTACACGACATTGCCCCCGGAACAGAGAATGAGATTACAACTATCATCGAGATCAATAAGGGATCGAAAAATAAGTACGAAATTGATAAAGAAACAGGGATTATAGCCCTCGATCGTGTATTTCATACATCACAGGATTGTCCATTCGACTACGGATTCGTTCCCCAGACACTCTGGGATGATGGAGATGCGCTCGATGTCGTCGTCCTCACCACGTACCCACTATTCCCCGGTATTCTCGTACGTGTACGACCTGTCGCAATCATGCACATGATTGACTCAGGAGAAAGTGATGCAAAAATCATCGCAGTACCAGTAACAGATCCACGATGGGCAGATGTGCAGGATATAGGAGACATAAACAAACACACACTCAAGGAAATTGAGCACTATTTCAAAACATACAAACAGATTCAGAAAAAAGAAGTAACGATTGAAGGCATTGGTGATAAAAAGGAGGCAGTTGAAGCATTTCACAAGGCAATCGAGCTGTATAAAACAAAGAAAAGCTAGAATGTTCGTTAAAATCGATTAACTAAGTTTATTTTGGAAACAGAATAATTTTCTGGTGAAAATTTTCCTCACGCTCGTCGTTCAAGAAAACAATATGCGGATCTCGTGTTCCCATCACTCGCCCGCAGTTGTTTTCTAAACAACTGCGCGATGTTCCAAAATAAACTTAGTTAATCGATTTTTAAAAATACAAAACCATGTAATACTATCCCCTCCTCCTCGTCTCCATATGCACAGCGGATGGTATTTTTGCCTATGCGTGAAAAAACATTCGGTGTATAATAGACAAGTTCGGTTTAATCATAATAATTTTCACAACACTCATGACACCATACTATAAAAAACTAATTCCAATCTGTGCAGTGGCAATACTCGTCTGTGCTGGAGCTGTGTACGCAGAAGAAGGCACAAATGTAGAAGTAAACAGCAGTGCATCTGTAGGAACACCAGCACCTAAAAAGGGTGTACTCGAAGCAATAAAGGCTCGTATGGGTATTCGAGTAGATGTCAAAAATATCCGAACAGAAACTCGTGAGGATATCAAAGATATACGAAAAGACATGCGAGGTAATGCAAGTACAACAATGCAGGATATGCGAAATCTTCGTGCAAGTACAACAGAAGCTCGCAAAGATATGCGTGAGGATATCAAAGACAGACGAGAAGAAGGTCGTCGTGAAATCATGGGTATCAAACTTCGAAACCGCTTCGATCCTATGATTGAGAGATTTGATGCGACCATCTCTCGATTAAGTGCTATTGCTGTACGACTTGAATCACGAATTACTAAAGTAAAAAACGCTGGAGTAGACACAACAGTCAGTGAAAAATTCGACGCAGAGGCGAAGGTACACCTTAGTGAAGCACGTGTCAGTCTCACTAAAATGACTGCTCTTGCAAGTACAACAGCAAGTATCGAAGCAAACTCTACAACAGCATCAACAACACTAGGAGCAATGATTGAGTTACGAAAAGTAGCCAACGAGACACAGAAACACATAGAAGAGGCTCGTAAGTCACTTGAGAAAGCACTCGGTAACCTCAAAGGATGGAATGGCAAGACAGCAACAACAACTAATACTACTAACTAATTATTATTAAATATATGGAAAATAAATCATCAATAGGAAGTATTATTGCGACAATCATCATTATTGCAGTTATCATTCTTGGAGGTCTATACTTCTGGGGAAAGAGAGTCGAGGAATCACGCAATGAGCAAGCTCTCAAAACAGAAGATACAGGTACTACAATGAATGAGGCGGCAGCAATAAAAAGTATGAGCTCTTCTGATGAACCGAGTTCAATTGATGCAGATCTCAAAGCGACAAACACAACCAATTTGACCCCTGAACTCCAGTAACATTCTCTCTCACGACCATCAAAACACATACGTACCCGCGTATGTGTTTTCATTTGCCAAAATTAAAAGTACATTGTAGACTGGGAAAACTATGCCAAACAAAAAAAACTATACAGATATTGTGCTCAACTCACTCCCTCAAAGAGAGATGGAGATTGTTGGTTCTATTACCGCAGAGAGAATGAATGAACTTCGTTCAAAGGCAGTAGCGAAAATCAAAGAAAACATTGAGATTGCGGGATTTCGTAAGGGAAATGCTCCTGATGCACTCATCGTACAGAAAGTTGGAGAAATGAGCGTTCTTGAAGAAACAGCTGAGATGGCGCTCTCGGAGGAGTACCCAAACATACTCGATGAACACTCTATTGATGCCATAGGTAGACCTGAAATCAGTATCACAAAGATGGCACCGGGGAATGAACTATCATTCAAAATCAAAACATACCTTGCACCACTCATCACACTTGCTGAATACAAAAAAATAGCACAGACTGAAAATAAGAAAGTTTCTACAAAAACACCAGATGTCACAGATGCCGAAATAGATGAGGTGCTCCTCAATATCCGAAAAAACATTGCGCATCAGGAAATACATGCAAAACACTCATCGGACGAACATACCCATGACCACCCAGAGATTACTGACGCAGATTTGCCAGAAGTCACCGATGAGTTTGCTCAAAAAATAGGAGGATTCAAAACTGTGGTCGAACTCAAAGAGAAAATCAAAGAAAATATTGCGTCTGAGAAAACTCTTAAGGATCGTGACAAACATCGTACACATCTTCTCGAAGAGATTATCGAGAAATCAACAATCGAACTACCGCAAATCATCGTTGACGGAGAAATGGAAAAAATGCTTGCACAATTCAAAGACGATCTTACTCGTTCTGGAGTATCATATGAAGATTATTTAAAACACATCAAAAAAACAGAGGAGGATTTGAAAAACGAATGGAAGGAAACTGCACTCAAACGAGCAAAGTCTCAGGTAGTACTTAATGAAATTGCTCGCGCTGAAAAACTCGAACCAGCAGAGGAGGATGTGAAAAAGGAGATGGAGCACATTATCGAACACTACAAAGATGCGGAGCGTTTCCGAGTACGAATGTATGTTGAGACATTCATGACAAACGAGCTCGTACTTTCATTCCTCGAAAGTCAAAATAAGTAGGTCAAACCGTGTCTAAATTCTAAACAGGCTCTTAAATGAGGAGTGCACTTGCGACTGCAATGGCGCTTGTTTCTGCACGGAGTATCTGTGAACCAAGACTGAGCACAGGAATATTGTACGATTGAAACATTTGTATTTCCTTGTCACTCCATCCACCCTCTGAACCAATGAATACTGCAAGTGTTGAAGGGTTGCCATTTGAAATATGAAGGCGAAAATCCATACCGTCTGGGTGCAGGACTATTTTTTCCTGAGGTAACACTCCTCGAGCAAACAGATCAGAGAGTGTTGTAAGTGGCATGATCTGAGGCACATCCCCTCTCCCCGACTGTTCTGATGCTTCGATACTTATTTTCTCAAGTCGCTCCATATTTATTTTTTTCTTTTCACTTCGTTCAGCGAGAATCGGAACAATGTGAGTGACTCCGAGTTCAGTTACCTTCTGCACCACCATCTCAAAATTATCTTTCTTGATAAGTGATACACACATCCATACACTCCGATGCACCGTACTCACTGTTCGAGTCTTGCGTATCACCACAAGCGTCGCGCCAAGATTTCTGAGAGAAGAAATCATACAGAGGTGATCAGTCCCCGATCCATCAAACACAATCACCTGACTTCCAACATTATACCGAAACACTTTCTTCCACTGATGAACGAGGTCACGATCAGAAATCTCATATGTTGAGTCAGTGATTGGAGTTTTAACGTAGAATCGATGGATTCTCATAGTACTCATACTGTACTACATTTTGTCGATTTTGTCTTATTTTTAATTTCTGGTATATTTACGTAACGTTTTTAGTAACAAAATCTCGTCGAGAAAGAGATTTGATATTTTACACATAACCAACCCACACCATGTTAATACCAACCGTTATAGAAAAATCACAGTTTGGAGAGCGAGCGTATGATATTTATTCGCGACTATTGCGTGACAACATTATTTTCCTCGATGGACCAATCGATGACCATGTTGCAAATATTGTTATTGCCCAACTTCTCTTCCTCCAGTCAGAGGACTCGAAGAAAGACATTTCGCTCTACATTAATTCTCCCGGAGGATCTGCATCTGCAACACTTGCAATGATTGACACCATAAACCATATTAAAAATGATGTATCAACCATCTGCATAGGAATGGCAGCATCAGGAGGTGCATGGTTGCTTTCTGCAGGGACAAAGGGTAAACGCATGGCTCTTCCAAACTCAGAAGTGATGATACACCAGCCACTTGGAGGAGCAGAAGGTCAGGCATCAGACATCGAAATCCGCGCAAAGCAAATCATCAAACTTCGAGAAAATCTTGCTAAAATCATGGCAAAAAACACTGGTCAATCAATCTCAAAGATAGAAAAGGATATTGATCGTGACTTCTTCATGTCAGCAGAGGAAGCAAAGAAATACGGAATAATAGACAAGGTACTATAATAAAGTACTACTGAAGAAGATCTGAAAAAACCACCGGTCAGGTGGTTTTTTGACTTTATGCTCTATATCTATTATAGTTGTGGTATTACCATTTTAAATTCCGTTTCTTTTCATTCAGTACAGACAACCCCATTGGTATCAGAGAATTCCAACAATTCATAACACTTATGACTATACAGATTAGACAGAATATACGAACATCTCGCCTTCCATAGGTTTATTATTGCCTGAAGAGGAATATTACATTCCATGACATTAAAATTAGTACTGTTCCTCCTTGCAGGAACATCAGTGGTCAGCATTGGGCTCGGCTATTATTTGCGTCTCATCATCTCACTCGGTAAAAAGGGCTCTATGGAGCTTGAGTTGAAGGAGATGCAACTTGAAGCTGAGCAGAAACACAAAACAATCATAGACGAAGCAGAGAAAAAAGCAGAAGAGATTCTGCGAGAAGCTCGTGCAGAAATCAAAGAAAAAGAAGAAAAACAAAAGAAAACAGAAGATCGATTGATTAAAAAGGAAGAGTTGCTCGATAACCGACAGACAGACATTGATAGAGAAGTTGAACAGATTAAACAGAGAATCGAGGAAATAAAAGCTATTCGAGAAAACACAGAAAAACTTGAACGTCAGAAAAAAGAAGAGTTGCAGAAGATTGGACAACTCACACAAGAAGAAGCTCGAAAAGAAATTCTACAGAAAGTTGAGCGGGAATCGGAGGAAGATATTCTTGCCCGCATTCACAAACTAGAAATAGGAGGCGAGGAAAGATTTGAGCAGAAAGCAAAATCCATTCTTGCAACATCAATCCAAAGACTCGCAAATTCAGTTACATCTGACATGCTCACGACACACGTAAGCATTCCGAATGATGATATTAAAGGCAAAATTATTGGAAAAGAAGGTAGAAATATAAAAGCATTCGAACGTGTGACTGGTGTTGAGGTGATTGTTGATGACACACCGGGATCAATTACTATATCGTCATTTGATCCTGTTCGACGTCAGGTTGCAAAGACCGCTCTAGAGAAACTCATTGCCGATGGACGCATTCAACCTGCAAAAATCGAAGAGATTGTAAAGAAATCTGAGGAGGAAATTAATAAAATTATAAAACAAAAAGGCGAGGAAGCTGTGTACGAGACAGGTGTACTCGGACTGGATCCTCGTGTTATCTCTATTCTCGGACGACTACATTTCCGAACCAGCTATGGACAGAATGTACTCGCACACTCAGTCGAGATGACCCACCTTGCAGGAATGATTGCTGAAGAAATCGGTGCAAACGTAGCAGTTGCCAAAGCAGGTGCACTCGTACACGACATCGGCAAAGCGCTCGACCACGAAGTTGCTGGATCACATGTAGAAATCGGACGCAGAATCCTCCAGAAATTTGGAACTGACGAAGCAATCATTAAGGCGATGCAGGCACATCACGAGGAATACCCGTACGAAACACTCGAATCAATGATTGTTCAGGCAGTTGATGCTATTTCCGGAAGCAGACCGGGTGCCCGAAGTGATAGTATTGAAAACTATCTCAAACGTCTTGGTGATTTGGAAGCAGTCGCAACATCATTTACCGGTGTTGAGAAAGCATATGCTCTCCAAGCTGGCCGTGAAATCAGAATATTCGTAACACCAACAGAAGTCACAGATCTTGAGGCACATAAAATGGCACGAGACATAGCAATCCGTATTGAAAACGAACTCAAATACCCAGGAGAGATAAAAGTGAATGTGATTCGTGAATCACGAAGCATTGAGTTTGCACGATAGACCAGATCTACACAACATTTTTGATATATTTTCAATATGTTGCACTAAAAAACCCTTACTATATAATGTATAGCGTAGTAGCCGTCGATTTAGTTCGTCATTATCCGTAATTTATTTAAGAAATTATATGAATAAAGCATCTATTGTAGACGCAGTCCACCAGAAGCTCGGTGGTACAAAGGTTCAAGCAGAAGAAATCGTAGATATGATTATTGATTCTATTGTAGGCACACTCAAAAAGGGTGGTGAGGTATCTATCGCAGGTCTTGGTATCTTTTCAACCAAGACTCGTGCAGCTCGTCAGGCACGAAATCCTCGAACAGGTGAATCAATCTCTGTTCCTGCAATGAAAGTTCCAAAGTTCCGTGCAGCAAAGGGATTGAAGGATGCAGTAAAATAATCCTCTCCCCTTTCTATCATTCAAAAAGCGCTCACACGAGCGCTTTTTGAATGTCTCTACGAATGAGGTAATTTCGAAAACAATATTTGAAACAATCTATAATGAAAATCTGCAAAGCGTTTATTTTGAATAACTGTTGCTGTCTCAGTATCATAGTCAACAAACATAACTGTATCTTTATAGATAATCTGAGATATATTGTAATCAAATGTATCTATGGTTTCTGGTATATACCGCGTATGACGAGTAAGTCTTTTTAATCTATCTTTTTCTGTGACTTCATTCGTTATAACATACTTCTCAATCTCACTATTTGATCCCCCTGTTCTTCTCCGATATAAATCAGGGTAATAGTTTTTTAAAATTTTGTGATCTCGAGGTGATTCATACCTGTAAAAAGCCTCTCCTTTCTTCAATCTCTCCGTCATAATCTCATAAATATGCTGAATTGCTTTCTTGCCCTCATAGAAAGAAACTACTGGCTTTGCCTGCACTCCACCAAAAATTCGAGACAAATCAGGCAAAATTGATTCGAGATCACTTTTTTTATTTGTAATCAATCGTGATAAACGATGTGGATCCTCTGCAACATAGAATTTTCTCTTTTTTACAATAACACTTGAAACCAAACCATTTTCTATAAGTGTTGGGAGTATTCGATATATTGTTGGTCTATACACCCCAGTATCTTGTGATACGAGAGAAACGGTCATTCTTCCGTGTGTTAAAAGCGAGAGATATACTCGTGCTTCGAGCAAAGATAGGCCTAAATTTTCCAAAACATGTTGTATTTCCATATTTGTGTATTATCTATAGTACATAAATATTATAACAAAAGATTTTTATTTTACAATGTATTTTTATAATTAATTATATTTTATATACAAATACGCATTACAATCAGTTCACATTTTTTAAACTATTATATACTCAAAACAGAAAGGTTCTCTGAAAAATGAATACAACGAGTCTCACCATTGTTCGACATGCGGAGTCGCTATTAAACAGAGTACGGGCACACGCACCTGTATTTTTTAACACAGATGAAACACGAGATCGTTTTAGAAACATACCCGATCATCGAGTTTCCATTACTGAACATGGATTTACCCAAGCAAACCGTACTGGACACGCTCTCAGTGCACACGGAGTACGCTATCACACTGCGGTACATAGTGGGTACACAAGAACAAAGCAAACACTCGAGCAACTACTACTCGATGTCTCGGTAGAAGAAGTTATCGAAGACACATCATTCCGTGAACGTGAGAGTGGGTATGGGTACGTGATGACAGGGGCAGAAATCGAAAAGTGCTTCCCATGGAACAAACAGTATTGGGAAACTGTCGGCCAAATATTTGCAAGACCGATTGGAGGAGAAAGCTTGATGGATGTCTGTGATAGATTGAAGCCCGCTATTACTCATCTCCTTTCTTCACAGAGAGAGAAGAACACACTTCTCGTCACCCACGGCAGAGTCATCACTCTCATCAGGTTTATCTTGGAAAAATGGTCACTGGATACACTTGAACAGTTTCTGGAGGACTCATCCCAAAGTCCTGTCAATTGTGGTGTGACTGTCTACACTTTTAACAAAGACCTGAAACCTTCTTTGCACACGTATAACCAAAAATACTGGTAGAGATAGGTCATTCCGCCACCCTAAACACGTGGCGGATATTTTTGTGCAGGTTATTGCACGAAGTTAGAACCGAATGTATGCAGATAATATATAACTGATTTATTATATTAATTAGAATTAGAAAATTTGATAGAAGATATAATCCTTTTTATATATTCGATATCTTCATCAGTTATTTTGTGGTTACCTCCTTCATAATAAACTTGTAGGCCGATGCCGGGAAATTCTTTATTTTTTGTATTTAGAGTTACCCAAATAGGTAAATCATCATATTCATACTCTGGACCAAAATTTTTACCTATAAAAACTAGGGAGGTGTCACCATTCCCAAGAAGCCATGTTTCGTCTGGATGGATTTCAAAATCTGATAATTTATCGTGATTTTTTAAATAATACTTACCTCCAATCGTTCCGTAACCCCAAGATCCGACCGTTGTCTCACCTTTTCCAATAGAATAATCTGTTGTTCTCGAAGTCATAAAAACTTGAGTTTTTGAAGGCAAAACGAAGCTGGCATTGAATTGTCTGCCAGTATCACCTTTCATCATTCTAAAATTATTTTCTGGATATCCATAATAGTCAAAACTTACACCAAGCTCATTGTTTTCATATCTAAGCCAACTAACTTTCCCGTCTACTAATTCAGTGTTTTTATTTGTTATTATAATTGGCGTACTGGTTGCAAGCGGAGATAATGTAGTAATTTTATTTTTGTTTAAATAGAAAAAACCAGTCGTGATTAGTACAATTATTATTACTAGAATTGAAACATTTTTATTCACAGCTTTGTGCGGGACGGGAGAGTCGAACTCCCCACCACAGTTTGGAAAACTGTTGTTATACCGATTAACTAGTCCCGCATGAAAGAAACTACTTAATGCACGTACATGATAGTACCAAAAATCAATTAGATTCGCAACGAAACCAATATGCTATACTATACACATGCTTCGATTGAAAATAATTCTCATCATTGCACTTCTTTCACTCTCGTCTCTCCTTGTATTTGCATCATTTCGACCGATTCCCCTCTCTGTCTACACATTTACACAGAATGCATGGAGAAAAACTATGGGGTACCAATTACCGGTAGCACAAACCCGCACGCAAACCGAAACCACTTCTCAATCCAGTGCTCTCGCAACAACTACACCAAAAACAGCAACGACCACACCTACTACATCAAAATCAACAAAGAAAGTAAAACAAATCACTATCAAAAATTCCACTGTAGCAACGTCAACACCAACAATTCCTCTTAAACCAGCGTCCACTACCCCACCGGATTTAAATGCGGTTAACACATCCGCACGACTCGCTCTTGTAAATATTCTCTGTACCACCCAAACAGCAGGCACACTCTACCCGATCACTGCGAGCGGTGTGATTATTGACTCACGCGGAGTCATCCTTACCAATGCGCATGTAGCAGAGTACTGGCTTCTTGAAAATTTTTCTGCACAGAACTTTGTCGAATGTACGATTCGCACCGGAAGTCCTGCCTATCCTCGATATAAAGCAGAGCTTGTGTATGTATCGCCAACATGGGTACAGGCAAATAAAGGCATCCTCAAGCAAACCGATCCTAAAGGAACAGGTGAAAACGACTTTGCGCTCCTACACATCACCGAAAGCACCGATGGTACCCCCCTCCCATCTGTATTCCCTTTCATACCACCGAATACTCGAGAGGATATAGACCGTGGTGAGTACACTGCACTTGTCTCCTACCCTGCTGGATTTCTTGGAGGAATTTCAATCCTCAAAGATTTATACCTCACAAGTGCCATTACGAAGATTGCAGACATATTTACATTTAAAGCGGATACTGTTGACCTCATTTCTGTTCCGGGGACAGTCATATCACAAAAGGGTGCATCGGGTGGAGGAGTGTTTGATGCTCGTGGCACGCTCATAGGGATTATTTCTACATCATCGGACGGTGATACAACGGACACACGGGATCTTCGAGCTATTACTCTTGCATACATCAGTAGAGCACTCAAAACAGAGACAGGTAAGGATTTGTCTCAATTCCTCGCAACAGATATAGCCACCGTAGCCCACAACTTCCAAAAAAGCTGGGCACCGACATTGACTAAGCTCATTACGGATGAGTTAACAAAAAATTAGTTTAGGAAGATTGAAACTTCTTTGAATGCTCTGCGGATATCTGGACAAGCATATGAAAATTATCTTCTGCAACTGCTTTATTTGGCCTTTCAAGTCCACACGCAGTACAGATGTGAATGATTGTGTATTCCCCGCCTTTTACTTCAACACGCACAGGTTCCATCATTCCGCCACACTCTGCCAATCTGTCCCCAGGATGAATATCGACATGTTTTGACCACAGACATTCTGGGCAATGATTTGTGTAGCCATTCCCTTCTACAGAGAAACCACATTTCTCACATATAAAATTCTCAATCTTTCGTTGAAATGTTGATGACATATTGGTACATAGTAATCCATTTTTATATAAAAGAAAATAAATCGATTATTTGTGATACACTTAGTCTTATAATTATTAATGTTATTTATATAAAAATACATATGAAAAAAATACTATGCAGTGAAATGGGTGGTCCGGAAACATGTTCTGAGGTGATTACAGGTTCAGACGCAAAAGAAATGATAGATACTGGATGGAAACACATCCATGAGGCACATCCAGAAATCGAACAGAGAATAATGGCAAATCCGAAAGAAGAAAACGATAAATGGATGGCAGAATTTGCAGAAAAATTTCCAAACCTTCAAGACGCATAGCGCACAATACTGTGATTTATCAAAATAGCTCCATATGGAGCTATTTTGATTT
>CAYVMP010000001.1:64833-67399 GCA_964452635.1 uncultured Candidatus Saccharibacteria bacterium | reverse complement strand
CGCGAGAGAAACATCCCTTCCATGGAGGCGTATGGTCACCCAAAAAAAACAGAGCGACCTTTCTCTCCCCAACCTCAAGGAGAGAACCTTCCGGCCTCCTCTCCTCGAGCTTCTGGAGCGTTGTGCTCCAATAACTAGCGCCCTCACACTTGTACAGTGAGGATGAGCCGTGCTCCTTTCTTTCCCACACCTCCCCTTTTCCGATGGGTTTTTTATTCCCATCAAAAATCAAACTATCTTCCAGAAGATATTTCTGCATTTTTATCTCATTTCTAGTCCCCGTTAAGGTCGGGACTCTACCTTTGATTTCAATACCTAGGAATCTTCTTCAGATCCCTCTTGTCATACCAAATACATTACTTACTAGACACTTAGTATGACGAAGAGGAACTATGATGGTGACTACAGTGTGTAGTGCACTATCACATTCCTTACTTCGCTATGTGGAGTCATGGACAGAACGCATTCTGTGGTGACTCTGTGTCAGAGGACTGGTTCGTTGTTATTCGAACCTTATGGGTATATTATACACCTAATGGGGTGATTTGTCAAGGATTAAAAGGGTACGACTTTGTGATAGAATTCGATGTGTATACACGCCCCTGTAGTTCAATGGATAGAACTGCGGACTTCTAAGCCGTCAATGTAAGTTCGATTCTTACCGGGGGCACCACGTATGTAGCCTTATTTTAAGCCATTTAAACCTAGAGAGATGGGTCGGGAAGATTTTGAGGGGTTGAGGAGAGGTCTCGTGCACGAGCATCCTTGGCATCCAGACGTTTTGATATTTTTTGGAGTAGAGTCATGTCTATTTTGACAGAGCTTTTGGTGTCCTCAGAAACAGATGTAAAGAGTGTGCCATTAGTCACCTCGACATATATATAGTATGCCCAGATTCCAGAAATACAGAGAACTGTAAGTGCCCCGAAGAAAATAATGATCCAGTCTCGATGCGGTCGTATCCCCTCCTTTACGTACACCACTGGTCTTTTCTGAATACTGTGGAGTATGTTTTGTATCTTTGATATGTATTCGTTCATATATTTATTTGTATTTAAGTACACGAATCTCAATCAATCCATTCCATGGTCGAGGACCCTTCGGACCCGCACCATCATCAACAGTTCCAGAAAGTGTCAGTCGGCGCACCTGTATCTCCTCAGGCAAAAGCTCGAGTTGAGAAATAAATTTATACGTATCCGCCCATGAACCCGTCGTCTTTGCTTTGATATTGAAGATGACTATATTTGAATCGGCAATACTCGGATCATTCTCAATGGAGAGCGAACTGATAGCGATGTCCACTCGAAGCGATCGTGCAAGTGATTCGATTTTCTCTATAAATGTCACGTCACCGTCCTTGGGTAGAATGGAGAGCGATATTCGAGATATCTCTGAGTTGGATGCTTCGAGCATTTCACGTGCAGACTCTGCGTATTCCTGTCGAGACATTTCTCTCCCGCGCTCCTGTTCGAGTACTGAGATGTGTTCGTTTGTTGATTTGATATATGTGTAAAGGAAATAATACGCACCGAAAATACACACAATGACCGCACCGATACTGATTAAAACTTTTTGTAAAAATGATGTGTTATTCATGGCGTTTTTCGACTGATACCGTAATCACGAAATCAATGTTTTTTTCTTTTGCCAAGTTGGATACCGGTGAATCAACCGATGCAAACAGTGTCGACTCTCGAAGCGATTTTACGAATGATACGAGGGATTCTCGACTCGCGGAGTATCCCTGTATAGACACAGTAGCGTGTGTGGCATCGGAAAAAACGTACGCAAAACTTGTGAGACGAATTCCCGTGTTTTTCTGTGCAAGGATTGTTTCGACAATCGGGACAACTCGAGGATACTCAAGTGTTGTATCGAGAATGTGCAACATATTGTTTGTTCTTGGGATAATATCGAGTGGAGCATTTGACCGAGAGGCGATCCGAAGCGAGTGAAATGCATCGACGTCTAGTTGCAATTCTTTTTCTTTATAGTGAGAGACGACGATGGATGGTAGAGCGAAAATGAGCAATGAAATCTGTATCCCAACAATACACAGACAGACCACTACCCATCTTCGAAAGGAGTAGTTTTTGCGAATATCATTTTTGAATATGTCGGGTAGTACGTTAAACATATCTTTATATTAAAATCTGACTCGGCAGAGCGAGACCGATTGATGCACCGAAACGCAACGACTCCGCAAATGCAATCGGTGGTACTGTGACATCTATGTCGAGCGCATTCGTCCAGACATTTCCAAGGATTGTTGGTGTGTCATGTTTTGCCGAGAAATAGGACGCAGTAGCATCGGTGACATCTTCTCCACAGAGAATAATCTGATCAATGTGTTTGTGAGGATTGTCTAGGTTTTCTTTGAGTGTGTGCCAGTATGTGTAGAGTCGTTTGATTTCCTGAGAGAGACCGGAGAGATCCTCGCGAGCAGAAGTATTGAGTGGAAGCGTGGATGTGAAATGTACAGTTCGTTTGTATGAAACATAGAGTCCGACTTTTTCTTTACCAAAATGAAGTTCCAGGCGGCCGACTACACCACTTTCGATCC
>CAYVMP010000001.1:63200-64823 GCA_964452635.1 uncultured Candidatus Saccharibacteria bacterium | reverse complement strand
TTCTTTACCAAAATGAATAACGAGTTTCGTGCCAATATCCCCCACAGGCACGAGAGCACGAGTCATTGCTTGCGACTCTATTTCAAGTGAAAGAAGGTTCATACCTGCAGTAGTAATCGTTTCAATATATTTATCTATAATCTGTGTTGGGAGTGCAGACACAATCACATCAACGTGATCTCCATGGCCGTGCTCATCTGCAATAGCATAATCGAATGTAAGTTCGGACACCGGAAGTGGAACATTTTCCTCTATATTAAATTCAATTGTATTTCTAATTTCTTTTGGATCTACGAAAGGAATTTTAGTTGTAAACAGATATGCTTTTTCCTCTGGAAGAGAGACCTTAAATGCAGGTGCGGCAAATTCCTTATGTACAGTGCGAAGTATCTCGACCAACTCATCGCTGTTGTTTATAAATCCAGACACGACAACTCCGGGAGGAATTGGCTTCTCCATGTATTTCCTCACATACATACCAGCACTATTGCGCGCAAACTGAACACACCGAACAGATGTATCCGAAATGGATAATCCTGCGTATGGAACATTCAGAAAGTGAGGTGGAGGAAAAAGATCAAAAATATTTTTAAACTTCATTACTATAAGTATATACCTTGAAAAGAAAACTTGGAACAGATTTCTCTCCACAGATTGCCCAGAAATTATACGGTGCTATTTCACAGAACTTCCTGCTGTGACATCTGTTGATGTTTCAAGGAGTGAGAAAAATGGCACTCCATCATTTTCTCCATTAACTGCAAGTATCATTCCCTGACTTTCTAGTCCTCGTATTGTTCGAGGTTCGAGGTTGTAGGCAAATGCACATTTTTTTCCGACCAACACCTGAGGGTCTGGATAGAACGCAGAAATACCAGAAACAATCTGTCGTGGACTCTCTTCGCCAAAATCAACTGAGAGTCTCAGGAGTTTATCCGCGTCAGGAACCTTTTCCACCTCTCGAATATGACCAATTCTAATATCTAATTTTTTAAATTCATCTATTGTGATCATGTGTATGTGTGTTATGTATATGTGTATCTAAATAACTTTTTAATATCAGCGCGGCCGCAGATGCATCGAGCATATCATTTTTCCCTTGCCCATGGAGCGCCTCAGCAGATGTCATGAACTCAGGGTGCAAATGAACGGGTAATGTGAGACGCCCAGAGAGTTGTGATACGAACGGTGTAATCTTTTTCATAATCTCATTGTCCTGTTGGTTAAAGTTCTTTGACTCCCCCACGACAATCTCCCCCACTTCATTTATTGAGCATATCTCCACAATCTCATCGAGGAGAGAATCTGTGTTTGGAAGCACAACAAGTGGAAACGCAAACTGAAATGACTCATCCGAGATAGCGAACCCAACACGTTTTGATCCATAATCAATGCCTAAATATTTCATATATCCACTATACCGAATCTTCCCCGCCTCGTCGAATGTAAAAACCAATCAACATTTTTATTATCTGTCCGAATTGCCACTGCAAAGAACATTGCCTCAATAAAACAAGTGACTTGAAAATAATATGAAAATATGTGAGTATTTCAAAAGGGTTTAGTTGTGAATCCTAAAGATACAGGGAGGAGTGGCATAGTGGTCTATCGCACTTGTCTAGA
>CAYVMP010000001.1:6886-63190 GCA_964452635.1 uncultured Candidatus Saccharibacteria bacterium | reverse complement strand
AAAACAAGAGTGGGGCAACCCACCGTGAGTTCGAATCTCACACCCTCCGCCAAAAAACGAAGACATCCTTCGGGGTGTTTTTGTTTTTTCGGGGAGAGCAAAGCATGCTTTGCGGGTGAGATTCGAAACTCTCGCCTTCCCTCCCATAATTTATAATTAAAAAAACCTTAACATTCTCATTA
The DNA here is from genome assembly GCA_964452635.1 of uncultured Candidatus Saccharibacteria bacterium. Classification (GTDB taxonomy): domain Bacteria; phylum Patescibacteriota; class Minisyncoccia; order Phycocordibacterales; family DATDWN01; genus CAYVMP01. The sequence goes on along the minus strand of CAYVMP010000001.1, from coordinate 63,008 downwards.
GATTATCTGGGTACAGAGTTTAGTTACAATCTTAGAGCCAATCTCCAATCTAATGTCTAGCTCAATCTTCCAAATTTCGTGCGAAAATCACTAATTTTGAAGAAGCATATCGAGATCTGTTGAGGAGGAATTGGTGATTTGCAGCCAAAATTTGGAAGATTGAGTAGACGAGCTTTGTTATTAGCTATATTTTTCGGTTAGATTAGAGATTGGCTCTTAATCAAGTTTCCATACGCCTCCACACAGAGAATACTTTTTCTTTTCTAATTTTATTGCTATTATATAAAATATGAAAGAAAGATTTGATTATCAATCTATTCAAGACAAGCCAAAAACAGAAAGACGTACAGCTATTCTTGAGGCAGGGATTTTAGATGACAGACGATTTTTACTACCACCAAATCCTGAGATTCGAGAAAGGATACGATCTGTCAGAGAAAATCTTGAGGAATTTAAAAAAAAACATCCTGAGGTTGTATCGTTTGGATTTTTTGGAAGCAATACGAAGGGATATGCGACACAAGAAAGTGATATCGACGGTTCATTGTACGTCGACCTTCGTACTGCTGTTACAACGTGGCGTGAACACAACCCACCCACACCAACCGAAGAAATTTTGAATGCAATAAAGCTAAAAATAGCAACTGAGTTTAGGAAACTTCTTGTACAAAAAACTGATCTCACATCTGAGCAAGTTGCTCACGTAACTGTATATTTGGTTGATAAAAAAACCACACATTCCATTTTAACTAGAGAAATAAACATACCTGCCATAGAAGAATTATTTGTCTTATTTCTTTTGCAAATTGGTTCTGGTATTGAAAAATATAGAAAAACTGTATTTGATACACTTGAACAACAAGGGGAAACGGGTGAGAAGAAATGGAAAATTATTTCGAATCGTCTGGCAAAGTTTGAAAATGCAACTCGTGATGATGATAATGCAACCAGAGAAGCGGTAGAACGACGCCAACATTTATATCCACAAAACCTGAAAGATGCCCGACATATCTTTCTAAAAGAAAGTGACAGAAAACCAAATACAAATGAATTTCCGAAAGCAGCATAGGTTCGAATGAGAGGATTTACGTATTATTTGTAAGCAAAAGTATAAATATGTTTATATCATGCAAGTTCCGATTTCAAATTACCTTATGTGATTTTTAAAATTATGTTAAATTTAAATATGGAAAAAATACTTTTTAAATACACAGAAAACACAGACAAACCCGACCATGTAAACGAATTTGAGGATAATAATCCAAAACAGCCCGAAGAAACAGTGATTGAGGAATTCCCCATTCCATCTGGTATCTTGGATACTGATAAATTCGAGGGAGGTCAGGAGGAATTAGATGCAATCTATGGATGGTATGCGGACGCAATGTTACGTCGTGATCGACAACCTCTAGAACAAAATAGATTTCAAAGACATTTTTTTGAAGAAGGTGCACGCAATAAAACGTATATGTATGGTGATATGGAAAAAGGTTTTGTGTTTGGTTTTTGTAAATATGGAATTTTTATCCCGACTCATTTTGCACCCAAAACAATGCGTGGTGGATATGAGATTTTTAAAACATTAGCTGAAAACAAAGAGATTCCAGTAGTTGGAGCGGTGACTGAAGATTTAGCTGACACTTTGAAAAAAATGAAGGGTTGGAAGACTTGGAAAATAAGTTTGTTGGCTTATTTCAACAACGATTTAATCGACAAAGTCGTTGTTTACAATAGTTATCCAAAAATCAGGCGAAAAATGCTCTCTCTTGTTAGAGAATTTATCAAGGAAACAGAGGAATTAAAGAGAAAAACAATAGAAGAAGATGAATATGTTGAGGGTGAGTACAGTGAGTCAGATGATGCTGTTATTCCCCCAGAAATAACAGGTATTGATGACCCCTCATATTCCAATCCATAAATTTACTCTGTACACCCTCACCCCAAAGTAATGCACATCTCCGTAGTAGATATTTTTTCATCGTGATATAATTTCCACATGAACATAAAACAAATATCCGTGCTTCTTGCACGCGTAGCACTGTTTGTACTCTACTTCTGGTTTGGAATATTAAAAGTAATTGGTCAAAGTCCAGCAAGTCCTCTCGTCAAGGAACTGCTTTCTCGAACAATGCCGTTTCTACCATTTTCATCATTCATTGTTTTGTTTGGATTGTTCGAAATAATAATAGCAATACTGTTCATAATCCCCGGATGGGAAAAGTGGGCAATCACACTATTTGCCTCACACATCATCATGACTGCCCTTCCCCTATTCCTATTGCCTAAATATATTTGGACACACAGTTTCGTCCCAACACTCGAAGGACAGTACATCATCAAAAATCTTGCGCTCATTTCGTGTGCCCTCACGATCTACGCATCCCTCATACCAAAACCAACACTGAGACAAGATTTTGGTACTGATCGCATATCGTAATCACTTTTATGAACAAAGTTTCTTGGTATACACCTGAATATGTTCACACACACAAAACCACTGATTGGTATTGGGTGGTTGGTATTGTCGCACTCTCCATCGCGCTCATTTCAATCATTCTCAACAATGTCATATTCGGCATTCTTATTATCGTTTCGGCTTCGATACTCGCACTGTACGCAGCACGAGAACCAGAAATCATCTATGTAGAGCTCGATACGAGTGGTATTCATATGGGCAAAATATTTCACCCATACAGTGAGATTGAATCATTTTGGGTTGATGTGCACACACCCCACCCTAAAATAATCATCAAATTAAAGAAGAGGTTGTCTCTCTTTGTATCTGTACTCATAGACGATATGGATCCTGATATTATACGAGAGTATTTACGTGAACACATTCCTCAGGAACGACACACTGAACCATTATTAGAAAAAATCCTTATATACTTGGGTTTTTAGAAAGGATATGGTACGTTTGTGTTAATTGCTTTCGTAGTTTAATGGATAGAATGCTGGCCTGCGAAGCTGGCGATTCAGGTTCGATTCCTGACGAAAGCACTGTAACAAACTAAAAATCCCCTCTCGGGGATTTTTAGTTTGTGATTATTTCGCTTTCTGTATCATTGCGACAATACGAGATTTCTTGCGAGCACCTGTATTTTTCTTAAGTAAACCTGTTTTTACTGATTTATCAATGATTTTCTGAACTTCTGGCATGATTGCCTGTGCATCTTTAACCTTTCCAGATGCAACAAGTTTCTTGACCTGCTTAACAGTTCGAGAAAGAGCGTCTTTCTTGCGCAAATTAAAAGCTCGCTTTCGCTTTGAACCTCTGAGTGCTTTTTTAGCTGATGTTGTTATTGGCATGAGTCGTATACTACATCATCATCTGTAATAAATCAATAGCTACAAAAAAACGAATGCTGTACAATACGAGTATGATTGGATACCTCAAAGGCACCGTACTCCACCATGATACCAAGTCAGTTATCCTCGATGTGGGAGGGGTTGGGTACAAAATACATACATATATAGGAATTCTTGAGAGTGATGGGGGGTCACCAGTGTCATTTTGGACATATCTTGCTGTACGTGAAAATGCTCTTGATCTGTATGGCTTCCAAACCAAACAAGAAATCGAATTTTTTGAGCTTCTCCTCACTATTTCCGGCATCGGACCAAAGTCCGCTATGGGCATACTCTCCGTGGCCAACATCTCCACACTTCGCAAAGCAATTATTTCTGGAGACACATCACATCTCACTAAAATCTCGGGTATCGGGAAAAAAGTAGCAGAAAAAATAGTTCTTGAGCTAAAAGATAAAGTAGGCAGTGGTGGTGACTTTGAGATGAGCACTGAGTCAGATGATATAGATGCGCTCGAAGCACTCAAATCTCTCGGATACAGCGAACGTGATGCTCGCGAAGCACTTAAGAAAGCAGAGGGTAGTTCTACAGAGCAGAAAGTTCGCTCTGCTCTCAAGAAATTAAACTCCTAGTACACGGCTATGCCAGAACTACCTGAAGTAACCACGACTGTACGTGGACTAAACGAAGTCCTCCCTTCCCTAACTATACGAGACGTATGGTCTGACTACTATATTCGAACCAAACACAAACGAACCGACACGATAAAAAACAAAAAATATTTTGATAAATTTAGAACGGATATCAGTGACCGAAGAATCCTCTCATCTGAGCGACGAGGGAAAAATATTCTCATACACCTCCACGGAGGCAGAACGATCCTCATCCACATGAAAATGACAGGACATCTACTGTACGGCACATACACATGGTCGGGGGAAAAATGGACGAGCACAGAAAAACTACTCTCTGATCCATTCAACCAATTCATTCATCTCGTATTCACTCTTTCAAACGGCAAATATCTCGCATTTTCAGATATGCGCAAATTTGCCAAGGTAATATTATTTGAAACCAAAAATAGGGACGCTGTGGTGGATTTGCACGGACTTGGTCCAGAACCCCTCGACAACTTATCGTTTGAAACGTTTGAAACCCAACTGAAACAGAAAATGAATGGAAAAATAAAAACAGTACTCATGGATCAATCAATAGTCGCTGGAATTGGAAACATTTATTCTGATGAAATACTTTGGGATACAGGTATTCATCCTGAACGGAGAGTATCCAATATTTCTCAGAGAGAAATTAAAAGCATGTGGGTGAGTATGAAGAAAATTCTTGCGACAGGAATCGAACTTGGTGGTGATTCTATGTCGGATTATCGAAATATATATGGTGAGCGCGGTGGGTTTCAGAATTCACACAAAGCATACCGTCGCACCAAGCTCCCCTGTCTCAAACGTGGATGCACCGGCACAATTATGAGAAAAGTGATTGGTGGTCGAAGTGCACATTTCTGTAATACACACCAGAAATAACACTTTCTCCAGAGCTGTTGTACAATATACCTATGTCACAAGACTTTTTTCTCGGTGTTATCATCCTCCTCGGTATCCTCTCTCTATCACTCAATGGTGGGATTAAAAACGCCCAGTTTGCTAAAGCCCCTGTATCAGAGAACCAAACAATAGAATACAAAATTCAAGACGCTCAAAAACAGGTTGATGAATTAAAAAAACAAATTGAACTAACCGAAATCGAGAAAACTCGATCAAAATACTACGGTATTGTGACACTTCAATACGTCACCCGATCCGACAATGCAAACCAAGAATATCTCACACTCCGTGTCAGTGACGGTGCAACAACCACTGTTCCGATAACCGGCTGGAGACTTTCGAGTGAAAACAGTGGTGTGCAGGTGGCTATTCCCAAATCAACCAAATTATTTTTCGCTGATTCACAAAATGCAGAAGAAGACATCGTACTCACTCCCAAAGACACTGTGTATATTGTGACTGGAAGATCACCGAACGGATCGGGTATGAAAGTAAATAAATGCTCTGGATATCTTGAACAATTCCAAGATTTCACACCATACCTATGGAGTAGCTGTCCTGCACCACGAACCGAAGATCTCTCGTCGATTCCAAAACGCACAGTCAATGACGCCTGCTTTGACTACATTGAGTACATGCCGTCATGTCGAATCCAGACCGATCCCCTTCCTGCGAATTGGAGCTACGAATGCACGAACTTTATCACCACAAAAATAAACTACCCAACATGTGTATCAGTTCATAAAAATGACTCTGATTTCTATACACACGAGTGGAGAGTGTATCTCAAACGAAGCGAACCACTCTGGAAAAGTCGTCGTGAGAGTATCGTACTCACTGACTTAAATGGAAAAGTTGTAAGTAAGTTGCAATACTAAACTCCCAACATTCGATAGAGTGCAACTCCGAATGCCACAGACACATTGAGGGATTCTTTCTCCCCTCTCATAGGGATCTCAGCGACCACATCGCAGAGAGATAGTACAGTATCCTCTAGCCCAGACACTTCATTGCCCACGACAAACACAGAATGTTTTGAAATTTTAACTTTCTTGTAATCCACTGAGTTTGGTGACTGCTCGATACCGACGATGTGATATTTCTGCGTACGAAGTTTTTTTAGTAATTTTTTAGGATCTGACACTTGTTCCCATGGGATTATTTTTTCTGCACCAAGAGCAGTTTTTGCAATATCCGCACGCGGTCTACCGAACCGATCGAGTGGTGTCGGTGTATAGCCAGATATGTAGATTTTAGTCACACCAAGTGCATCTGCTGTTCGAAATATCGACCCCACATTGTGCGTACTTCGGATATTGTGGAGGAGAACACATACCTCTCCTCTATTTTTTTCTTTTACACTTTTCATTGAAAATGACTATAGCACACAGAAAGAATATTGTATCGTGATTCACAATCTCCGACACATGCTCTTTTGGAACATCGCGCAGGAACTTAGAAAACAACAATGTTCGAGTGGTGGGAACACGAGAACATGCTTTGTTTTCTTGAGTTCCGAGCGTGAAGAAAATTTTCACCAGAAAATTATTCTGTTTCTAAAAGAGCATGTGTCGGGGATTGTAAGTGCGCACAAAAACATTGATTTATCATTTCATACACGATACACTTATTCATATGCATCCTTTATCATCATTTCCAACTTTATTATCATTTGGACTCATTGGACCGACACTACTTCGATTGGCCGTGGCTTACATTAGTCTCTCTACACTAAAGACACGATACTCAAAACCTGCAGGATGGGTAGTATTCCCTATCGGGATTGTAAGTGTGCTTATCTTGCTCGGACTATACACTCAAATCTCAGCACTCATTGGTATCGTACTTCTTGCTTTCGAATTCAAAATGGAGCAGAAACCAGTAGACAGTGCTCGAAAAACACTCTACATACTCGTTGGTATTATTGTATTCACCCTCCTCTTCACCGGTCCGGGTTTTCTCGCTTTTGATTTAAATTTGTAGGAGGAAGAATGTTTTGAAAAAATAAAAACTCTGCTGTTACATCAGCAGAGTTTTTTAATATTGCATCCTACTTTAGGCGCAATAGTGCATTTGCTCTGGTTAGATTTTCCCTCATGTTATCGAGTGGAATCTCTTTCCAAAAATCATCAACCACAAGGTGTTGGGAGTGGGCAAAAAGATCGTGTTGGGAGAAATAACTATCTTTGTCTGACTTGATTTGGGTCGGCCAAATCTCCTCGTCGTGCTTTGCCATGTCCCAAACACGTCTCTTTTGTTCACTTGAAAGTTGTCCTTGGTATTTAAGAGCTTGAATCTTACGATTCAACACACTCTCAGAACCATGACCGTGAATATGACCAACACGAGCTACTGTCCCCGGAAACATCCGGACAACAATTTGAGCAGGAATCAGTTTTGGATTCCATTTGTGCAGATATTGTAGCATTTCAGAAAGATTTCTTTGGTGACACTCTCTCGTTGCATAGTGAATCATATCTGGACCAGATATATCATACCGATCGATTCGACCAGTTTTCCAATACTGAACCAACATGGTTGATAGTGGAACCATCACCCCATCATAACAAGCCCCGCCTTTGGTTATAATTGGTTCATCACTAAACAGAAGATGATCTAGTTCCCGAAGTACCCTCACAAACGATTCTGTGAGTTCGTGGGTTCTCAATCCACTCTGACGAATAGGCATCATTACCCCTTCCGGAGTAATGAATCGAGAGAAAACGTCATGTGGACGAGTTTCAGCTAAATACTCGAACACCTCTCTCAGTCTGTCTATCTCAGATAAATTGAGACGCGAACAAGAAGAGATTACATTTGGGAAAAGTTTCTCGCACACACGAACGTGTACCCGACCAAGACGTTCCTTATTTTTTGTGTGTTGATAGGCAGTGACAAACCTCCGATTAGAATTAGTTTCTCTTCTAATTTTATCTTCTAAATCTTTACTGAGTAGAGACTCAGCTGTGCCACCCTGAAGACGAACCATTGGCTGATTATTTGCATCAGCTACACAACACGTCACGTCCCAGAAGTGTTCTGATATGCCACACCCCCACAAAGTTAGTTTGTAGAGAGAAGCATTGCCTGGATGTGAAGTTAGAGTTACTGGTGCCCCAGATGCTTTGAGGGCAAGTAAATCTTTGATACTTGAAGGGTTTACCGTGATCATACAGTCACCTTTCCTTTGTGGTTGATTTGAAAGAACAAAAATGGACCCCGTTAAGGGCCCATTTTTGAATTCATTACATGTAGTATCAATTAGATAGTATGAACGCAAAAATCAGCCCTCAAAGTTGGGGTCCAATAAAATGCATAATGCCATGCATTCTGTTTGATTTTTGGTTGTGTTGAAACCATGCTATAATTCTGTATTAATGTTAAATTTATGTCAAGCATAATCCCTGAAGAATTGATCTCGATTCAAAATCCACAAAACCCTGCGCCTCAAGAAATTTTAGAAAATTTAGGAATATTATCTGTCAAACATTATGATTTTGATGGTGTTATACTCGAAGGAAAAATCATAATGCACAAAAATGTTTTGAGTGATGTGGAAAAATTCTTTAGACTGGCTTTTGAATTGAAGTTCCCTATCAAAAGCGTAGTACCGATAAGTGATCCGAAATATAGGTGGAGTGATGAAATATCATGCAACGACAACAACTCATCCGGTTTTAATTATAGAACTATCAGTGGTGAAGTAAAAAAATTATCCAAACACGCAACAGGATTAGCGTTCGATATAAACCCTGTACAAAATATCTATGTGAGATATGATTCAAATTTAAAAGAAACTTTTAGAGCCCCTGTGGATGGAGTATACGATTTAAATACTCCGGGAACTCTTGTTGCTGGTGATCACTTGGTCACGTTAATGAAAAATCTTGGTTGGACTTGGGGTGGAGATTGGAAGCCAGAGAGTGGCAGAGAAGATTACCAACATTTTGAGAAGAATGTTTAAACTTGTAGGAGTAGAACTATCTATCTAAAATCATTGCTGATTTTTTTATTGCAACAAATCCATACGACCACAAAAATGGGAGCCAGAGTGGCATACAACCAAACAAAGAATTTCTAGTAAATGTTTCTACTCCTGTATTAATAAAAATATATTCAAAAAATATCATAACTACAAAACCTACAGAGAGAAATAGTATGTCTGTTTTGGTATATGTACTAATTTTCAATGAAGTAAAGATGATTAATATATAAATAAACGTAAGAATATAGTCATTTTTTACGAAAGGAATCAACCCAATCATTATTATAATTGGCAGTGAAAGAAAAAGTATTTTTAATATTTTGTGCATAAGATAATAATAGCAATTATATTTCCTTGCGGGAATGTATTGTGTGTCTGAAATTGTAAATAGTGACTATGTGGAAATAACCGCAAGGTCTTTACAATTTTGATATTTTGTATATCCTCCTGTAAGGAGGTTCAAATGAGTCAGAGAAAAATTGGCCTACTGTATGAAGACGAAGACGTTTTCATTAGCAGAGAACATACGGGAGTAGTATTCATTCAAGCTAAGCGGAAGAATAAACCTAATGACGTTGCGGGTGCTACGGTGGAAGTTTGGCCACACGAGGAGAATCTGCAGATTTCTTGTTCAGCATATAATGTCATGGAAGTGTCAAAAGGAGACGGCGAACGCTCCTGCGTTCTTGTCAAACGAAGGTAATTGAACACTTTGAGTGAAGTACCGAGGCTAACCACGCCTCGGATTTTTTTGTCAGTCTATCTAACTACAATGTGCTCAGAAACAGAAAGTATTGTAACTATATTGGGCGACAGAGATTATATGGAGGCCGTGTATTTTAAGGCTTTAAATATTAAGAAAATGTTTAGCCAACCATCTTAGCAATTTCTTCCACATTATAAGAATAAGCATTCTTAACCCTCTCTAGTCTAATATCAGCTCTTTTAAGTACATCCTTCACAAACTGATCTCTTTGTATCCTATCCCATCTTGAATGACTATGATCATCGAGTTCAATTGCTAAGTATGGAGTGTACCCAGCTTTATTGAAAAGCACAAAATCTATTGTCTTTTTATCTATTTTACTTCGATATGGTTTGTAAGTACTTGTAACTTCCACGATACTAGAAAGAGGTACTTGTCTGCCTATGTAGTATTTGTCTTTGACAGCTTCATTTAGCACCTTATCAAAGTTATACTCAGCTTTTGTAAGAAGAAAGCTTTTCTTTTTATATGGAAGATAAACCTCTTTCTCTTCTTCTTTTTCCTCAAAATGAACCTCCGGCATAGGTTGTTGAATTTCAGTCTGTATATCTGATGGAACCTTTTTATCCACTTTTGTTTTATAGAATCTATCCCTGATTAGACTGAATATTTCATAAATCATCTTAAAAATTAGCTTTGCAATCCACACAATAAGCATTAAAAGCATCTCAAAAACCATATCTAGTGGTGACTCGGAATTATTGTAGTTTCTGTACCTTCTTCGGTAGTATCTTCTGCTCATAAAATTATTGTTTCTTGGGCGAAACCATACCCTTTATATTATCTAAAATAGATTGTGGAGCATACTGTTTTAGAACATCTTCGCAAGTAACTGGTTTACCTGTAGCCACATCAAAAAGGCCTGAATCTTTAATTGTTTTATCACCCTCACAAAGTTCAACTGAATTATTTATAGATCTTAACTGTTGTATTCTTTCACCTCTACTTTGTAATTCTGTTAGACTAGTTTGTTCAATGGTATATTTTATTGAAACTATTGATAGAAAACTTTGTACTATTGCAAGCCAAATGGCAACTTTTGCTAAATAGTCAGAATTTTTAGAATTTTTTTTAGATAAATCAGCGTTATCTTTAGTTATATCTTTTAAAATCTTTATTTCGTCAATTAATTTTGCAATCTGTGTGTTATTTGTGTCTTGTTGAATCCTATTAATTTCTGCACCTGCTTGCTCATGGGTATCACCTCTGGGAATAGAGTTTCTTCTTATTTCTAAAAGTTCCTCATAACTTTTGTTTTTAAGATTATCCATACGATTTATAATAATTTCCTTTCACCTCTCCGACTCACTTAGTTTTATACCCATATTTTCACAAGTTCAATTCCAATTGGATCCAAACCCAAAAATCTATAGTTTTATCGAAAAGCAGTAATCTTTCCTTACAAGAACTCTACACCTTTTCTGTGTTTGCTTCAATACACACATCATGAATATTTTATTGTTGACATACAATAAAAAATGATTTATATTCGGTCAGGATTTTTTTCACAAGGAGAAAGAAAAAAGTGAACTATATCAGAGATGGTTTATTTGCAGTTGAGGACGTGATGCCGTGCAACCCGTGTGACATCAGGATCGGTCGCTACGCCCTCCCCTCAACACTTCAACGTGCTGAGCGCGAGGAAGCGGCAGCGCGTATCATCAGCTTCTCACAAAAACTCAACACATGGGTTGGTGTGAGTTCGCTCCGGATCAATCTAATGATGTCCAGTGAACTCGAGCAGTATTTAAGATGGGTTAATCAAAAAGAACTCAACCACGAAGTGAGGTTGATGATGCGCAGACACCACCAACTCTGTATCATAACTCTCGGTATCTACGCATTGTTCGTGAAAAAACCAACAGTGCAGACACAGGAGGTTCCCAAATTCCAAATACCCCTCAGTGGCATCTTCATGTTTGGACCAGAGCATGTAGCCAGAGGGATTCGTGAACTTGTAAGCAATGGGATGCTCAAGTGTGTTGTAGAAGGTGAAGGCGACAAATCTTATGAGATATTCTTCCCTACACCAAAGATAATCTCCACAATCATGGAGAAACAAGGTGTTGTAGCAACCCAATAGGATTATTGCAGAAAAAAACAATAGAGTGCCCCTTTACTGGGGTACTTTTTTTATAGGATTTTATTTGTAGGGTAATCTTTTTCAATTTTGTTTCGTCGTCACTCAACAAAACTGAAAACTGTAATTTAATTTGTGCACTTCGGATAATTTGATTTTCGTCAAAATCAAATTTCCTTCGGCCCACGACTCGGCCGTTTTGCTTGGTAGCAAAACATGCCTCCGTCGCGCACTAGTGCGAAAAAACCTCCAGCAGTGGAGGTTTTTTGCCTAGTGCGCCCGGCAGGAATCGAACCTGCGACCATCTCCTTAAAAGGGAGCTGCTCTACCGACTGAGCTACGGGCGCAATGAGACAACTTTAAAAATATATCAGAAAAACACAAAAAGTCCAATCTTCTATATTGAACTGAATCCTACTGGGGTAAAAAATGACTTTAAAAATAGGGTTATTTTTAAGCTCGGAGCATAGGTGAAGTTCGATGGGTGATAATTGAGAAAAATAGGTAAAAGAAAACGCTTCACCCGAGAGAACGACAAAACGTTTCTCAAAGCGAAGCGGTGATATAAAGAAAGAACTACTTGGTTTTCATTCCGAGCTGAAGTCCTCGGCCGGCAAGCTCTTCCTTGAGCTCGTTGATACTCTTTCGACCAAAGTTTTTCGTGTTGAGTAATTCGACTTCGGTTTTCTGTACGAGCTCACCAATGGTTTGGATGTTGGCATTTTTGAGACAGTTGTAGGTTCGTATACCTAACTCCATCTCTTCAACTGGTTTACCGAAATGACCGACTTGGGTATGAACCCGGTCGAAATACTCCCAGCCGATTTCCACCATTGCGTACTGCTCGAGAGTCATGGATCCTGATGGAACACTACCCATCTCCCGAATAACGACAACCACTGGGTTATCACCATTCCTGTTGTAGACGTCTTCGAGATAGACCCCTATATCCTTTGCCCATCCCGTAGCCATAGTGGTTGGATCAGAAGCAACAAGCGATGGTGGCTGATTGATTGGCTCGATCCCATTTCTCATTCGAGTAACTGCTGTTACAAGGCGACTCAAAAACTCTGCTTTTGTCATACCGACAGTCCCCTTTTTATTTGAAATCCAACGCTAACCCGTACAAACCCTTCATGTGTTTCCACCAGATCGGACTTTTTTCATTCCGACCTGAATTTATCCATGCAGTGTAGTGTAGCAAATCATTCGATGAACAAGTCTGCTTATACTTCCCAATGAGAGGTATAAGGACAAACTCTGCCGTCAATGCATGCACATGAGTTTCATTCTCGAGATCAACCCGAGAATTGCTTTTCACCATCTCGGTCAGGTGATCACGTTCATGCATTATCGAACGCATGAACGAGCATTCAAACGAACCAGCTTCATACTGATCCATGATTGCTGGCAAATACACGATGATACCTGGATCACCGTTGTTTTCGATGCCTGCTGCTGCCCGTACTAGAGGTGATAGTGGCGAGTAGAATCCTCGCAGTGTGATGTGAACTTTTTTGCCACGGAAACGCTGGGCAATCAGCTCATCCTGCTTTCGTACCCGATCATTGATTTCCGGATACGAAAGCTTCTTTTCCATTAAGCTTCCGAGAATCGGCATGATAAATGCGTCACGAAACTGGAGCTGTTGTGCTCCTGATCGCTTCATATCTCTGGTGTCCTGGCTGAACAATACAGAAACCAGAACAAAAAAAGTAATCGCGAATTTCATCTCAAACCTCCAACACTAGTTCTGGTTCCCAGAATGACTAGTTTTTAACAAAGAACTAGGGATTACTCCCATCGAAACATTCTTAAAAAAGAAAACTTCGATGGAAGGATAAACACCATGGTTCTCCCTTTGTGACTCTACTTCTTCATCTGTGTCCAATATAGAGTCAATAACGACTTGATCATAAAATACATCATTTAAATTTGTTTGTCAATACAATCCTTTACAAAATGTGTTCTCTCTGTTTATACTTACAGAACTACTCATGGCATTCCTCAAAGACATACTCGTTATTGATTTTGAAGGTTCGAGATATCCAAAACAAATTGGTGCTGTACTTCTCGACCGAGAAACATTAGTTGAAAAAGATTTTTTTGAAAGTTATATATATGCAGATATGGGTACTGATGTCAGTATGAAGTCGGGCATAACCCAAGACATGCTCACTCATGCTCCACATCAAGAAGAAATTGGGAAAATACTCCATGATAGATTTGGTACAAACATATTTATCGGTTCATTTGTTTCTGATTTTGATATTAAACATTTTAAAACCATACTAACCGTAGCAGGTTTTAATGTATCAGAGTATGACTATCACATATTAGATATTTGGCCCATTGCATATGCTCATTTGGTAAAAAATGGCTACACTGGAAAACCAAATTCTGAAGAAATTTTCCAAGCATTTGGAGCACAACCAAGAGGACGACACAATGCACTTGAGGACGCTCGGATTTCTGCAGATGTGTTACGACAAGTTATGTTGAAAATGTAGTCATATCACTCACATCTCCAATATCACCTTCTCAAGCATGATATCCAAATCACCCCTACCCTGACGTACGCGGTGTGTCATATCTATAAACTTTGATGAGAGTAATGTAAGTTCTTCCTCTTTAAAAAGCCGTGCTCCAGTTAGCGCGTTTTTATACACAAACGGTGAGAGCCCAGTCTCACGTTGACTCTCTGCTCGAGTGGCGAGCAACATATTTTTCACCTGCCAAAATAAAATACCGTGAATCTCCTCCGGACCAACTCCTTGGTCGAGTAGTTGTATGTACGTTGACCACAGCTTTCGTTTGTCCCTCTGTACGAGAGCATCGGTAATAGCAAAGACGTTTGGTGAATTTTTCTTTATATCCTCTTTTTTTGTAAATTCTTGGACTTTGACCGAGACGAGAGAAACTTTCTTGAGCGTCGCACTGTCGACTTTGCCCTCGAGCATGAGAAATACATGCGATACATCTTTCGTTTGTTCAATCCGATCAAGCACGTATTCCTTGATGTCTTTCTTTTCACAGAGCATGTCCATCACTACTATGTATTTTTGGTCAAAGAGACCCTGTGCACAGAGAAGCTCGTCGAACTGCGACTCGCTCCAGTTTTCACTTGTCATACGAAAAACGGATGCATCTGGACGTTTCTTTTCCAACGTATCAAGAAGCTCGTGGAGTTTCTGTCGAGATGTATGTGTATCTGTGCCGTGTAGGAAATAAAGCATTGATGTTTATGTTAGAAATTTTTCCATCTCTCCCCAATTCTCTCCTGATGATGCCTCTGCTGTACAGACAACACTATGTATTTTTTCTGGAGGAATGATTCCTTCCATTATTTTTTTGATTTCTCGAGAGAGCGAGTCGACTAATTTTTCTTTGATTTCATACACCAATTCATCGTGCACCTGCAGAAGCAGTCTTGCATCACTATGAAGATTTTTAGATGAGAGAAGTTGATCAATCTGAATCATTGCAAGTTTAATAATATCGGCCTCTGTCCCCTGTATCGGCGCGTTGATTGCCATACGCTCAGCAGATGCGCGCATAAAAGGTAGTTTCGATCGAATCTCTGGGAAATATCGTCGTCGTCCGAAAAATGTTTCTGTGTAACCCTTGTGTGCTGTCTCACGTTTGATACGTTCGAGATACTCTGCGAGTCCTGAGAATGTGTGGAAATAGTGATCGAGAAACTCCTGTGCCTCCTCCTTCGTACCACCAAGATTCTGTTTGAGTGCGAGAACTCCCATACCATACATCACACCGAAATTAATCACCTTGGCCTTGCGACGCATGTCCTTAGTCACATCGCTGTGTGGTACACCGAACACCTCACTCGCAACTGATGTGTGAACATCCTGTCCTGTACGGAAAATCTCGATGAGTTTTTCATCACCCGAGAGAAATGCAGCGATACGAAGTTCTATTTGAGAATAGTCGAACGCAACCAACTGATATCCAGACTCTGCAATAAACGACTTGCGAATCTCCCGACCAAGATCGGTTTTGTTTGGAATATTTTGTAGGTTTGGGTTTGCAGATGCCATACGACCAGTTGTCGAACCGGCCTGAAGAAAATCTGCGTGGAGTCGATGGTCGGTATCAACCTGTGCTGGTATTGTGTCGATGTATGTGCCCAGAAGCTTTGCGAGTTCACGGTATTCGAGCACCAACCCTGCAATCGGATGCTCCTCGCGAAGCTTCTCGAGTTCTGACTCCTTGGTTGAATACCCACCACTTGCTGTTTTCTTTTGGTTTTTCGATTTAAGACCCATCGTCACAAAGAGCACCTCACCAAGCTGTTTTGGAGATGCGATATTAAACTCAACACCAGATATTTTCCATATTTCCTTTTCTAAACGATTGAGTTCTGTGTGATATGTTTCTGATAGTTTATGTAGTCGTTCAACATCAACCTTGATACCCACCTGTTTCATTTTTGCAGTAATTGCTGTCAGTGGCTTCTCAATTGACTCAACTACAAACTCAAGGTTTTGGTCGGTAATCATTTTCTGTAATACCTTTTCGGCATCTGCCAAGTTTTCAGTGTGTGTGTATGAAAGTATTTCATCGAGTGTTGGTTCTGTTTTATTCGAATCAACAACCCAGAGAAGTAGGCCGACTCGCATGACCTCCTCTGGTGATTCATTGCCTCCGAGAGACATAGGCATTTCAATCGAAAGTGCTTCGGCAATCCGCGCTCCAAGCATTCGAAATTCAAATGTGCCAAACAAATCCTGAACACGCTTCATATCAACACTCTCTCGCCATGGCTTCTCGGGCAGAGTCATGTGAATCGGTGCGTCCCTCCGAATCGTCGCGAGCATTTTCGAGAAAAGTGCCTCTTCCTCCCCTGCCTTCAAGAGCTCAATGATTCTTTTCTTAATACCCGCCTTTTCAAAAGCACTTTCATCTTTTTTTAATTTCGTATACATATCTTCGATTGATCCGAAATGTACAATGAGTTCCTGTGCTGTTTTCTCACCAATACCCTTGATACCAATGATATTATCCGACGGATCACCCCTAAGGCCTTTGTAGTCGGGAAGAAACTTTGGTTTAAACCCAAACCGCTCGACTACCCCATCCTCATTGTAGATGATTGTATCTTTGATACCTTTTTTGAGAGTGTACACACGAACAGTATCATCCACAACAAGCTGTAGTGTATCCATATCGCCCGATGCAATCACAATATCAACCGTTGGGTCGTCTTTCATATGCTCCACTATCGTACCGAGCATATCATCCGCCTCAAATCCTGGTGATGAATACATAGGTATCGAGAATGCAGTGAATACATCCTTTGAACGTTCGAGTTGTTGAACGAGAGCATCGTCTGTTTTCTTGCGACCGGCTTTGTATGCTTCGTACACTTCGTGTCGCATCGTTTTCTCTGGGAGATCGTAGCAGGCGATGATGTAGTCAGGATTCAAATCCTTCACAAGTTTGATGAGCAGTGTACAGAGTCCGTAGAGTGCACCTGTTGGCTCGCCCTTACTCGACTCGAAGTCAGGTAGTGCATGGTACGCACGATGAAGTATCGCGTGCACGTCGAGTAGTACGAGTGTTTTTTTGGATTTAGGTTTTGCCATTACCCCATTATATCATCTCCACTCCCTTTATCTCTATTTCCCGGACATTCTCAGAGACGTGTGTGAATTGTATTGAAATATGTTCCGGCATGATGTCATGCACACGCTCTGGCCATTCGATGAGTAAGAGGTTGTGGGAGTCGGATATGATCGTAGCCCACCCAAGTCGCATGAGCTCGTCTGAGTGTTCGAGACGGTATGCATCGATGTGGATGAGGTGTGTGAATTTTTGACCCACCAGTTCATATATTTTTTCTATTACAAAAGTTGGGCTCACGACCGTTTCTGTGATTCCAAATTCTCGAGCAACGCATTGTGTAAAATTTGTCTTCCCCGCTCCGAGGTCGCCCGAAAGCCCAACCACTGTCGCGGTGTCTTTTTTGGGATTGAGACGCAACACAAAGTCATGTGCGATTTGCTGTGTTTCGGTGGGGTTGTGGGTGGTGTAGTTCATGTGTATATTTTGTTGAACACAAAATCTCTTTCTCGGCGTATGCTATTTTGGAAACGGAATAAATCGTTGCTACGATTTTTCCTCAATCTCACCTCTTCACGGGTTCCGACATGTTCCAAAATAGCATACGCACTCAACGAGATTTTGTATTCCACCTTCGCCTGATG
Source organism: uncultured Candidatus Saccharibacteria bacterium (assembly GCA_964452635.1). Taxonomy (GTDB): domain Bacteria; phylum Patescibacteriota; class Minisyncoccia; order Phycocordibacterales; family DATDWN01; genus CAYVMP01. Next base: position 45,082 of record CAYVMP010000001.1, on the reverse strand, counting down.
ATTACATCATGCATAAGTGTTCGCTTTGCTCCCTTATCCTACCATATTTATTTCAAAATTTTACATACAAAATGGGCGCCGATTTCTCGGCGCCCGGTGGGCAAGTTTAGTGCTGTCTACCAGTAGTGATTTCCCACGTCCGATCCTCTATCCTTTCTGTTCGCCTTTGATTTGGGAGGTAATACTGGGCCTTCTCAGTCACTGTGGAGGCATTCGGTGGCTGCGCCTTGGCAGTAAGTGGAATCTGTATCCCACCAGTCCCATCCAACCACCGTTTGATACTGAACGTCAAGGTGATCGCGCCGCCTGGACACAGGTTGTGGACAACCAGACCTGCCCCACGCGTGGGAGTTTCAATGTCTTGGAAAAACGATCCGGTGTTCGTTATTCGAATACGAATCATATTTTCCAAGATATCGCCATCAAATGCTCCTTTGGAGATCTTAACTGTGTCCCATGAGCACCCTGTTAGTTTTGCCCTATTGCGCATCTCAACCAGTTCTTTCCTGGCATCTTTCTGGGCGTCCTCCCTATCTTCGATTTCCTCTCTGGCCTTTTTCATGGCCGGAGTATCGGCCCTTTTTTCCTCTTTGAGAGCTTTTTTTTGAGCTTTTTCAAACTCAATTTCCTGAGCTCTGCGGAGAATCTCCAACCTTTTTTGTTCCGCAGGTGTGAGAGGTTTGGGAGCGGATATTGAAACCCGATCTGCCGAACCAGTTTCTGGTTCGGTTTTACTCACCGCCACAGCCTGCTGTCGCGCCTCCTTCATCGTCGGGAGGATTTTCTCGAGCTTGCCCTCGAGTTCAAACTTCTGTGCCAAACGGACGGTCTTGGCCGTCCCATCGGGTGTCTTGGAGATCTGAATCTCCAATGCAGAAATCTGGACCAAAAGGGCATTCACCGCCTGATCCTTTTTTTCCTCTTTTGAGAGTTTCTTCTCCGCGAAGGCAGAAGAAGAAAAGGAAAGCGCGAGGCAAAACATGCCCGCGAGTGAGACAAACTTAAAATTTTTCATGGTACTGTTCCGTGATGTATTATACACCTTTTTATACTATTTGTCAATGTGTACAAAGAGGCCTATGTAGAGCGAAAATTTGATACAATACACACATGGTAATCTTTGACGAAGACAAGCAAAATAGACGCTACGACGACCTTCGCAAAAAAGAGGAGGAGGATTTGGCCCAACTCATGTCGTCAAAATACAAACTCCCTTATCTCGACCTCACAGGTACCCCTATCAACATCGATGCTCTACGGGCAGTGAGTGAGGCAGAAACTCGTGAGGCACAGATTGCGGTGTTTAATGAAGTTGATAAAACACTTTCCATTGGTATACTCTCGCCGAACAATCCAAAAACAATGGAGACAGTGAACAGGCTCAAAGAAAAGGGATACAAAACCGATCTTTTCATGGTATCTCACGCAAGTCTCAATAAGGTGTGGAGTCGGTACAAAGATCTTTCATTTTCATTTGAGACCAAATCTGGCGCACTCGATATTTCCAATGACCAAATTACAGAGTTCCTCTCACAAGTTCGCTCGATTGAGGATATTCAAAAACTTATCAAAGACATCCTCGTTATGCGCAAAAGTTACCGCATCTCTCGAATACTCGAGATTATTCTCGCGGGTGCTATTGCTATTGGAGCATCAGATGTTCATCTTGAGCCAGAGGATTCGTACGTGCGACTTCGATATAGACTCGATGGTCTCCTCACAGACATCATTGAGTTCGATAGCGAAACATACAACCTTCTCCTCTCACGTATCAAACTCATTTCAAACCTCAAACTAAACCTCAAAGGCGCACAGGATGGACGGTTTTCGATTAAAATAAAGGAGAGTGAAATAGAAATCCGTACGTCACTCCTCCCCGGTGCATACAGTGAGTCTATCGTTCTTCGAGTGTTGAACCCGAATTCTATTTCTGTACCACTCGAAGACCTTGGTATTCATCCACGAATCCTCGCTGTCATACTCCATGCACTGACCAAACCAAATGGCATGGTACTCAACACAGGGCCAACAGGATCAGGAAAAACAACGACCCTGTATGCATTCCTACGCAAAATCCACACACCAGAGGTCAAAATCATAACTATCGAAAATCCGATTGAATATCATCTGCAGGGTATTGTGCAGACACAAACAGACGAAAAGAAAAACTATACATTTTCAGAAGGACTTCGCAGTGCACTCCGTCAGGATCCAGACGTCATCATGGTTGGAGAAATCCGTGACTCTGAAACAGCAGAGATTGCGGTTAACTCTGCACTCACTGGACACCTTGTATTCTCAACACTCCACACAAACAATGCTGCGGGCACATTCCCCCGCCTTATTGATCTCGGAGTTAATCCAAAAATAATTTCATCTGCACTCAACCTCGCAATGGCACAACGTCTCGTACGCAAACTCTGTTCAGATTGTAAAAAACAAATCACACTCGAGGGTCGTGATAAAGAAATTATCGATGCTGTTATCGCAGGTATTACAGACCGTGCATATGTAGATGGAATAGACACAACACACATATGGCAAAGTGTGGGGTGTGAGAAATGTAATCACATTGGATACAAAGGGCGTATTGGTATACACGAAATCATTGTTGTTGATGAAAAAATAGAGATGGCACTCAAAGAAAATCCGAGTGAACGAGAAATAAAGAAGGCTTCTGCAGGCCAAAATTTTCTCGATTTGACTCAAGATGGAGTTTTAAAAATTCTCAGTGGCATCACCACACTCGAAGAGCTCGAGCGTGTTGTTGATATCGAGAAAAAATAGATGTGTAATACAAAAAATGCTTGCGAAAAAGCATTTTTTGGAGGATACTGATGAAAGAAATTTGGTGTACAGAGAGATTCTATACGGTAGTGATGAAAGATATGTGAGAAAACATTCTCGAAAACATAAATCTCTAAGCAACACTTTTAATGTAAACAAAAAAAGCTAAGTTTTACACAAAGGATAGTACCAGAGTATGCTACAAGAGCAGTACCCAGTACGTCCTCGTAGAAAAACTCGTAACCCGTGAAGATTAGTTGCTTAGAGATTTATATTTTTGAGTATTTCAAGTTCATCGGTAGTTTAGCATGAAATGATTTTAATGTCAAGCTGTCGCCAACGAGAGCGAATACGGCTATAATACAGGCATGACAGCAAAAAATACTCCCAAAAAACCACATGACGGTGGTGCCGCCTCAGACAACCTTTTCCTCGACACTACACTTCGCCCATCACAATGGGATGAATACATTGGCCAAGCAACAATCAAGAAAAATTTACATATTCTCCTGACCGCAGCACAGGAACGCAGACATCCACCTGAACATATCCTCTTCTACGGACCTCCCGGTCTCGGCAAGACCACTCTCGCACACCTCATCGCAAAGGAGATGGGTGCACAAATGAAAGTAACATCTGGTCCAGCAATAGAGAAAATCGGTGACCTTGCATCTATCCTCACGAACCTCTCACCGGGTGATATTCTCTTTATTGATGAAATACACAGACTCAATAAAGCGATTGAGGAGGTGCTCTACCCTGCTATGGAATCAGGGTCGCTTGATATCATCATCGGCAAAGGACCGTCCGCACGAACAATACAGCTCGAACTTCCACCGTTTACACTTATCGGTGCAACGACGCGTATTGCTATGATTTCCTCTCCACTCCGTAGTAGATTTTCTGGTGGAATTTTCAAGTTGGAATTTTACACTCAAGGAGAAATTGAGAAAATAATCTCTCGATCTGCACACATTCTCGGTATCGAACTCGAGGATAGTGCGTGTGGAGAAATTGCAAAGAGAAGTCGATTTACACCTCGTACTGCAAATTACTTTTTGAAACGATGTCGAGACTATGCCCAAGTTCACAAAACCACACTCACCAAACAGTCAGTTGATGAGGCGCTCTCACTCCTCGGTATCGACGCGGTTGGACTCTCCCCTGCTGACAGAGATATTTTACATGCGATTATAAACAAATTTGGCGGTGGTCCGGTGGGACTCAACACTCTCGCAGCAACACTTTCAGAGGAGCAAGCGACCATCGAGGAATTTAACGAACCGTACCTCATACAAATGGGATTTCTTGATCGAACTCCTCGGGGACGGGTGGTGACTACTCTCGGATATGAACATTTGGGACTCGTCGCACCAACGCTTGTATAGTAAATATTTTTGAGTACAATTCATACCATGAGTGGACATAATAAATGGTCAAAAATTAAACGACAAAAGGAGAAAACTGACGGACAGAAATCAAAAATTTTTGGAAAAATGGTCCGTTTAATCACCGTTGAAGCGAAAAAGTCAGGTGGAAATGTCAGTTCACCCGGACTGAAAAATGCAATCGACAAGGCAAAGTCATTTAACGTACCAAATGACAATATCGAGCGAGCAATCAAGAAATTCTCCGAAGGTGGTGCATCTATGGAAGCAATCACGTACGAAGCATACGGTCCGGGAGGATGTGCGATGATTATTGAAGCCCTCACAGATAATAGAAACAAGGCAGCTCAGGAAATTAAATTTATTCTCTCCAAACACGGATACGCACTCGCCGGTATCGGTGCTGCAACATGGGCATTTACACGAACACCAGAAATGGAGTGGGTTCCACAAACCACAGTTCCTCTTTCAGATGAAGACAGTGAAAAACTTGAATCTCTCGTGGATGACCTCGAAGAAAATGATGAGGTGCAGGATGTGTATACAAATGTGGAGTAGACACCATACAATATTTACATGAAAATTATCTCTATTGATCCGGGGTATGAACGACTTGGAATTGCTGTGATTGAGAGATTGCCAAAGCAAAAGGAGGTTTTGCTTTTTTCTGAGTGTTTTAAAACATCTCCCAAACTCCCCCATCACGAGAGACTCACTCGTATTGGCAACAGAATCCTTGAGGTTATCAAACAATACAAACCCGAAGCTCTTGCGACTGAAAAATTATTTTTTAGTAATAACCAAAAAACTGCGATGACTGTATCGGAGGCACGCGGAGTAATACTCTATACCGCAAGTTCATCTGGCCTTGATGTATATGAATACACCCCGATACAAATCAAAATAGCGGTGACAGGATATGGGAGAAGTGAGAAACGACAGGTTATCAGTATGGTGCAGAAATTGATTGTAGTAAATAAAAAAACAAATTCAGACGATGAGTTTGATGCTATTGCTATTGGACTGACACATTTTGCAACTCATAGGTAAGGGAGCGAAGCGAACACTTATGCCCAATGTACTCATTGGGCGAATGATGCGCTCAGGTTATCCCCAGTATCAATTTGTACAAAAACTTGCACAAAAATTATAATTTGATACAAATATAAAAATTAGAAGGATTACAAGATTTTTAAATAAACAAATGGATGATTTAAGAGATGACGAAGAATTAGTGGGGGGTGATGATTTAGCAGATGATTTTGATCCAATATTTCCAGGGAAAAAAGGTAAAGGTAAGGTAGATGAAGATGGGGATGTAGAAGATATTGATGATTTGATAGACAAAGAACTAGATGCGGATGATGAACCATATGATGATGTAAATCCATGGTAAAATAATAAAACTCCCTTTTGAGGGAGTTTTATTATTTTACAGTCACTTTAATAAATCTCCGTTTTCCTATTTTATACGTTGTTGTTGTGTGTATAAGAAAAAGTGGATTACTAACCTTATCCTCTGTCGTCATGTCTGTCACCGCTCCCTCAGAAACAAGTCTTCTCCATTCACTTTTTGAATCAACAATTTTTTCTGATATTAAAATATCAACCAAAGGTGTACCGTTTACAAACATAACTTCTAACACATCATTTGGGATTCCACCTTTTGAGAACGTTGTATTGAAACTCTCTTCTGCTTTTTTTGCACTCTCTATACCAGAGCATAGTGCAACTATTTCTCGAGCCAAACGAATTTTAAGATCACGAGGATTGCCTCCGGACGAAAGAGATTCTTTCATCTGTGCAATCTCTTCCATGGAAACATCTGTTGTAATCTCGAATGCGGGAATAATCATACCATCACTCCAACTCATTACTCTTCCAAACATATCTTCTGGAGTTTGGTTGAGAGCAACCATGTTATTTTCTGTTTTGCCCATTTTTTTACCATCTGAGTCGGTGAGTAGTTTTGTTGCGATAACAAATTTTTCTTTATTTTTTAGAGATTTCATCAAATCTCGACCGACGAGCATATTGAATGTTTGGTCATTACCACCTATCTCCCCATCAACATCCATAGCAACAGAATCATATCCTTGCATGAGGGGGTACAAAAACTCATGTACATGAATTGGTTTACCTTCCTCCATTCGTTTTGCAAACATATCACGTTCAAGCATCTGCTGAACGGTTATTTCTGATGCAAGAGAGAGAACGTCACTGAAATTCATTTTACCAAGCCATTCAGAATTGAATTTGAACGATGCAGAATTTGAACCATCAAATGATATAAAATGTGATGCTTGTTTTTTGTATTCTTTTAGGTTATGTTGAACCTCCTCTTTGGTGAGTACCTTTCGAGTTGCTGATTTATCTGTTGGGTCACCGATTGTGGCAGTGAAATCACCAATTAGAAATATTATTTTATGTCCGAGTTTTTGAAATTGAGCTAACTTTCGTATTGGAACAAGATGTCCAATATGAAGTGTCGGACCAGTTGGATCTATGCCGTAGTAGAGAGTGATTTGTTCACCTTTGACCATTCGAGATTTCAAAAAATCTTTACTAGGGAAGATGTTTTCCACACCACGTTCCAGAATACTGTTTATTGCCACTATATCAGTGATTATTTTAGGTTTTGATATACCAAACATATCCACACTTTACCATAAATATGGTAAAATTAAAAAGATTATGAAAAAAAACATTTCACAGTACTTTGGAAAACATACTAAGAGAAATATAGCACTGAGTATAATCTCCTTAGGTCTTTGTTTTACAGGAATACTCCTTATTTGGGTTTCAACATTCAAAATACCCGCTCTTGATACTATTGAGGCTCGTAAAATAAGCCAATCAACAAAAATTTACGATAATACAGGAAAGATACTTTTGTACGATGTATATCAAAGTAAAAAAAGAACAATTATTCCTTTTGAAGAAATATCACAGTATGCAAAAGATGCCACTCTTGCAATAGAAGATAAAGAGTTCTACACACACCACGGGGTTCAACCACTCTCTATACTCAGAGCAGTTCTTGTGGATATTTTAACACTTAGTTTCTCTCAAGGAGCATCGACAATCACACAACAAGTTGTTAAAAATTCTGTTCTCACTGGTGATAAAACTCCAACGAGAAAATTAAAGGAATTGGTTCTTTCTCTTAAAATTGAAAAAGTACTGACTAAAGATCAGATATTTTCAATGTATTTAAACGAAATCCCATACGGAGGAACATTATATGGAATAGAAGAAGCGAGCCAAGCATTTTTTGGTAAAAGCGCACACGATCTCGATATTGCAGAGTCTGCATACATAGCTTCAATCCCTAAAGCACCATCCTACTACTCCCCTTTTGGAAGTCATAAAGACGCTCTTGAGGAAAGAAAAAATCTAGTACTTAAAGAAATGCTTATTGATGGAAGAATCACACAAGAACAATTCGATACAGCAAAAAACGAAAAAGTAACTTTTGTATCAAAAGATAACACAACAATAAAAGCACCTCATTTTGTTATGTTCGTTAAAGATTATTTAGAGAAAAAATATGGCGAAGATGTACTAGAACATGGAGGGTTACGTGTTATCACGACTCTGAACTATGATCTTCAAAAAAAAGCTGAGGATATAGCAAAAAAATATGCTTTCGAGAATAAGAAAAATTTTAATGGTGAAAATGATGCATTTATAGCACTTGACCCAAAAACTGGAGGAATACTCGCTATGGTTGGATCACGTGATTATTTCGATAAGGAAATAGATGGTAATTTTAATGTTACTACTGCACACAGACAACCGGGATCAACATTTAAACCATTTGCCTATGCAGAAGCGTTTATTAAGGGATATACACCAGAAACAGTACTTTTCGACCTACCGACACAGTTTTCAGTATCATGCCCAATAGACAAAATGACAACAACACCTGATGGAAAATGTTACTCTCCCGGAAACTATGATGATAAATTCCGTGGACCAATGACACTTCGGGAATCACTCGCTCAATCAATCAATGTTCCGTCTGTAAAAGCACTCTATCTTGCTGGAGTCAGTGATACTATCAATCTAGCTGAAAATATGGGTATTTCGAGTCTTGGTGATGCAAATAGTTACGGATTAACTCTTGTGCTTGGAGGTGGTGAAGTGTCATTACTCGATATGACTTCGGCATATGGTGTATTTGCCACTGAGGGTGTAAGAAATCCATATGTGAGTATTCTTGAAGTGAAGGATAGTAGTGGAAACACTCTTGAGCAGTATTCATCACAAAGTAGACAGGTTCTCGATAATGAGGTTGCACGAAAAATATCAGATATACTCTCAGATAATGTCGCTCGAGCACCACTCTACGGAACAAACTCAGTTGTTTATTTCCCAAATAGACAAGTAGCTGTGAAAACAGGAACAACAAACAATTATAAGGATGCATGGATAATCGGCTACACACCCTCTGTAGTCGTTGGAACGTGGGCAGGTAACAATGACAACACACCGATGGCTAAAAAGGTTTCTGGGCTCATTGTAGCCCCTATGTGGAGGGCATTTATGGATGAGGTGCTCAAAACAGTTCCTAGTGAAAATTTCACTAAACCTATTATTGAGGATTCATACACATTAAAACCTGTATTACGAGGAAAATGGCAAGGAGGGATATCTAACATAACATCAAATCCCAATATAGATCCAAACATTCCCTACTCAGATATTCAAGAAACACTGTCTGGTGGCGTCCACTCTATTTTATACTGGCTTAATAAAGACGATCCCCGAGGTAACCCACCAAGTAATCCAAATGACGACCCACAATTCACACGATGGGAATATTCAATTCAACTGTGGGCAAAGGAGAAGGGGTTGCAGTGATTTTATCGTATATCATGTATCACACGAGGATACTCAGACTCTATTCTTTTTAGGATAGAGTTTTTGTTTATGTGAATTTTATTTTTAAACACTGGACTCGTTTGAATGTACAAGATTCCATTTTTTATCTCAAAACAAGTGTGTGGTATAGCAAGATGTGTGATTGTATTCACAATATCGTATATATGAGTTTGGTTTATATGAGATGTGTGTACTTTTTTCGAAATATGTTCAAGTATTTTTGATATATTAAACATGGTTATTTATTCATTGGCATAACAAGATATGTGAATGTTTTATCTGATACAGAATGTAAAACCATTGGTCTATTTACATCAACAAATGAGAGTGAGACACTATCACCTTCTATTGATTGGAAACAATCGATTATGTATTTATAACTAAAGTTTATGGTTAAACCCTCCCCTTTTATAACAGCGTCTATTGCTTGTGTATTTTCACCAACATCAATATTTTTAGTGATTATATTGAATTTTTTATTTTTTTGATCGATTTCGAATGTAACTCTACTAAATTTATCGAGGAAGATATTTGATACTTTAAACGCAGTGATTATATCTTGTTTAAGAACAGTTACCTCTGTTTTTGTTTCTGTTGGGATAAGTTGTTTATATTCTGGGAAAACACCATCAACAACTCGAGATGTTATATATATATTTTCATACTGAAATGCAATTTGATTTTCATTTATAAAAATCTCTATATCATTCTGCAACCCATCACACACTCGTATTATTTCAGATACATTTTTTGATGGTATAAGGACCTGTTTAAAATCAACAGTTTTTTTAATTTTAATTCTTTTCTCTGATAGTCGAAATGAGTCTGTTGCAGCAAATACTATTGAATTATCCTCTGGATACACCAATACACTTGAAAGCGCTGGTCGAATTGTTGATGTAGACGCACTATACACAACCGATTTCAATCCTTTAACAAAATCTTGATTATTGAATACAAGTGATTCTTGATTATTTATTTTTGATATTTTAGGAAAATCATCAACTGGAAATGATTTAATGATTGATTCTGATTGTTTGGTTGATACTTTGAGATTTCCTGATACCTCCTCTAGAGTAATATTTTTATCGTTTGGAATGTTCGATATAAAGGTATTGAGAATTGAACCGGACACAGCTATAGTTCCTGGGGTAATTACTTTTACAGGTAATTCAATTTCTATGCCTATATCAAGATTAGTTGATCTGATGATAAGTCGAGAATCAACTGCTTCTAATAGAATACAGCTCAAAATAGGTAGTGTGATATTTTTACCAGTTATTTTTTCTGCTTTGGATAATGCAGATGATAATTTTTCTTTTATACATTCAATATTCATAATTGTATTTATTTTATCTATTTAAAGAAATTATTACTATTATATCTGTGTATATCTGGATAACTCATACATATTCATTATCTAAGCCATATTTTCTATATTTACTCTGTGGATAATCTACATCTATTTATTCAGAGTACTATTTACTATATAGATATTAACAACTAAATCCACAGGTTTTACATATAGTTATATACACACTATACACAGTCTTTTACACAAGTATAGAGCGTAGACGAACAATCTCCTGTTCTAACATTGAGTCATTTTTTAAATCATTTTTCACTTTCTCACACGAATGCATAACAGTCGTGTGGTCTCTTCCTCCCAATTTCTCACCAATGGCAGGATATGAGATACCCTGATCCTCTCGAAGTAGATACATAATCACCTGACGAGGTTTTATTATTTCCTTTTTTCGAGTCTTGTCGTAAATAAGTTGTTCCTCTATGTTGTAGAATTCAGCAACCGTTTTAATCACATCTTTAACAGAAAGCATTTTCTTTGGTTTGGATGTGTTTTTTACAAAATTCTTTACCTCAGAGAGACTCAACTCTCTTTCTTTGAGTTGAGACTGGCAGAGTATTGAGTTTATAACACCCTCCAACTCTCGAATATTACCTGTTACTGAGTATGCAAGGTATTCAATCACTTCTTTTGAAAGTGGATATGGATGCACTGTTACTTTATTACGAATAATAGCCATCCGAGATTCATTATCTGGTGTTGGGATATCAACAATCATTCCTGAGCTGAACCGTGATTTTAATCTGTCTTCTAAATCTTGGATTAACCCCGGGTGTTTATCGGAAGAAAAGATAATCTGTTTATTGTTATCATAAAGATGATTAAATAAATGAAACACTTCTTCTTGCATTTTCCACTTCCCTGAGAAAAACTGGATATCATCCATAATCAACACATCATATTTTCTGTATTTTTCCTTGAAAAAGTTAGGTTTATTGAGTTGAAGAGCATTTACATACTCTTGTCCAAATTTTTCTGATGTCGTATAGAATACTTTTCGAGCACTTGAATTCTTTATGTGGTTTCCAACTGCTTGAATTAAGTGCGTTTTTCCATGTCCTGTTCCACCAAAAATAAACAAAGGATTATATACAATTCCAGGTTTTTTAATAATCGCTTGTGCTGCTGCATGAGCGAGTTCGTTGAAAGGTCCAACAACAAAAGAGTCAAATGTATATCGAGGATTGAGATCATCTTCTTTGTTGATATATAACTCTTGAATAGGTAATTCCTTGTTGATTTGAGTTACTTTTTCTGAATCCTGCTTTTCTTTAGGTGTTTCCTTTACGATTGTATAGTGTAGTGACTGGATATGTGGTGAGAGTGATCGAATAGATTTTAAAACAATATTGTGAAATTTGTTTGATAACCAATCTTGAACAAATGGATTAGGAACTCCGAGATATACTGCTGTGTCTTCTTGTTTAACTATGTATGTATCTTTGAACCATGTGTTGAAATTTGGTTTTGAAAGATTCAACTCCATTTCTACAAGAACACTGTCCCATAATTTTTTATTATCCATAGTGGTCATGTGAAAATTTATATACAAACATTATATAGGTAATGAAAAAATATAGTACTTGTTAAAAAACTCTAAATATGTTAATAATATGTGTATAAGGTGTTGAAAACAAAAATCAAAAATATTTCTCACGCACATGTCAAAAACATACCAACCTAAAAAAAGAAAACGAGCAAAGAGTCACGGATTCCTTACCCGAAGTAAATCAAAGACAGGAACAAACACTCTTCTTCGACGAAGACGAAAAGGTAGAGCAAATCTCTCTACTGTCTAGGTGTATAGCACTATGCTAGCAAAAAACAGAAGAATACAAAGAAAATACTTTGGAAACATCCTTTCCCAAGGTAAAAGGTATAATTCTCCTCATTTTTTACTCTATGTATGTAGTAAATCAACAGAAGAAAATAGCTGTTTTTCTTTTTCTATATCTAAAAAAGTGCTAAAAAAGGCTGTTGATAGGAATCTGTATCGACGAAGAGGATATGCTGTAATACGTAAGGTTTTATCGAACATAGAATACGGTTTTGATTTATTTTTTGTATATAAGAAATCAAAATATCCACTAGAATATTCGATTATTGAGGAAGAAATACTTGGTTTGCTCAAGTCAGCTCGTGTGATATGATTGCACTAATATACACTAACACCATCACATGATTTCATCTTTTTTTAACACAACTATATTTCAACCACTCTATAATGGTCTCATATTCCTCATTCACCTCGTACCATTCGCTGATGCGGGTGTAATTGTGATTGTATTTACGGGTATTATCAAACTTATCCTTCTCCCCCTCTCCCTCAAGGCTTCCCGAGCTCAATTACAAATGAAATCAATTGAGAAAGATCTCAATCTTATTAAAGAGAAATATAAGGATAATAAAGAAGAACAAGCACAAAAAACAATAGAATATTACAAAGAAAAAGGAATCAACCCTTTCGCAAGTATTTTTATACTTATTGTTCAGTTACCGATTATTATTGGTTTGTATCAAGTTTTTCTTAAATCAGGCCTTCCGACGATAAATAAAAGCCTTCTCTATTCTTTTGTTCCAGCACCTGAATTCGTTAATATGACGTTTATACATCTTATAAATATAACTCAAAAAAGCCTAGTGTTAGCTGTTATTGCAGGTATTACAACCTTCGTTCAACTTCATCTTGCTTCTTCAGGAAACACACCTCCTGCCCCTACTACGAGTATGCAAAACAACATAACTCAAAATATGGCTACACAAATGAAATATTTCTTCCCAATCATTGTTACATTTATTTCGTATAGTATATCTGGTGTACTCGCTCTGTATTGGATTACAAGCAACCTATTTGCAATAGGTCAGGAGATGTATATAAAACACAAATATCACAAAACTCCAATTGTTGTTTAGTATATCTGTGGTGTATAATGATTTTCTTACTACATATAATTTAAAAAACATGATGCTAGACCAAATAAACGAACCTAAAAAATCAAACACACTTCTTATAAGTATAGTAGTGGTCGCTGTTTTGGTTGTGGCAACATACACTGTTTTTCACTATATAAAGAAGACAGATACACCTGTGGTGGTTGATACTCCTCAAAATATAAATACAACTGGAAATACCACATCATCTATATATAAAGATGGTATGTATACTTCCGTTGGAACATATAATTCTCCTGGAGGAGCTGAACAGATCACTGTATCACTCACACTCAAAGATGATGTTGTTGTAGATGCTGTTGTTACTTCAGATGCAACACGACCAGAATCAAAGAAATACCAGTATACATTTATTTCAAACTACAAAGCGTTTGTTGTGGGTAAAAATCTCTCAACACTCAATCTCTCTAAAGTTTCAGGTTCATCACTTACTCCAAAAGGGTTTAATGATGCTGTTTTGAAAATCCAAGCACAGGCCAAAGCATAATCTCTATCTATATGTCCTCTCAGTATACATTTGAGGCAATAGGCACTCAGTGGGCTATTGATGTCTATGATGTAATCACTCAAGAGAAAGAAAAAACTCTCCTACATCTCATCAGAGAAAGAATAGCTGTTTTTGATAGAGATTATTCTCGGTTTAGACCTGACTCACTCATAATAGAGATTTCAGAGAGATCTGGGATATTCGATATGCCGGCTGATTCTATACCACTATTCTCTTTGTACAAAAAACTCTATACCCTTACCTCAGGATTACTTACCCCACTCATTGGTCAGGTAATGGTTCAGGCTGGGTATGATGCGGAATACTCTCTTGTACCAAAAGAAATAAAAAAACCACCTGTGTGGGATGAGGGCTTTATATTTAACGATTCTGTATATCCACCGAAAATCATTACACAAAAACCTATACTTATAGATGTTGGAGCTTTGGGTAAGGGGTATTTGATCGATATTGTCGCGGAATTATTGGAACAAAACGGAATACAATCGTATTGTATTGATGCTGGAGGAGATATTATTCACAGAGGCGAATCTCCTATTGAGATAGGACTTGAACATCCTGAAAACTTCAAACAAGCTATTGGTATCGCAAAAATCAAAAATCAAAGTCTCTGTGGATCAGCTGGAAACCGAAGAGTGTGGGCACAATTTCATCATATTATTAATCCAGATACCCTTGCATCACCTCGACATATTCTTGCGACATGGGTTGTTTCGGATACCACGCTTCTTGCGGATGGCTTAGCTACTGCACTTTTCTTTACACCTCCACAGAATTTACGTAATCATTTTGACTTTGAATATGCTATTGTATACGCAGATGGACATGCCGAAGTCTCACCTCAATTCCCTGCGGAATTGTTCTAGAAATTTTTTTACTATTAATTAAATCTTTTATGAATTTCATCATAGGAAAAATCGATAATTTTTTGAATTCAATCACAATGTATCGTCTTGTTCTCAATGGGCTTTTTCTCCTTACTTTCATATCAATTATTCTTGGATTTACCAGTGTAATTTCCTACGGAGGATTCACCCTACTACTTTCTTTTCTAGTATTTTGTATTGCATGCTACGGGTCAAACTATGTTTTATCGAAAATATATACCGCACCGATTAATATAGAATCATCATCCATAACAGCACTTATTCTATTTCTTATTGTCGAACCATCACATACACTCATAGGTATTATTTCAATTATCTTTGTATCAGTGTTTGCAATGGCTTCAAAATATGTTTTTGCATTATATAAAAAACATATATTTAACCCAACGGCGATATCTGTATTCATTGCAACATTTGTATTTGGTGGTGTTGCTGTGTGGTGGGTTGGAACACCATGGCTTACACCCTTTGTTCTTATTTTTGGATTACTCGTCGTCAGGAAGATTCGTAGGTTTAGTTTGTTTTTCTCCTTTGTAATTCCTGCCATCATTACATCTCTCTCTGTCGCATTATTTAACGGTTTTGCTTTCCTCGATACTCTTATAAGTTTGAGTATATCGAGCCCACTGCTTTTTTTGGGCACTATTATGCTCACTGAGCCGTCCACTACCCCACCAACTTGTCGACTACAGGTGATATACGGGATGATTGTTGGTGTATTGTATGGATTACAGTTCAACCTATCTATTGGATCAATATTTATCTATTCAACCCCGCATTTAGCACTTATTATTGGAAATATATTTTCATATATAGTTAGTTCAAAGGAAAAATATTTTCTAACACTAAAAGAAATAAACACGATTGCACTTGATACATATGAATTTGTTTTTTCACTACCAAAAAATCAAAAACACACATTCCTAGCTGGTCAGTATGCTGAATGGACACTTCCCACTCTTCAGAGTGACAACAGAGGAAACAGACGATTTTTTACATTTGTATCATCCCCCACTGAATCTGTGGTTCGTTTAGCAACTAAAATAACTCAAACATCAAGTAGTTTTAAAAAACAACTTCGTACTCTGGTAGTTAATTCAATCATCGTTGCATCAAGTGTTGCCGGTGACTTTACTCTACCAAAAGATTCATCACAGAAAATAGTGTGGATTGCCGGAGGTATAGGAATAACACCATTTGTAAGTAAAACACAGTATTTAATCGATACACAGGGTAAAAGAGATGTTGTGTTGTTTTATTCTGCATCAACGCAGGATAGTTTTGCATACACAAATCTATTCAAACAAGGATCTGATGCTTTTGGTTTGAAAACAGTATATGTACTTGGAGGGTCTCAAAATATTCCAAAAGATTGGACAGGAAAAACAGGATACATTACTGGAGAAATGATTATGTCTGAAACACCTGATTATGTGAGTAGAATTTTCTATATTTCTGGTCCTAATGCAATGGTTGATTCGTATAAAAAGGTACTACAATCAATAGGTATTGATTCTTCACACATCATCACTGACTACTTCCCGGGGTTCTAATACCTATTGTTGAGTATCAAAACTCCACAATGATCCATCACGTTTGTTGATAAATACGAGATACCGTTCGTTTTCCGAGAGTTGTGGTTGTATAACATCAACATTTTCACCAGATTCGGTTGTGATATTAAGTACTATATTAGAAACATTATTTTTTGTATCAAATTTCCAGATATCATCAGTAAAGGAAGTAAGCCCTTTGTACCATGTTGTGAGGCTCGTGTTTACGAGTGTTTCTCTCGGTACAGCACAATAGAGTATTGTTGTGTCCTTTTTACTCCACACACATTTCTCTGGAAATGTAACTGGACTCATGTTTGTAAATGTTTTTCCTCCAATAGAATATGTGTAGAGTGCATCACCATTCGGTCCTTGCTCTAATACGAGCACATTTTTTGCATCTGGTGATGTGAGTGTAGATAGTCCGGGGATATTTCCAAGTATTTTTGTGTTTTCTCCTGTACGTGTATTTATAAAATACATAAAACCAGAAACATTTTCACTCGGTTTTGTGGTTATGGATACTGTTGTGTCGGTGATAAACTGGGGCAACACTTCTTTAATCGGTGAGCTCCATACTTCCTTTTTATTTCCTCCTGTATAGTTTGAAATAACACCAACACTTCGTCCATCATTAACATACGAGTAGAGCATTGTGTTCTTGTATGGCGAGATAGTTTTTATATTGAATTGTAGAAATGATCCAGTGATATTGTACCCCACTCCACCCGAGTCTGTTGTAGATGTGGATTGTTTGAGAGACAGTGAGTATGTCTCAACTGTTTCATTGTCGTCTTTTAGGTATGTTGCTACGAGTGTAGTGCTACTTGTTCCCCATACTGCACTGTATACACGAGGAAGAGTTTTGTTTGATATTCTCTCTGATCGTGAAGAAAATAATTCAGTATCGTATATGTGTCCTGTGGCCTTCTCTATGTATCGGATAGTTGTCCCTCGGAGTGAGTCAAAGACTCCTGCCCCAGCCACAGCATCACTGGAAATTTTTCTGAGTTTTTTTGTAAAATTAACAGGGTTTTGATTTTCCTCCGGTATCACCTCTCTTGGTGTGTCGACAGTGACAGCACTACCGCCAAATGGGAAGAAATTTCGGATTGAGAGTGGAATGTTTTCTGATACTTGTGAGTTTGTTTTAATGATAAAATAATACCCAACAAGCGCGATGAGGAAAATGATCAGAATAATTGATGTGATAATGAAAAACTTTTTCATTTGTTTTTATGGGAAACTTGCATGCCAGTGTGTACCACTTGATGTAACACCTCCACATGATTTACCTGCTGGTTCGTAGAGAAATGTTCCATTCACACCCCCAACTACTCCTCTATATGTTTTGCACCCTTGTGCAGCTAAATCCGCTCTCATTTGCACCTCTGTTAAACTCCGTATTGTTCTATCAAGATTTGGGTCTGTAAGTATGTCGACTGCAGTGCCGTTATTATGGCTCCCTCCTGCTGTGTGCCCTCCTTCTGTACCTCCTGAGAGCACAATAACACAAGTACTACCACAGGTAGCTCGTATGCCAGCTAAACCATCTAGTGTTGTTGGTTGTAGACCTGCGAGAGTGACGCATTGTGTAGTTCTAGTTCCAGTACATGGATTATTTTGAGTCTGTATATTGTTTGGCCCAAGTACTGCCCGTACTTGTTCGTCAGTCAGGTTTGATAGTGACGTTGGACCACCTCCGGGTGTTCCGAGAGCGATAGCCACTTCATTGTTTGTTATTTGTGGTTTAGCAATACTTAAATTAAAATCTAAAATCTGTGGGTTTATAGTATAGAGTATTGTGTACGCGCCGATTACTAGGATTAATCCTTGTATTGCATCCCATACCCTTTTCTTGCCTTCTTGTGCTTTAAATACCGAGTCTGTGGTCATGTAGAGAAGTCCCCCATAGCTAATCATGGCAAATGCCATCACTGCCGCAATACCCACAGCGAGTTTAAATGCCCCCGGTATGTATGTTTTAAAGTTTGTTTTACAGTCCGTTCCTGTGCAATTGTCGCCAATGGTTGTGTTCGGTAGAGGTGTGAGTACTGTGTAATCATCAAGTGAATATACAACAGGGGTGTATGCTGTGAAGAAAAGTATAATAAGTGATAGTGCTAATGATAGAAATTTTTTCATAACTATTGTGTTGTTTGTTTTGTCTGAGTTCCAAACATAAGATCGAAACCAGTATTCATGGACTGCAAGATTTTGCTTGCATGTTCGATACTTACAGAAATATGTGATGTTCCAACAGTTCCTTCTTGTTGACGGAAAATTCGTGACGCTGTGTGTGTGTCAGTTCCAACCACACTCCCGTTTATACCCCAATTATATGATAAAGATGGATTTTCAGCATATGTTGTTCCAAAAAACAAAGGCACAGCAACCACCCCCATCTCCTTTCCAGTGAGTTGTACTGTCTGTGTAAGAGCTTTTTCGAACAGTACTCCATACAATGGACTCTTTTCGTATAGATATATTTCTGGATCACGTGGGGTGACGAGTGTTTCAGCGAACCCGACTGCTCCTGTATCTGGCGATGTAACATCAACAGTCACATCAAGTTGTCGAGAAATAAGTGACCCTGTCATCGTAAAGGTGTTTTTACCATATCCAGACGAATCTTCCATTACCACACCGTTTCGTGTCCATTTGTATATTAGGTTTGTAGGAGAAATCTCTTTACCACTCGAATTTAGTATATGAGGTATCGCAATAAATGTTATTTTATTTTGATGCACAAACATTGTTTTTCCTTTGTAGAATGGCGGTGTGTACCCATCTGCTTGCCAGAGTAGGTCTACTTCAGTTGGCTTAATTGAGTAGGATTTGGTTATTTTTTCTCCTTGTTGTGTCACTATTTGAATATCGATTTTTGTACTCGTGTTTATATTTCCTGTCTTAAATGATGCTTTCTTTATTCCCTTTCCACTCTGTATTGTTTTGCCATTTACTTGCCATGTAATCGTTGCTGCATTTAAATCTGTATCAAAACTTGATAGAGATGCGGAGACATTTTGATTTGCACTTGGGTTTTCTGGGAGAATGTCGAGATTGATGGATGTTGGGAGGAGTTGGTTGAATTGCGCGGACACACTCTGTGGAAGAAAAATAATTCCACCTACGAGTGCGTATGTAATTAAAACAATATACACAGAGTATTTCATCTTTATTATTGTACCACAACACATGAGTCACACTATGTGTTTTATACACACACAGAAAAGTAGTTATTTGCTCGCTGTGGTTGGTGGAGTTTTTGTGACTGCTCCCGCAATTGCTTCCCCACCGGGAATATTTCCAAGTACTTTCTCTGCTTCGAGAGTTGTGAGAATAATGAGAACTTGAACAGTAATTCCTGGGAGAACATTGAGAAATGGTATAAGTTCGATTAAAAATCCCCCGACCACTGCACCAAGTCTTTTGCTTGAATTGTACTTAACACCCTTTATATGAAACCATAACCAAAATGTCATTTGGGCGAAAATATTCACAAAAAAAGCCAAGATAGGACCAATTCCAGGTATTAAAGTGACCAGAATTTGCAAAACATCAAAAAATATAGCTGTCCCAACCATCAGTATTTTGGTTGTGGTGGTGATTGAGTGTTTCTCCATGTGTATTATTTACTCTGCTCCAGTTCATCCTTCGCAGCTTTGATTGAGAGAATTTGAGATGGATCAGATGTGATGATTTGATCCTCTGTGTACGAAGAGATAACTTTGATTGCAACGTGTTTGAGTCCTGCAAAGAAAATTCCCTCCCCCACATCTGATTCAAGAAGTAGATATTTTTCTTCGTCAGTTAGGTTGAATGTTGTTTGGAGTTTATCAATGCTTGTTGGAGATTGTTTGAGAAGTATTTGAATTGATGAGTTGGTGATGATTGGTAGTCCATATGGAGATTTGAGGAAGTCATCAACGTCTTGTGTGATAGTAGAAAGTCCAAGGTAGTATTTACGACCTCGTTTTGCAAGAGAGAGTAGGAATGATGCTGTGTCTTCTGAACGCATCATCCACCATGCCTCATCAATCACTAGAAGTCGTTTCTTGAGTTTCTTGCGAATCATATTCCAAATATAGTGGGTGACGATATACATCGCAATAGGTTTGAGCTCGTCTTCCATATCACGGAGTGAGAACACAACGAATTTTTTATTGATATCGATGTTTGATGGACGGTTGATAAATCCTGCCCATGTACCACGTGTGTATTTGGTTAGTCTCTGCGCGAGTGACTCCCCTCCTTCCATACCAGAGAGTACTAACTCAAAATCAGACATGAGTGGTGGCTCTATGTTTTCAAAATTCGAATCAGCCGTGATATCTTTGAGTGCGTATGTCTCAGTGATTGCTCGGTCGATGATTGCATCTTCCTCTGGTGTTATTCCACCCATCATAATTCTAAACAAACCAACAAGATTGATGATGTTGCTTCGGAGAACATTGGAAAATGACTCCCCTTCAGACGGAGCGGGTAGTTCAAAGGGGTTGATGTGGTGTTCTGAGTTGAGGGAAATATTGAAATATCTTCCACCAATTGCCTCTGCCATGTATTCATACTCCTTTTCTGGGTCAATCACGATCACATCTGTATCAAACATGAGGGTTCGAAGTATTTCAAGCTTTGTCATATATGACTTTCCTGAACCAGATTTTGCAAATGTGATTGAGTTGTAGTTTTCTAGGGAAAATCGGTCAAAGAGAATAAGTGATGAGTTGTGGCGATTGATACCGTATAGAATTCCCTTGTCCGACGTAAGGTCAAAGGAAATAAATGGAAAGAGTGATGAAAGTGGTGATGAGTTCAGTTTGTTGTAGACTTTTAGCTCATCAGTACCAATAGGGAGGACTGTTTTGAATGCTTGTTCTTGTTGAAAAAGTGCAGGTTTAACATACACAAGCTTTGCTTCTAGGATTGATTTGATTTCCGACTCAATTTTATCAAGTTCTGCGTCTGAATCACCATACATTGTGATATAGAGTCCAACATCGTAGAGTTTTTCTTGTGCTTGTTGAAGTTGGTCACGAAGACTTTCCAAATCTTGGTACGCTGTATCGAGCATTGGGTTTCGGACGAGTCCTTTTGCCTCACGTGCATTAATCTGACTTTGGACCTCTGCTACTTTTTTTTGAAATGTTCGGAGTACCTGCGCTGTTTCAATCGGTGCAATGAAAATGGAAACATCAAATACCTTGTCGAGATTGATAATAGGAGCAAACCACCCTTCGGAGAGAAATCGTGGGTATGAAATAACAAAGAAACTACGAAGAACCTTCTCACCGAGGTTGATTTCCTTTGGAGTTACTTTGAGTGCACTTGGGGCGATTACATCTCGCAGTTCAAGTGTGCCAGAATCATATACCTCCTGTGGAAGTATAGATTTAATTTCAGGCTCAACTTTTTTTGTTTTTAGAAAATCAAACATATATCTAGCTTACTTTAATTGGTTTTTCCGTATCGCCGGGGTTGAAGATTTTATAGAATAATTCTATCACCTCTTCGGTACCAAGCCGAATAACTCGAATACCACATCTCACAAGTCCCTGTTCAACCACCCCAACTCTTTGCTCGAGCTGTGTACGGTTTTCCTCGAATGATGACTCCTTATCCTTCTGAGCGTCTGCGCTCGATTGTTTGCCGAACAGCTTTGCTCCAAAACCACCCGATGTAGAGCCTCCCATACGTATAAGCGCAGGATCGTATGGAACAACAATGAAGAAACTTTTTGTCATGATGTTTGTCGTCTCAGTAAATTTCTTAATAAACTCAATATATTCTCGAGTTTGTATTTTCATGAGGTCGTTTAACTGCTCTTTGTACTGTTCTTCGAGGAGTGCGATGTATGGACGAATATCAAGTCGTCGTGATTGTATGAAAATCTGAACAGGAAAATCTAGAGAGTTGAGAAAATCTTGAAATTGAGTGATGATCGCTGTTCTCTCATCGTCTGATTTAAGGGCAAAGTTAAGAGATGATGCGAGAACAATTCCTCGCATCGTTTCATCTTTAAGAATCACAACCCCATCACGAACTTCTTTGATAGGAACGAATTCTTGTGTAGCTTTTGAATTTACAGTTGCCATACGATTAACATTATTGTAACAACAAATCAGTCAAATCACCATCTTTTTTCAAAAATTTCTTTCTCGACACATGCTCTTTTGGAAACAGAATAATTTTCTGGTGAAAATTTTCTTCGCGCTCGGAACTCAAGAAAACAAAGCATTTTCTCGTGTTCCCATCACTCGAAAACTGTTGTTTTCTAAGTTCCTGCGCGATGTTCCAAAAGAGCATGTGCACTCGACGAGATTTTTGAAAAAATTATCGTGTATTTTTCCCATCCTGACCAGTCAAAGGGTTGAGATTTTCATTTATGTCGAGACTCCACGACAAATCTTTGAGTTTGCTGTCAGAGAGTTTTGGCACATAGATTTGTGCAGGTTCAACTTCTTTTTTTTCTCGTACCTCTGGTTTTCTCTCCTGCTTCTTCCATATATAGAGATTTTGCTTCGTGTAATAGAGAAATGCTGCTTCAAGCATATAAATGAATGGTTTGTTGTTTATTTTGTAGAATGCAAGAGCGAGTGATAGCCCAATGACACCGGCTACAAGCGGTAGGGAGAAGTATTTTGGTAGGTACGTATAGATGATAAATGACATTCCCGCTCCTCCAGCAAGATATACGAACTGTTTGATGGTAAATGGCCCAACAACTTTATCTTCTATATCTATGAATTGTGGTACTTGGAATCGCATACAATGATTATACTACAACTATTCAATCGGTTCACGATACGGGTCAACAGTGTATGTATTTTTTAAAGGTTCTGGTCTGTTTACTGGTTGTGGTGGAATGATTGGTGCTTTTTGTGTTTGTTGTGCAGTGAACGTTCTGGATAATTCTGGTTGGGTCGGTGTACTTATTTCCACCTTCTCTTTATTCTCTGAAACCACATGAGCACCGGGGAGATTTTCTGGTATCGTGTATCGTGGCACAGGTACGCGGACTTTCTCAAGTGCTCCCCTTCTCTCCTCTTCCATTTTCGGTGTCTCAACTACTGGTAGTGCATCTGGCGCAATCTCAAGTGTGGTTGAACGAGACATTATTTCGGAATTATTTTCACTCTGTTTTTGTGTTGCAGGTTTGAGTATTCTGCTTTCCAACTCACCCATGATTTGTGTTGCGAGAATATCAGAAACCCCCATTTCTTCAGCAAGGTTATTAATCACACCCATTCGAAGTGAATATTCAAGTTTCTGCATCTGATCAGTACTCAATGAGTATTTCTGCCCAATCTCTTTGATTTTTTGTTGAGTTTCTGGGGTGTCTATTTGGATATTTGTTTTTTCTTGATCAGTGTCCTCCTCAGTTATGAGAGAATGAATATGGTCAAGATTGTCGAGAATCTCATTATTTACTCTCTCACAAATTTCTGTTGCTTCTTTCTCATTAACAGAGAGGTCTCTAATCGCAGCCTCTTTTATCAGGGATTTTGGTTCAATTCCCATGATAATAAAACACACGATATCCCTCAGTGATTTTTGTTGGGTTTCATTTAAACCAAATGACTCTGAGATTTTATCTGTAACAATGGACAACTCAGGAGAACCAACAATCTCCCGTAAATCATCAGGTAATTTTCTATAAGAATCTCTAATTTGTGCTTGAGTGTGCATATTTTTTATAATTCTATTCCCCATTGAGCTTTAATTCCATCATTTGATGTAATCCATTTTTGCTGAGCTTTCTGTAATTTATACATGGTTGTTGATTTCGGTGATTTAATTCCCGGTATTTCGATTGTAGAGTTAATAACTTTTAACATGTCTTCTTTGACATTATTAAAATTGTCGTGTTCACTCATAATATCATTGAGGTGTCCTGGGGGTAGTCTCTGAATAACATTTGGATCCTTTAGAGCATCAACACTTAGATTACGTGCCTCTTTCTTTGGGAATTCTGAGAATAATTTATCATACTCTTCAGGAGTTCCAGTTTTCTTTTTTACCAATTCCTCTATCTTCTCTAGCCTTCCTTTATTAAATTCTTCTTTTGCTGCTTTCTTTCCAACCTCTACTGTTTTTTCTAAATCTTCTTTAGATAGTCCATCTCTCATTTGTTCACTAAGACTAGTAAGAACACCAAGGGGTTTGCCTGCACGTTTTGTTAGTGCTTCATCCAACTCAATTCTATCTCGAGGAGTCATTTTTTCATAAATATAATTCTGTTGTTCTTTATCCCTATCTTTTCCTTCTTTCTTGTCTTTAAATTCTACAAAATCTGCCAATCCTTCGAAATCCTTTCTGTCAGTAAATATCTTGATTTGATCATCAAACGGTAGTTTTGATCTCATTGAGTTGATGAGGCTTTCCGCTGCATCAGTAGACAAACCAGATTTTTCAGTATTTCTGAGTTCATTCTCAAGAGAAACTCTTTCCTTGCCTGAAAGTTTCTTATACAAAGCCTGTTGTTGAGCCTGCCAATCAGAATCAAATGTAAGAGGCTTCTTGATACGAGAAGGTCTTTCCTTGAGAGCTTTAGCAAGCCCAGCCCAATCTCTCTTTGCAATAAATGGTTTAGATATTCGATCAATGTTCTCCTCATTTTCTTTCTTGTTATTTGCTTTCTGTGCTGCAAAACCACCTTCACCAGCTTTAGCATTTCCCAAAAATGGAATTGATTCCGTTCCCTTGCCGAAATTCACACCGAGTTGTTTTTGTGCCGCTTCACCAGCACGACTTCTGCGGAGATCGTAACTACCCTTGGCCATTGCTAGTCGAGCTTTAGCACTCACACTACCTTTAGCTGCTTGCGATTCAAGCTCCTCAACACTTGTACCTTTAAGTGCCCCCCACCCAATAGAATTTCTTCCTGCCCAAGCGGCAGTTCCCATCAGTGCCCCACCAGCCACAGCAGTTCCCCAGTTTGTTGCACTTGTTATCATTCCACCACCCTTGCTTGAAAAGCTTTTTGCTGTTGTAAGAGTTGCAATGAGTAATCCAATGACCACAGCAAAGTTGAGAAGTAAGCTAATACTGTCTGTACCTGGGCTACCGTCAGCAGTTCCTATAAACAGTGCTGCAAATTGTTTGTTACCACCACCAATGGTTGTAAAGTTCGGACTCGCAAGAAGTGTAAGTACTACCCATGTCATAATCATATATATTGGTGCGAAGAGGAGTTGGGAATTGAGGGTCTCCCACCATTGTTTGGAATATGTTTTCATGAATGGTAGTGCCTGTCCCATGTACGCGATAGGAGATGTGATTAGTAGTAGAAGAAGAGTGAGGTATCGCACGATGAACATAATTGCGACAGCTAAGAAACAAAATCCTGCTATAAGAAATATAATAGATGCTCCAAGTGATAAAATGAGTATCTTCGTACCATCACTCCCTGCTTGATTATTGAAATTTTGTATAGAATCAGTACCGTAAAACGATGTTAAACCCAATGAGCGCATAATAGGGTTTGATAACCCTACCGAAGCATCAGCATCTTTATCCCCCAGTATTGCATTATAAAAACCAATCGTAACAATGTTCGATGCATCTATAAGTACTTTGGTAAAAAATAAACTAAAGTTGATGAGTACAGAAGCGATGATTACTCCCGTGATGAGTTTCTTTGCTCCAGCACTACCCTCGCCAAGTATCATCTGTATTCCCTCCCACACAAGCATGAATATGAAAGCAATATTCATGAGATCACGAATCACTTTCCATCCCACATTAATCCCTGTCATGGTTTTTAGGTTTTGTGCCATATCCATAACAGTGTATTTAAGTGTCCAGTTTAGAAGTAGCCCAGCAAGTCTTAAGAAGAGACTCAATATGCTCATAAGAAGGTATCCAAAGAATGCAATAATTCCATTTCCACAACCATTTAATGTAAAGCTCGGACTAATCACATTACATGTTGCATCTACTGGTTTTGCATTTGCAGTAGATTCTCGTGAATTTGTATTATATCTATTTGCTGTGGTATTATTTCCTGTTGTTAATTGTTCTGGAGTCAGAACGTTTCCTGCTGTGTTTATATTAACTGATCCTCCTGTAGTCAAAGGTGATGGAGGTGTTTGATTTTGACCAAAAACAATATTTAATGGAATAAGTATTCCTGTGAATAGTGTAAATATTAATGTGTAAGAGATAATTCTTTTCATAAATTAGAATGTTGCACTACCTCCGGTCACAGTAGTTCCACCTGTTCCACCACTTGGGTTTGATGGAGTTGTTCGGACTGGATTGAATGTGTTGCTTGCGGGTGCTCCCGGTTGATCGACCACGTATACTGTTCGAGTAACTGGATTTGCTGGAAATCCTGCTGAATTTTTCACACTATATCCCACTGTATATGTTCCTGCGACTGATGTATTGATGCCTTCCGTCACCTGAATATTTACTGAAATATCACCATCTTTCGCATCAGTTGCTGTTGCTCCGGGATCAGTAAACGGAGTACCAGTTTGTATAGTGAGAGGATTGTTACCGAGAAGTGTGATGGTCGGTTGACTTGCTACCGGCTGGGTGAGTGCTGTTGGTGTGGTTCTGTCTACACCATTTTGGAAATCAGTATTCTCTTTTATTGATTCAGGAGACGTTGCTGCCATTTGTTCGAGAAATGTTCTCTGTTCACCAGAGTTTTTCTCAGTGAGACCTCGTAGACCCGCTCCAATACCACCGATGATTCTACTGACGAGTTGTGTTGCAAGTGCCCCAACAATTTCGTTGATTTCATCTGAAGCATTGAGACCATCAAATGTACTCCCGAGGGCTTTGTTGAGTTGGGTTTGTATAACACTACCCGGGGTTACTGTTTCCTCTTCGACTGAACAATCGCTGTCTGGATTTTCACTACCTTCGTCGGTTGGGTCATATCCAGTACTTACATACCCTTCACCTAAATCTTGTCCGGGTGCTCGTATTTCCCCATACGTTTTTCCTTTTGGACATCGTTTGAAAGAAAGAAATCCTTGTCCTTGGGCGATTTGCTGTTTGTTTGTATCTGATTTTCTGCCTATCTCAACCCACATTTGGTTTTTTGCATCAAGGTATGAACCAATGGGATTATTTGTGCTGTTTTGTGTTACAGAGAACCATCCATCCCATCCTCCACTGTCAAAGTTTCGAGTGAAATCATCGTAATTTTGAATTACTCGATCGATGGTACATGAATACTGAGGATTTGTTTCGTTGAGGTAATTTTTCACTAATGCAATACGAACTTGTGCCTTGAATGGTGTACAGAGTTGACTCAATACTGGTCCAGAGAGAAACTTAGATGCTGTTTGGTCGCCGATGTTGAGGAAAAATTGATCGGGGTTTGTAATGAATCCCGGACTTCCTTTGAATCCACTGTTTATCCAATTTACCGTCTGTGCAGTCAGCTGTTTGATAATCATTTTTGCAATGAAATTTGCAATACCGTCACCGATAAATTCTTTTGCAGTAAGTGATCCTGTGAGAGCTGAGTTGATGGTTGTTGCTACGGAAGTAATTCCTCCCCAAATTGCACCAAGAGTAGTTTGAACTACATTTGCTGGATCGAAAACCACCCACTGTGCGTGCGCAGTTTTTGGAGTTCCAAAGAATAAAAATGGTACAAGGAGGAGCACAATAAGTCCGCGACTTATCATTTTCTTGGCACGAACAAGGTGATTGAAAAAATTCATAGAAATATAACATATTATATACCAGATGGGATTGTATATACTAGTTTTTCTGTTGAAAAGTTTTTGTGGTGTGGTACGCTATACGGGTGTTGGTATCCTCGCTAAAAAAAATTATTTTTGATATTGAACATTCGGCTATTTCTATTACACAGTGGATGGTTGGTTTCATTGGTATCGTATTTATTAGATTTTTCCTCGAGCAGATCTCCCTCCCCTCAACATCAGGCATTATTGCATCGGATTCGTTTACTCTCATTCACTATGGTCTGTTCTATCTTGCTATTGCCTGTGGGTTTATGTATATCGTCGATGTATTTACCGGTCAGGGTAGAAAAGTAGTACCTGTCGTGCTATTTAGTCTCCCTCTCCTGTGGCTTGCACCCATTCTCGATATCATCCTTACAGGCGGTAGAGGTGCTGTCATGACGTATATTTTTGCCCTTCCCGGAACACTACTTCTCGACTTGCTTACCTTTTTTGGCCCCTTTGCCTCGGGTATAACACTCGGTATTCGTATCGAAGTCGTTGTTATCCTTGTTTTGATTGGTGTGTATGTGTACATGTACACACAGAGTGTGCAAAAAACGATTTTTTCCGCACTTACTCTCTATGTGTTTATGTTTGCGATGGTTTCTATACCATCGATTCTATATTTTCTATACCAAATCACCTCTCTGGTCTTTAATCGTCCATTGTTTCCATTTGCAGTTATACCATTCATAGTTTCTCTCATATCCCAATCGACAATATCCCACAATATCATTCATGGAACACTCCTTTTTGTCTCACAAAACAGATTTTTGGAACTCGGATTTGATAAATTACTATCCCAAATATCATTAATTATAGCCGTTTTCTTTCTATGGCTCTTTGTGCGACGGGTATATCGAGAGAAATACTTAGTTATTATTGGAAATTCTCGTCCAGAACGATTTGCACACTACACTACACTTCTCGTGCTTGGAGGTGTGTATGCGTATGTGCGTGGATACGGACTATCCTTCTCATGGGTTGATATTTTGGGTATCGCAACACTCGTCCTTGGGTGGTATGGCGCATGGATGTTTGCAGTGCATGTAAACGATGTTGCCGATATGGACATTGATCGAATCTCAAATCCAGACAGACCACTCATTAGAAGTGGAATATCTGCCGAGGAAATGAATTCAATTGCGTATATATGGCTTACACTCTCACTTCTTGGTTCATGGTCTGCCGGTTACTATCCATTTTTTATGAATCTTGTGTTTACTGCATCGTACTATATTTACTCAGTTGATTTCTTACGACTAAAGAGAATACCAATCATTTCTTCATTTCTCATAGGGATTGCGTGTGTCACGACTGTATATGCTGGATTTTTCTTCGTATCGAGTGATAAGGTGTTTCGTACATTTCCAATACCATATGCGCTTGGGATCATCATTTTCTATACACTATGGTCAAATATTCGTGATATGAAGGATATTTCTGGAGATAGAGCGGTCGGGATTAAAACACTACCTGTTTTGTTTGGCAAAAATGGCCCAAAAGTCGTTGGTATTCTTTCTTCTATCGGATACCTCCTCATTCCCCTCTTTTTCTCATCCTATGTTTTTTATATGGTCGCAGTTCCCATCGCCATTCTGAACTATATGTTTGTAACAGCAAAAAAATATCAAGAAAAACCAATATTTGTATGTCTCTTTGCTCTATTCTTCTCCGGAGTACTGTTTTATTTTTTGTAGTCAATTTGATTTCCAAAATCTCTTTCTCGGCACATACTCTTTTGGAAACAAAATAATTTTCTGGTGAAAATTTTTTTCACGCTCGAGACTCAAGAAAACAAAGCATTTTCTCGTGTTCCTTACAGGAACAGTACACCTTTCGCATTCTGAGTACAGAATACTCAAGGTCTTGCGGTTGGGTCCAATCCCAACCTCACCCATCACTCGAAAACTGTTGTTTTCTAAGTAAGTGTTCGCTTTGCTCCCTTATGCGCGATGTTCCAAAAGAGCATGTGCACTCGAAGAGATTTTGGAAATAATAAACTATTTCTGCCCCACTATTCCCTTCGCAACAAAGTAATCATTAATTTTTTTCATTGCTAATCCTAGGTCGATGACATGTTGTTTGTATTGACTGAGTCCTGCAAATGCTCGAACAGCATCAGTAAAGGTGACACGCATAGCCTCGATGTTTGAGAGTACATTACTCGTCGCATTGAGAAATTCAAGGTGGTTTGCTACCGCATCCTTTGGCACTGTCATGTTGAGTAAATCAGCAATGATTCCTTTATACGCTGTAATAATCGGATCAATTTTCTCTAACTCAGAGGGTTTGCCGAGTTTAACAGCTCTCTCAAGTATTACTAACTCATTTTCAGAATTCTTCGGAGAATTATTTTTTACACTCTGGAGTAGTGCGTCTGAGTATGCCTGAGAAGTTTTTGTGTCAGATGATTGGCTGACGCGAATATCTTTAACGGTGTACACCACACCTGTTGTTTTGGTGTATTCCGGTGATGCAAGGGTTTTTTCTGCTATCTGGAGAGCTTCTTCAGACGTAATGTCTTTACCACCCTTCTTGAGAAGGAGGTATTGTGCAAAGAAATCCTTTGCCATTTGATCGGTTAGTGTTCCCTCTTTGAGTGTGTACGTAGAGCTACCACCATTTGCTCCTGCAATCGTACTTATATTTGCATTTGCATCGTTTGGACCCTTGATTCTCGGGTCTCTTCCTGCATTTATTTCATCTCCATCATTTGTTCCATCTCCATCAGAATCCTTTTTCTGAGGATTGGTTCCAATGAGTGTTTCCTGCCAATCCTTAAGACCATCTCCATCAGAATCGAGTTCGTCTGTGTTCTCTCGTGCAATTACAGAAACGGATGTTGGATTTTTTGTATCTACGGTGTCTGCGTGTGTGGTATATCGGGTAAATATCCATACTGAGGTTATGGAGGCAAGACATAGGATACCAATAGCAATTATTTTTCTACTCGGCATGTGTATTAGTATATCACTACTCAAAAAATAAATGATATACTGTGTGCATAGTTATTATATAATCGAGAATTATGAAAACGTTAAAAACCTTTTTTATTGGATTCCTCTCATTACTTTTATTCCTATCTGCATACAATAGTGTGTTTGCAGTTGTTACCGAATGTGACGAAGCATGTCAGCTCGTGCTCGGTAGAAACACAACAACCACTACGACACCAAATCCCAACGCATGTACAGGTAATATCGGCACTGTTTTGGCGGATGCACAGGCATGCGCCAATAGAGCTCAGGCACAAGGTCAGGCACTTGGGTACAATATTTCGTGTTCTGTAAATGTAAACCGACTTCCCGATGTTAATCCCGCAACTGGGTTGAGTTTCTATTTCGATCCACAATGTTCGATCTCAAGTGGTGGGAATACTCTTCGACAAGGGGCTATGTTTCTCTCTGGCTATGAGCCAACAGCGGGCAGTATTGTACTCGGTGGACACACAAACTCGGGATGGAGTTTACTTCCCTCAACATTTTCTTCAGAATTTGGAACATCGATCAATTCTACAAACACCGGTGGTGGTTCGAATACAGGATCAAACACAACTACATTGAGAAACCCAACCATCACAGGTATTCAAGGTTTTAATCCAGCAACAAATGTCTATACAAACTACATTGCTGTTCCCGGTCAGTATCTAGTTCTCTACGGGGCATTTTCATTGACGGACAACACAGTAACTGTAGGTACACAATCACTCACACCTTCGTATCAAAGTCTCGGACAACTTAATATCCCTCTTCCAACCGCATTTCCCACTGGTCAGTTTGGTGTAAAAGTTCAAAACAGCAGTGGCCAGTCAAATACCATGAATGTAACAATCAGTTCTGGTACAGGAACGGGATCTGGTACATCTGGTCAGGGTGGCACTTCTAATCCATCAACTGGTTTTACAATCCCTCAGAATGCATCCGAGGCACAAGCTCAGATTCTTGGTAATGCCAACACTCTTATAAACACATTTAGAAACCAACTCAATCAGGCTATTTCAGCACCATCTCTCATCACCACATCACTTCCATCAACAGGAGGAGGAACGGGAGGAACAGGAGGTACGCAAAACCGATGTCAGCTTTCAAGTGATTTGCGTATTGGTGATCGGGGAGCATCTGTTACAGTACTTACACAAGTTCTCGTTGCAGAGAGATTGCTCGAGGGTACACAATCTATTTTTGATTCAGAAGTTCAGCAGGCTGTGATTGCGTATCAAGAACGATATGCGTCTAGTATTTTGACACCAAACGGACTCACTCGAGGAACAGGGTTTGTTGGTCCTTCTACACGAGCATACATAAATTCACATGCAACATGTACTGTATCTGGAACTGGTACAGGCACAGGAACGGGTGCGGGTGGTACTGGTGGTTCTACGGTAAGTACACCGACAGGTACTCCATCACAATCACCAACTATTTCCACCCCTGTTTCCCCATCAGCACCTGCAACATGTACCATTGTCGCAAATCCAAGTGTTGCTGGGATTGACTGTCCATCAGTTGATTATGCAATCAGTATGATTAAAGTATTACCGGGAATGATTTATTCTTTCGGTGATGGTAGTGGAAATGCACTCAGTGTTGCAAATATAAGTGCATATGTGAATGCGTATCGACCAGCAGAAGTCGCGTTTCCGGGAGGAATGGCATCATACCCTGCAGTACAGGCAGAAATACAGTTTGCTTCACAGAAAGCATCGTGGTTTAAACAAGTATACGGTAATGCATCAGTACTTCTCATTGACGGAGCCACACCTCCTGAAGGTAGTGGTGCACGTCTTCCGATTGCACTCTACAACCAAAATACACGAAGTTATACATGGATGACCGGTTTCGGTCCTGCTGAATTGGAAGCAAGGGGTGCATTGAGTTCACAATGGACACTTACAAGTCTATTTAGACAAATGAAAGCAAACCCACCATCAACGATTAACCCATCAAGTCAGGCATCTGTTGCAAGTGGTCTAGGAACGGATACTCCAATGCCAAATTCATCTCGTGTGAGTGGAATTGGTGCCACATACAGATTTAATGGCACCGTGTGGGTAAAACAATAGTGTGTTAGAGGGTTTGTGCTAAACGAACCCATGTTTCGAGAGACACATCTTCTGCTCTACATGTATACGGGAGGGCACATACATCAAAGGCACTCATGAGAGTATCTTTTGTGTATAAATGAGATAGATTAGGGAGTAACTGTTTTCTTTTGTGTGCGAATCCTGCATGAATGATAGCGAAAAACTTTTCTTCAGATATTCCACGAAGATTTTCCTTTGAAATTGACTCAATGTGGAGCACCGCTGAGTCAACAGTAGGTGGAGGGTTGAATGCTCCAGCTGGTACAGTTCGTATTAATACTGGTTTCCCGTATATTTTTACAGATAATGAGAGGAGACTTTCCTTGCCATCTCGCGCAACTATTCTCTGAGCGACTTCTTTTTGTACGAGAAGTGTCATGCTTGTTGGTTGATTGGTTGATTGGAGAAACATTCGTATGATTTGTCCGGTAATATAGTATGGAATATTTGCAACTATTTTATATGGTTGAGGGAGTGTGTTTTTCCACTCAAGTATATCTTCGTGAACGATGGCGAAATCTCCACTTCCTATGTATTTTGAAAATTTATCTGTAAGTATCGGGATGAGCCGATCATCTTTTTCGATTGCAGTAACGAATGCTCCACTTTCAAGGAGAGCCTGTGTAAGTGTGCCCATTCCGGGACCAATCTCAAGGACGGTATCCCCTTTCTCGATATGTGAGGTGTGCACAATATCACCAAGTATTTTTGGTGATGTGAGAAAATGTTGCCCGAGTGATTTTTTGGTTTTCATTATTAAAAATCTATACTGAGTAATGGTTTTCTATCTCTCCCGTGTGCATTCCCTGTCCAACTCTCCTGTTCACTGTGTGTATCTGGGATATCGTCGAGAAATTCTGATGGCGCATTTACATGAATACTACCAAAGATAGTACGAGTATGTGCATATGTCAAAAACAACTTTTTCTCTGCTCGTGTGATCGCAACGTAAAATAGTCGTCGTTCTTCCTCACTATCATCAGCACTTTTTCTCTGACCACCCATGCCTTTGTGTGGGAAGAGGTCTGATTCTAAACCAGAAATGAATACTGTGTTGAATTCCAATCCTTTGCTTGCGTGTACTGTCATTAACTTAACTCCATTTTGCGGAGTATCAAGAGTGTCTTGATCAGAGGCGAGACTGCTGTCGGTAAGAAACTGCTCGATACCGTCTGGTCGAGGGAGATCATCGTATTTTTGAGCGATAGTAACAAGTTCCATAATGTTTTCAAGACGATCAGTATCTTCTTCCATACCAGTACTGTACATTTTCTCCATTCCACTTGTGATAATGATATATTTTACTGCTTCTGAAACAGAAAGAGTGAGGAGTTTTTCTCTGAAATGTACCAATGTTTGTTTAAAATTCTCAATTTTTGCATGTGTGCTTGCGGAGAGTTCGTGTTCTCGTTCCTCAATGATTTTATCTATTGTTGTTTTGCCGATACCTCGGGGTGGTATGTTTATAATTCGCAGGAAATCACCACGTGCGTCCGGATTGAGTGATGCTTTAATGAAACTCAATACGTCTTTTACTTCCTTTCGTTCAAAAAACTTTGTTCCAAGGAGTTGGTATGGAACTGTGTGAGCAAGAAATGCTTCTTCGAGTACACGTGATTGAAAATTTGCTCTGTAGAGTACTGCAATATCATCAGCAGAAATACCATTTTCAATGCACTGTTTTGCCTTTGTTGCTATGAAGTGCGCCTCGTCGTATTCATCTCTTCCACTGAATATTCCAACACGATCACCAGTGTGATTTTGGGTGAATAATTTCTTGGGAATTCTAAATTTATTTTTCTCTATGACTGTGTTTGCGACTGCAAGTATTGTTTGAGTTGATCTATAATTTTCCTCCAAGAAAACAGTATGTGTGTGTGGGTACGTTTTCTCAAAATGTAACATGTGCTTTATTTCAGCCCCCCTCCATCCGTAGATACAATTATGAGTGACGATATTATTTGCTATATAATTATGAGTTTTTTCAATATCAATATCAAAAACCTTTACTTTTGATAGTGGTTTTTTGGTAACATGGGAGACAATATCGTACCCATTCTCAGTAAACAGTGCCATACCAGAAACAATAGATCCTGCGGGTGTGCATGGAAGTGAGTTAGTATCTTTTGTACTAATCTTTTTTTTGCCAAGTCTCGCAGAAAAAATAAAATTTGTTTCTGGAAATACCCCAGCAATTTTTGTTCCGAGCATGCATATAATTCCGTAATTCGAGTTTGCTGTTTCAAATCTCCACCCCCCACTTTTTTTTGATGGTCGCACTGAAAAGCCAAGAGATTTTATTTTTTCCGCACCTTCTGCATCATTTCCTTGTATCGAAATTGTATGCACCGGTGTCTTTCCTCGTTTATCTGCACACAGAGTAATACGTATATTTCTTCGATTTGAGTTGTGAGTTTGTGGTTGGTGATGAGGATGTTCACGGAGTAATCCTTTATCCGAAAGCAATTTTTCAGCAGATTGTTGAGTATTGAAATTTGAAAAAATTTTATTAATCATTTTTTCATCATGAACATACCCATTGGTGCTTATTCCTTTACGAGGTGTAAACGGTAGTGTTGGAATTTGGTATGTAAGTGATAAAATATACTCACTGCATCGCGCTTCGTTTTGAGTATTGTGTGTAGATATGACCCAACATGCATCTGCATGTTCCTGATTTGATCTTTGGATGAAACCAATAATCGATTTTTTTTGACCTTTTGTGTACACAGATGTGGTGCCAATTCTCCATCCAATATTTTTTTTATACATTAGATACACAACATATATCTGAGGTGTTATTCCGAATTGATAACCGGCAAAATGAATATGTTCCGGAGTACTTTCAAGTATGTTTCCATTCTGTGTTTCAATTCGAACAATATTTCCTGTATATCGGGATGTTTTTTTTCCTATAATTTTTGCAGGACGAAAGTTACCTCCCCCATAATTTGATAGGATATATTCACCATTTTTAATATTCTCAATATTTTTTAAAAACCCATCGGCCATTTTTATTTTTGTTCCCTCTGTCACACATTGATCGGCATCACCAACAACACAAATATTTTTATATTTGTCTGCGATTAAATCTATGATTCGGTTCTGTACCTTGTTTGTGTCTTGGTACTCATCAACATGAACATACATAAATCTATTCTGATATTTTTCGCGTACGTGTGGATATTTTTCGAGCAGTGTGAGTGTGTGAAGAAGTAAATCATCAAAATCCAATGCTCCGTCACGACGAAGTATTTCTTCGTATTTTCTCCATACTTTTTTTGTTAGTTCGGATGTATAGTCATATGCATCTCGTTCTGCGTATTCTGACATGCGCACTCCCCTTCCTTTTTCTTGTGAAATGATATGTCTCACTTTATCACTGTGTTCTTTGGGATCAACACCAATATAGACGAGAGCTTCTTTAACTGCCTTTTTTGAATCCGCTGTGTCATAAATAGAAAAATGTCGTGGTATTCCTAGGATGTCACTATTTTCCTTGAT
This sequence comes from uncultured Candidatus Saccharibacteria bacterium, assembly GCA_964452635.1. GTDB lineage: Bacteria > Patescibacteriota > Minisyncoccia > Phycocordibacterales > DATDWN01 > CAYVMP01. The sequence goes on along the minus strand of CAYVMP010000001.1, from coordinate 8,450 downwards.
GATATGTACTCCGAGTGAGTGAAATGTACTCATGAACGGCATTCCCGTGGATCTCAACCCGCTATCATCTTGGTGATTGAGCATGTGTTCTACACGCTCCCGCATTTCCCGAGCCGCCTTGTTTGTAAATGTTATTGCGAGTATATTTTCTGGTGCTACTCCCGTTTGCATGAGGTGAAATATTCGGTGTGTAAGGGTTTTTGTCTTGCCTGCACCAGCCCCTGCGATGATTAATACTGGACCTTGTGTGGTAAGAACAGCCTTTCTTTGCTCTGTGTTAAGAGATTCCAAATAATTCATTTCGAAAGTATATCATGGAGATTGCATTTTGAATGTGTATAGGGTGGTTGACCTATTAGCCTACTCCTATATAATGGGGCTATACGGAAAGGTTTTTCATTATGGCTCAACAGAGCCATAATATTCAGATATTTCAGAATATAGGTTAACTTTAAGCATATTATAGGTACTGAACATGATCCAGCGAATCAATCTGGTCTAAAAAACACTCGAGCGAAAGCGGAGGTGGGATCAGAAGATACGATGGTGAACATAGAAAAAAATTCTCATTACTCTGAGATTTTTTTGCTTGTTCTTTTGCTTATTATACCGCTTTCGGTTCATGCGGGTGTTTTGACGTATTTATCAAATATCTTTAGCTCATCTGAGGTTGTTGTCGATCAAAGCACATTTAATTCCCAAAACATAGCTCTTCTTGAATCAGTACACTCACCTATCGGACAGTCTCTCCGCTCACCTAAAAGCGATTTGGCAATAGTTGGTGGAACATCCCTCTCTACAGAGTTACAAACCATAGCCCCAGATGCACCTGAACACACAATAGACGACACTCAAATCAGTATTTATGTTGTTAGGCAGGGTGATACACTTCCGGCTATTGCAAAAATGTTTGGTGTCAGTGTGAATACAATTAGGTGGGGCAATGATATTAAAGGTAACACGATTACTCCTGGGCAAACCCTTGTTATTCTCCCTATTTCAGGAATACAACATACTGTGAAGTCAGGCGAAACCCTTCAAAGTATTGCGAAGTTACACAAGGGTGATATTGATGAAATTATTCAATATAACAACCTATCAAAGGGTGAAAAATTAATAGTTGGTGATGTGGTCATCATTCCTGACGGAGAATTGTCTTCAACCCCATCAAGTAGTGGAACTAAGGGCTCGTCTGCCGGTGTTGGAGTTAAGGGTTCATCGGTTCCTGTCTACAATGGCTACTATATGCGACCAATCATTGGAGGTATTAAAACTCAAGGAATTCACGGGCACAATGGTGTTGACCTTGCGTCAGCATACGGATCAAACATTCTTGCATCAGCTGGGGGACAAGTCATCATTTCTAAAAACTCTGGATGGAATGGAGGATATGGTTCGTATATCGTAATCAAACACGACAATGGCACACAAACGCTCTATGGTCACCTCAGTGGCACAGCTGTATCTGTCGGAGATATGGTCACACAAGGCCAAGTAATCGGATACATGGGAACATCCGGTAAATCAACAGGTGTCCATCTCCACTTCGAAGTTCGTGGTGCTC
>CAYVMP010000001.1:0-6876 GCA_964452635.1 uncultured Candidatus Saccharibacteria bacterium | reverse complement strand
TTAAATTGCTTGGTATTTCTTTGGTCGGTACTGGAGTGCTTCGAGGATGTGATGTTCTCCGATAGTCGGTGTTCCCTCAAGATCGGCAATGGTCTGTGCGAGTTTGATAATGCGATGATATGCACGTGCTGAGAGGTCAAGATTTTTTGCAGATTTATTGAGGAGTTCTTTGACTCCATCTGACAGTGTGATGTGTGCAATGAGATTTTTAGGTGAGAGTTCAGCATTTGTTTTGATATTCAAACGAGCGTTACTATACCTCTGCACTTGAACTTTTCGTGCATTCAGTACCCTCTCTTTAATCTGTGCTGTTGGTTCGTGTAATCCGCGAGCATCAGTCAATTTTTCGTGTTCGATTTTCGATACCTCTACCCACAGGTCGATTCGGTCAACGATAGGTCCAGAAAGTTTTCTTTTGTATCGCTCAATACTCTGGGCATTACATGTGCATTCTTTACCCTTTACTCCGTAGTTTCCACATGGACAAGGGTTCATGGTTGCAACGAGTATGAAGTGTGCTGGATATTTTACACTTCCCTTTGCTCTCGACACAGTCACCACTTGATCTTCAAGTGGTTGGCGAAGTGTTTCGAGTACTTTGGTATCAAATTCCGGAAACTCATCGAGAAATAGTACACCTTTGTGTGCAAGCGTCACTTCTCCGGGCATGAGATTTGATCCACCACCAACGAGAGATACATATGACGCTGTGTGGTGTGGTGCACGAAACGGAGGATGTTCGATGAGTGGGCGCGAAGTGTGTGAGTTCTGGGTGTACACAGTTCCCTGTGATAAATGCCCTCCAATAGAATAAATAGATGTAACCTCGAGCATATCATCAAATGATAGTGCAGGGAGTAGGTGGGTAAATGCACGAGCAAGCATCGTCTTCCCTGTGCCGGGAGGTCCATACATGATTATGTTGTGTCCTCCAGCTGCAGCGATTTCTAAACCACGTTTTGCAGATTCTTGGCCTTTTACATCTGCAAAATCAATATCTATTTCCGGCTCAACTTTTTCTTCCTGAGGTTTTATATACTCCTCAATGTATACAGTATCAATTACTTCCTTCCCCGAACCATCATCGGTGGTTTTCTTTGTATTGATGTGTCGTATCACCTCCATGAGAGTATGTGCTGGGTATATTGTGATTCCCTCGATAACTGATGCTTCAAGAGCATTTTCTAGTGGTAAAAATATTTCACTGAAACCATCATTTTTTGCTTTTTGAGTGATCGGGAGTACTCCCTTAACTGGTCGAAGTGTGCCATCGAGTGATAGTTCGCCTATGAAAATTTTTCCAGCAGTTTCTGCTCGAACATCATCTGATGCGAGAAGATATGCGATTGCAATTGGTAAATCAAACAATGGTCCTTCCTTTTTCACGTCTGCTGGAGCGAGAGACACAACGATCTTTTGGTTTTTATTCTTAGGTGATTTGAATCCAGAGTTTTTTATTGCAGCACCCACTCTGTCTTTCGACTCATCCACTGATTTATTTGCGAGTCCTACAATAGAAAAAGAGTGGAGCCCTTTTGAGAGATCCACTTCAATATCTATAATCTGTGCATTAAGGAGATTTGACTGAGCACTGTATATCTTAGAAATGCTCATGTTGATGTATTATTTCATATGGTCTGTGCAGGTAGATGCTGCCGGTTCTGCTTCAAGTCGGTCGTGTTCGATTTCCTTGCCACAGACTTCACATGTGCCATATGTTCCTGCGTCTATTCTCTCGAGTGCTTTTGTAACAGCAGTAAGTTGTATTTCGAGTTGGTGTACAATACCAGCATTGTTTTCGAAATTTTCAATTCCGTCAGCAACTTCAGTTTCGTCTGCACGATCTCGCCCATTTTCCGGCTCAACCGCTTCCCAATCTGCTGAGTTTGTAGGGTTTTTTCGTCCCACAGTACTGAGTTCTGCTTCCAATTTTTGTTTCTCTACTTCGAGTGCTGTTTTAAAATGTGTTGTGTTCATAGGTATAAGTGTATGTCAGGGTTTTATTTTTGTCCATACTATCTCACAATTTTTCCTTCGATGAATTTCCCGAGAATGGATGAGAACACAGTTTCGTTGCTTGTGATGAGTATTGTGTTTTTATCAATAAATGAGTACAAAAGCACTGTTTTTTTGTTTATGTCTTGGATAATTCGTAAATCTTTGTTTTGTATTGTTTCATCAGTAAAAATAGATGAGTGACCATCATTTTGAATGTTAAACAGCTGTCCGAAGTCTTTGTTCATACCACTCTCCCACGCAAGCATTCCACTCCAGCTTGATCCGTAGTCGTTTGTTGTGAGAAGTATGAATGGATAGTTTTTATCAGAAGAAAAAAATCCAAACATGTATTTTGCATCAAGTGATCGAACGAGTGACGGTGGAATACGTGGCGCAATGAGTGCTACAAGTGTCTGAACATCTGCATCTGTACCTGCGGTGGTAAAATTTACATGGGTAATTGAATTTAAATGACCATCAAGAGAGTTTTTTTGTTGGATAATCTCGTTTACAATATCTGTCCCCGCGCGATTATCGGTAGGTATGGATATTTCTTTTGATGCAGTAATGAGTGTATTTTTCTGTGGAATGACAACGGGGGCGGTTTGCATATAGAACACAAAAATAACCCCTCCTATAGCGCTACAGAGCAAAAGAATACTTAATATTAAAAATGATTTGTTTTTTAGCTCAACAAAAAATGAAGTTACTGGATGCTCAATGGGCTCGGGATTGATCACTCTCTTTTCTTCCCTTCTTTTCTGCTCCGCTACAGCAATAGTTACTGCAGATGTTTTCTGGGAACCAATAATAGACTCTACATCACCTTGATATGTTCGAAGTGGTTTGAGTGTGGTTGATGAATATTTTTTCTCTGGTGTTGGTGGCGTGTTTTCCACTTTCGATTCATCAAGTTCCAAAGGACTTTTTTTTGATAATTCTTCGGGATTCATGTCCTCTCATTGTACCAAATGCGTCAGTGTTGTGGAATCTGTGTATAAAAAAGAGCGCCGGTTGCGAGGCCAGCGCTCTGTTGTGTGCTAATACACGAAGTGCCCCAAAAGGGACACTGTGAGTATATCATGGTATTTATTTAGAAATCAACTGCGCACAAAAATAAATACTATTCCAAACTCTCTCTTTCAGGGTTTTCTCTTGAAATATGTGGAGCCCGTCGCATAGTGCGCTTTGGACCTGAGTTGTACCCAATGAGATATTTTCGAGGATTGTCATCGAGGTCAATGAAATCATCTGCAGCTTCGATAAGTTTCGCAGATGATGATTTGCCAAATGACATGACTTCCACCTGACACCCTTCATTTACTTTGAGATATTCAACGAGTGGTACGAAGTCTCCATCCCCTGACACGAGAATGACCGCGTCGAGTTTTGGTGCAAGTTTGATTGCGTCTACGGCAAGACCAACATCCCAGTCTGCCTTCTTTGCTCCCCCAGAGAAAATCTGTAGGTTTTTTGTCTTTGTTTCAATGCCAATTTTTTCGAGTGCTTCGAAGAAACTTTTCTCCTCCCCCGATTCAGTCGTGATGACGTATGCGACCGCACGAATGAGTGATCGTCCAAGCAGTCCATCTTTTACTACCTGATCGAAATTAACTTTTGCATGATAAATGTTTTTTGCGCAATGGTATAGGTTTTGTGTATCAATAAAAATACCTACGCGTTGGTTTTTGTGTTTTATGACTGACATATGTATTAAGTATATAGTATTTTAAAAATAAAAGCTCACAGCATAACCTCACTATATTAAAAAAACAAACCTTTCAGTTTGCTTTTTTAAGACTATTTCTTTAAACCAAGTTTTTTGATGAGAGAGGAGTATCGTTTTGGATATTTCTTTTCCAAATACTTCATGTGTGCCTTTCGATCGGCAACCATAGCAAGGAGTCCACGTCGTGAGTGGTTGTCTTTTGCATTTTTCTTCAAATGAGAAGCAAGTTCGTCGATACGCTTGCTCAAGATAGCAATCTGCACCTCTGGAGAACCAGTGTCACTAACGTGAACCTGAGTTTCTTTAATTATTTTGGCCTTTTTTGTCTTTGTAAGCATTGTTCACATAGGATATCATACATGTCTATAAATTGCAAGGCTCACTAGAGCCACACTTTTTGGCTTGACTGACTCTTAATATTTTGCGACATACAAGGTATACTTATGTGTATGTCATCACTCAAACAACTCAAAAATGAGTTTTTGGAATATATTGAAATAGAAAAAGGCCGATCACTACTTACTGTTCGAAACTACGACCACTACCTCTCTCGTTTTTTGGATTATGCAAAAACTGATGCCCCGAAACAGATTAATGATAGTTTGGTTCGAGAGTACCGACTCTGGCTTAACCGTCAGAGTGCTCGCGGTGGTGGTGATTCACAGAGAAAAGTAGTACCACAAGGAGACACACTCAAAAAAAGAACCCAGAACTACTATCTTATTGCCCTTCGTTCTTTTCTTAAATACATGCGTAAACGCGATGTGGAAACGATGGCACCAGATAAAATAGAGCTTGCAAAGGTTTCTGAGCGGTCGCTCGATTTGATTTCAGGTGCTGATTTGACCCGACTCCTTAATGCCCCACTACTTCAGAGTCAAAATGAATATGCTGGGAGTGCACCAAAGACAGACAGTGAAAGGCGAAATCGAGAATTAAAAATGCTCCGCGATAAAGCCATCCTAGAGTTATTTTTCTCAACAGGATTGCGTGTATCAGAACTCTGTTCCCTCTCGAGGGATTTGGATCTCAAGGCAGATGAATTTTCTATTCGTGGTAAGGGTGAAAAAGTCAGGGTTGTGTTCCTTTCAGATCAAGCAAAACAAGCTATTCGAGCATATCTTAATAAACGCGTAGATATGGATGACGCGCTTTTTGCGCAAGTCGCTGGTCCAGCAGGCATTGAGAATAAAAAACGTGAAGTAGAAGAAAAAGGTAAAATGGTCAAAAATAAACAGAAAAATAATAAAACTGATCTTCGACTGACTCCCCGCTCAATTGAACGTATCGTAAAACATTATGCAACTAAGGCCGGAATTTCTAAGAAAGTAACTCCCCACGTGCTTCGTCATAGTTTTGCAACAGATTTATTACAAAATGGCGCTGATCTGCGCTCTGTGCAAATGCTTTTGGGTCATGCAAACATAGGTACAACTCAGATCTATACCCATGTGACAGACAAACATCTCAAAGAGGTTCACAAAAAGTTCCATAATAAGAAATAATCCTTGGATATTTTCTATATCTCTACTATGATTAGTAGATGCGAATTATATCTTGGAATGTGAATGGATTACGGGCGGTGCACAGAAAAGGCTTATTTGTGCCTTTTATTGAGAAATATACGCCAGATGTGCTTTGCCTTCAGGAGGTGAAATCACGAAATGATCAAAACGACATTGATTTGCCGGAATATGAAGAATATTGGAATTCTGCTGTCAAAAATGGCTATAGTGGCACGGCTATTTTTACTAAAAGCAAACCCCTCAATGTAATTATTGGATTACCAGAAGATATTTGCCAGAAATATACATTTTCTGATGATGTGTATGGTGACCCAAATACTGAAGGACGAGTGATTACGGCAGAATTCAAAGATTTTTTCCTTGTGAATGTGTATACACCGAATTCAAAACAAGATTTATCCCGACTCACACTTCGTCATGAGAAATGGGACCCTGCTTTTTTAGAGTATACACTTCGTCTCAAACAGAAAAAACCAGTAGTTTTTTGTGGTGATTTGAATGTTGCTCATACAGCAGACGATCTAGCAAATCCAAAACAAAATGAAGGTGAACATGGTTTTACAGTCGAAGAGCGAGCGGGTGTGGACAGAATCATACACTCGGGATTTGTTGATACATTTAGATTGTTCACCAAAGGTAATGGAAACTACACGTGGTGGACTCCATGGAGAAATGCACGTGAGAGAAATATTGGATGGAGAATAGATTATTTTTTTGTAACTGACAATTTTGTACCGAGTGTCAAAAAAAGCCTTATTTGTAATGATGTTTTTGGATCCGACCACTGCCCTATTCAATTGGACATAGAAATATAAAAATATTTTTATATAAGACAAGTTATCCACAGCATAGTCCTTTACATGACTTTTACACGTGATATATTTATTTCAGAACGTTAGTGATATGTCCGATAAAACCCGGACTGACCTCTGACAATTGTTCTTTACACAATAGAGCTGTGGATTGAATTACGACATGTGTCTGGATTTACTTAACTAATGTCGATATGTGTCGTAATTCAACACGGCAGGTGATGTTCCTTTCTTTTGGGTTCGGCCGGACCCTCTATTGAAAGGCCACTTGGTTCTCGAGTTGAGAAGATAAGCAAATCTGCACTATATATTTATTTTTTTGAGATTGTGTTATTACTTCTCTCTCCCTAGGACTGAATGGTTCTTTCCCAAACCGCTCTCGGGTTGACGTTGTGAAATGTCGCTCTCGATTGAGCGGTTTTTTTATGATGAAAATTATTTTTTTTCTACTTTACCCAGTGTTTACTTCGAATCTTCTTTACTTCTTGCTCATCGATCTCCTCTTTGGTTGATTTCCCTTGTTCACCAAGAGTTTTTAATTCGTTTTCTGGCAGAGTAATAAGTTCCCCTGCTCGTTTTTCAAGGTATTCCTCTGTGTTTTTGGTCGGATCGTCTAAAACCTCCTCAAGAAGTGCATGAAGTGTGTACCCTATTTTTGGTCCGGGTGTTACATGTGTAACATCCATAATTCTTTTGCCATCAATTTTTAACATTCCAACTGATATTGGGTCGCGTAATGCCTCATCAATCATTGCATGATATTTTCTGAGACGGTACGGGTCTTCTTTGGGTCTACCAGTCCCTATACGGT